>CAYXEK010000012.1:0-62569 GCA_964463985.1 uncultured Verrucomicrobiota bacterium
TGGAAAACCAGTTCCTGGCGCCCGGGACATACAACATCTGGTTTGCCGTGGACTATCCCATGGATGGGGTGCTGGGATTGGATGGGGCTTACATGATGTCCTGCGCAACGATTGTCGTGGAATGATATGCATGGCGCAGCTGGCATGGGCCATTCACTCCCGGATGGCAGCTGGTGTTTTTCGATAAGGCAGCCGCCGTATTTGTGCGGGTTTCAGCGATTGAAGCCGGTCGCCGATACGGGGCGGACATGCATCCGTCAAGATTTGAATCGGAAACCAATCCTAAAATTCTTTTCAACCTGTTTTACCTGTATTGCAACTACAACCTGCCCGATGCGGTCCATATTTATCATCTTTATGAGCGGAATGTCAGCCGGTTGTACGCGGGACATGCCTACCACTTGGAACGCATGCGCAAAATACTTGCCTCTTTGAACCAAAGTCCGGTATTGCCGCCTTGAACAGGATCGCCGGCGTGGAAGTCAGGAGCCTGGTCTTCGAGCATTAATCCGGCGCTTGCGCTGCCGGCGCGCGTTTTTCCGGCCGCGCGCCGCACCGGCGAATGCCGGCGTAAAACGCGGCCAGCAGCCCCAGGAAGGCCGCCGCCGTTAAAACGTGGCGGGCGCCGGAGCCGGGGCAAACCCGGAAGCTGACCCGCATGGGCGTATTGGGATCAACCTGCAACGACCGGCGAAACTCCAGCGTGCAGCCGCCTTCCGGGATGGTGACGCGTATGCCCTGGTCCACGCCCGCCGCCGCTTCCTGCTGCCGGAGCATTTTTTCCGAGACTACACGCAAACTGTCGTTTTCCCTGGACGAGAGTCCGGCCGGCGCGCCGGCCGGGCGGCGCGGCTGCGCCGGCGGTGGCGCCTGTTCCGCCTGGATATTTTGCGCCTGGCGTACGGCGTGGCGCCGGTCCATCAGCCCCGCCACCGCCTGTTGCTGGATCAGGTTATGGTACTGCACCCGCGCGTCTTCGTTCAGGTCGGTCTGGCCATGCGAATAATTGATCGCCGATTCCAGCGATTGCTTGGCCAGTTTCTGTTTGCCCTGCCGGGCGTATAACTCGCCCTGCGCCATGACGTTTTTGGCTTTTTCCAGGTCCGCCTGCATGCGGCGCTGGGCGGTCGCCTGGTAGTCCCGGGCGTCAACGCCGGGCGCCGGCGCGCCCCGGCCCGCGGCGACATACTCCAGGGTGCCGCCGGGCCAGAAATAAAACCGGTTGGGCGGCACATGAATATTCCAGCGGATAGCACTCAGCGGTAAATCCATTTGCGGCCCGTCCAACTGTTGTGCAAACCGCCGGCCGGCGGCGGCGCTTGCATACAAAAATTCCACCGCGGCCGGCTCGCCGGCTTCCACCGCTTCCAGCGGGATACGGTAGCGCCCGTCTTCCCGGGATGGGGCGGCAACTTTGCCGTTGACGAAGGCCGACCAGATTCGCGCCTCCGGCTGCGGCAGTTTGACGGTCAGAAAACGCAAATCCCCGACATTCATCTGCATGACTACCTGGGTCAGCATCTTGCCGTCTTCCGACATCAGCGAGGTCAGCCGGGTTTCGGTTACACGGGCCGGCAGGACGGCCGCGGATTCATGGCGGAAGACGGAGAGCGGCAACACATAATCCGGCTGGATGGTGCGATAACAGAAGATGGCGTCGGAAAGTTCGCCGGCGCCGAAGGTGGCGGGAATGCCGCGCGCCTCTTCGGGCTTCAATCCCGGCAAGGCGGCGGAGGGTTTGATCTGCACGCGGCCATCGGACATGACGGTCAGGTAGCCGCCCGGGGTGTCCGTGTTGACCGGCAACAGCGGAGTCAGGACAACTTCGCCGGCGCCTGGGTCGAAAGGAATTTGATAAACGGCAACCAGGGTGTAGGTGTTTTCGACCTTGTTATGCAGGGTGACCTGCCAGATTCCCTTGGCGGGATCGGACACCTGCACTTTGGCAATATCGGCGCCGGAGACGGACAACAGCGTATTGGTTTGGGGCGCTCGGAGGTAAAAGACCTTGCAACCCGCGTTTTCGATCCGGTACCGGATATATGTCCGGCCTTGCAGCATCCCTTCCGACAAATCCACCCGTTGCAGCACTTCCGGCTTGATCACCGGCGTCAAGACTTCCGCCTTCAGGACGATCAGCCACTCCGGCCGCAGCAGCGAGAATGCCAGCACCCCCTGTTGTTCTATTCCCATTTCGCGGGGATTGACTTCGCTTACCCCCTCCCGCCGGATGGTGGTCAGCCGCACGCCGCGTTCGCCGGAAACCACCATGGCGCCGCTGTGTTTGATGGCTCCGACGCATTCCACCCGCGGCGCCGTGATGGTGTCCGCAATGCCTTTTTCCATGCGGACCAACACCAGGTTCAAATCGCGGACGCCAAGCACCGGCTTGCTGAAATAAACAACAATCCCGCGATCTCCATCCTTGATTTCATCCCAGTGGGTGATATCCCCGCCGGTTAAACTCTCCAGGTCGAATCCAGCCGGGGTGGCCAGGCGCAGCGAGAATATGCCGGACTTGGCGACCGTTATCTTGAGTTGGGTGGCGAGCACAATCCGCTCATCGGCCACGGAGAGACTGGCCTTTTCCTCTACGCGGATTTCCGGGAGCACTTGCTCGACCTTGACCGCGGCGCCGACCGGCAATTGCTGGTAACGGAAAGCACGGCGGATGGGAGAGCGCGCCGGGTCGCCCTGGGCGGCGGCGACATCGGGAGCGAAGTCCGAGATATTCATGGCATTCAGCCGGGCCTGCGGTTCCACCAGGATTTGCACCGTATCCGGCGCCGCCAGCGCCAAAGCGCCGCGCTGGCGGGCGGCGCCCTGCACCTGCGGCGCGCCGACGGCCGCCTGGTATGGCAGTCCTTCGTAAGGCGTCTGCGTGGCGATCCGGAGCGCGAAGGCGCCGCTGGCCGGCGTCTGCAAAATCGCCTCCAGGCATCGCGCTGCGGGATCAAAGCGCCAGGTGCTGATTCCCGGCCCAGCCACTGCGGTGACATTCATCGGTTCGGGAACCGTCAAGACCAGCGTTTTGATTTCGCCCTGGGCAATCTGGTAGCGGGCCAGATGCGCGCCATTAACCACGCCGGGCTCGAATGTGAACAGCGAATTTACCTCGCAGAAAAACATGGTTTGTTCCTGCTCGATTTTGCGCATTTGGGGTCGCCAGGTGAAGCTGAGCGGCCCGTCGGGACCGAACAGCGCCTCGATTTCCATCCGCGGCGCGTTGGTCAGCGCCTTGCAATAAACCGCCGTGTCCGATTTGACTTCCAGTCCGCTTTCCGCCATTTGCAATACAACGCGATTCTTTAGCCGGGGCGGCAGATTCAGGGTGATGCTCCATTGCCCGTTGCTTTCCCGGATGGGGGCCTGGAAGGTCAGCTTCGCGCGGTAAGTCCCCTCACGGCGAACTTGCAGGAGGTAGCCGGCCGGGCTGCCGCTGATCGTCATGTGGCGCGGTGAGTCAGTCTCGAATGCCGTCAGGACGCAATCGGCGGACAAGATCAGCCCGGTGGCCGCGCCGGCTGCCCGGCAATCCGCTTGCATGACCACCAGCGCGTTTTTTTCCATGTCCCGCCCGGCATCCGACATGGTAATGGTTGCGTCAATGGCGTGAATGGAAAGCTGGGGGATGGCCGGCAACGACGGCGCCGCGCTGTTGGCGGCCGGTGCGGCGCAAACCGCCAGGGCGGCGAAGCTGATCCCGGCCGCGAGGATGGCGCCCAACAGCGGCGGGTAAATCATGCCGGCCGCGCCGTCCGCCGGCGCCGGGGTGGATTTCGGCGTCGGGTCAAACGGCGGCAAGTCGTTACCGTTTTCCCAGGTTTGCCGGGCGCGCCGCCGCCGGCCGGTTTGGAGTCCGGCGCGGATCAGGGACCAGACGCCCGCCGCGGGCAACAGGACCAGGATTGCCGCCGACAACAGGACCCTGCCGAAGGAGAGTTGCGCCAGAGCAGTGGCAGCCAGTGTCCAGCCCAGGGCGCCGGACAGGGCGCGGCGGCTGGGTGCGCGCGGGCGGATGCATAACAGGGCGGCGCCCGCCAGGCCTGCGCCCAGCAGGACCCAGAGATTGCCCGCACTTCCCAGCCAGGCTGGCGCCAGGCGGCATTCGATGAAAAGCGGCTGATCGCCCGGCAGGCACAGGTTGCGGGAGAAGCCGATCGCCTGAGGATTTTGCAACGCGCCCAGCCAGGCGGCGGCAGCGGCGGCGCCGATGCGGGGGCAGTGTTTGATGTAAGCCGGCGACAGGATCGTCACGGTCAGGCCGACCGCCAGTACAATTATGGTCGGCCAGACCCGCCGGGTGTGCCATGCCGCCAGCCAGCCGCCCGCCAGGGCCGCGGCCAGGATCAGCCAAATTCCAATGGGCGCCGAGCGCAATAGCGCGCGGCAGGTTTGGATCACGGATGCCAGCACCGTGCCCAGCCCGTTCGGCGGCGCCGGCCGGTCGCGCACCGCATTGCCGGCGGCGTTGTGAGCGGCCAGGTTTTTCGGCAGCCGGATGGACCAGCGAGTGAAGGGCGCCGGCGCCTGCTGCAGCGCCGGCGCCTCGAGCCGTATCCGGTTGCGCAACCATCCCGGCCGGCCGTGGTTTTGCGCGTATACCAATTCGATTTGGACGGGGGTATTGAGATTGCTGTGGCGCGGGATGGGGACCAACAACCCGTCTGAGCCCTGCAAAGCTGACAGTTCCAACCGCCGGCCGCCCGGTTCAATCAGTTTGGTGGACCAGAGCCGGGCACCGGCCGGCAGGTTCAGCGCCAGGTACTGGCCGGAGGCGTTTTTGACGAAATAGGTTGCGGTTGACAAGGTCTCGCCGTCATGGCTCAACTCCGTTTGGAGGGATACATGATCCGCCACCTGGCTGAGCAGGGTTTCCGTTTCGTAGCGGGTGGCCGCGAAGCGGACAACATGCGGCTGCTTCACATATTTGTAACTGGCCAGAAACGGGTCCTTCACCAATAGCGCGTACGCCTCGGGCAGCTCGTCGCGGTCAATGGGGATCAGGGATTGGTCGCGCGCCTGCTCGGCGAGTTTCAGGCTGGCCGAACTGGCCGCCACGATATATCCGACTTCGCTTTCCGTTTCCAGTGTCTGCACCCCGCCCATGGCGATCTCGCCGCCGGCATAGTTTACAGGGCAATCGTAGGCGGCCAAAAGGGTATAATCCCCCATGATTTTTTCCTGGAGCGCCACGGACCAGACCGAGTTGCTATGTGCCCATCCGCGCACATCCCCGCCGGTGAATTCCACGTTTTGATAGCCTTCCGGGACGGTCAATTTAAACTCGCGGGTGGGGGCCCCGCCGATGTGGTAGGTTATCAACGCGCTGCCGTACAAAACGCCGTCGCCCAGCGCCAGCAGGTGAAATATTTCGGAATGCACAACGGGGCAGGTGCGTTCCAACACGATGGCCGCCTGCCAGGCGGCATCCTTGAACCGGAACGCCATTTGCGCATCCGGCACGCGCATAGGCGTGGACCCGGTATGCACTTCGATCAGGCCGGAAATGTCCCCGGCTTTCAGGCGCAGTCCTTTTTCGCCGGACATCACCAGGTAACCGCGTTCCGTTTTGGCGCCGCGTACGCTGAATTTCGGCGTGGTGAAACCCGCCGCCCCGTCAGCCAGCGCGTGCTCCAGCCGCAAGTCAACCAGCGTCCGGCCCTGCACGGCGTTGCGGAAGTACACCCGGATCAGCCGGCGGTCCGCCTCATCCCGCACATCGTAATCGGCAATTTCGGCGCCGGTGACGCCGGCGACATTCCAGGCCGGATCGGTCAGGAAAGCCGCCTCGCGCGTGGGCGCATCGCGCACGTCTAATTCCACCGCGGCTTGCAAGACAACGTCGTTGTCCGCCACCGACAAAACCAGGCGGTCATCGGCGCCGATGGCGGTGACAATGTCGTCCGCTGCCAACCCCAGGGTGAACGGCATGCCGGCGAACTGGTAAGTAAACGGGCGGCGTTGCGGCAGCATGCGTTCGGCTTCGGTCGCCGTGGGAAGTTTGACCGTCGGGAACGCCGCCTGGTCAACCTGGGTCAGGCTCAGGGACTGGTTGACCAGGAGCTTGATGGCGCTGTCGGTGCCCACCGTGAGAAAGCCGTTGGCGCGAATCACATCCCTGGGCGTCAAGGCCGGCAGGTCGAACTTGCAGGGGAAGGCCGGCAGGGCCATTTCGCCGTTGATTTGCAGAAGGTATTGCGAAGTCTGGTCGCGGGTTAAGGAAACTGTCAGCAGCGGCTGGTCCGCCTGGCGGCGGTCAATGGACCAGTCCTGGATATCCGTTCCGCGCACCTGGGTTATATTCACGTTGGCCGGCAGGATGATCTCAAGTTTGTTCAGGCTGCCTTGCACCAGGTGATAGTTCAAAATAGTATCCAGATGCAACGCTCCCACGCCTGCTACGGCGATGATGTTGGCCTCGCATTCCACCACCCGTTCGGCCGCCAGTTTTTTGATTGCCGGCTTCCACCGCATGATGAACCGGTTGCCGACCCCCAGGAACGCCGTCACCAGCGCCTTGCCATCCGCGGTTTCCCGGCGCTGCAGTTTCAAGGCGCCGGGAAAATTGACTTCCAGATCATCCCGGTCGCATTGGACAGCCACTTCCCTCACGCTGGCCATGGGGATGTCAAAGCTCACGCTACGCCAGTCGCCTTCCCGGACCGGCCGGCCGGCAAATTCGAATTGCACCTTATGCCGGCCGCGGCCTTTGGGCATCAGCCGGTAACAATTGCCGGCGTAGTCGAGTGTTGCGCCGCGCGGCAGAGCGCCTCCGCGGTAGGCGATGGCGCCGGCCGCCAGGGGGATGCGCGCGCCGCGGGATGCGGTTTCCGCTTCGAAGGCGAGCGTGAACAAGGCGTTTTCACCATCAATTGCGCCGTCCAAGACCAGGTTGGAGATGGAGTAGTCTAGTGGGGCGGCCTGCGCGTACCCGACTTCCGCCGTCCACAGCGCCGCCAGGCAGAAGCATATGCCCGTGATCCTGCCTATTCCGCGCTCCGGGTTTTTCCATGCATTTTGGTTCATATTTTCCCCTTCGTTCAATGCCCACCCAGCGGCTGCGACTATGATATAGATTCAATAACCTGCACACTCCCACACCCACACACTTCCACACCCCCCAACTCACACCAGCCAGGCGCCTTATTCAAATCTGGGCGTCAGGCCGGTTTCCGTCAGGCGCAGCAGTTCCTGGATGCGCTGATCCAGAGTAAGTTCCAAGGCCACCGGCCGCAGAACCCGGGCCACATCTTCAAATTGACTGCCGGCGGCGTAAGGGCTGCCGCGAAGAATTTCCGCGAAATGCGCCGCCGCCGCCGCCAGGCGGAACCGGGCGTCCATGCCGGCGAAGGATTCCGCGCCGGCCGACGGCATGATGGGTTGTTCGATTTCCTCCATCAAGCCGGTAAGAGCGTTCCGGCACCGGACGCGCACCACGCCCAGCGGCGCGCGGGGATCGCCCTGCAATTCCAATTCGTACAACGCGGTCACGGATTGCCCCGACCCGATTTCGCCGGCATCCACGCGGTCGTCGCGGAATTGCTCCTTTGCCAATTGCCGGTTCTCATACCCTAATTGCCGGTGCTTTTTCACGCGTTGCGGGTTGAATTCCACCTGGATTTTCACGTCCCGGGCGATCGTGTTGATGGCCGCGGATAATTCATCCGCCATCATCCGCTGCGCCTCGGCCGGCGCGTCTATGAAGGCGTATACGCCATCACCCTTGTCCGCCAGGGTTTCCAGCATGGCGTCGTTATACGAGCCGGACCCGAATCCAAACACCGAGAGCGAGATGCCCTGCCGGCGATGGTTCGCCACGGATTTAAGAATCTCCTCCGCCGATGTTGTCCCCAGGTTGGCCATGCCGTCGGAGAGCAAAAGCACGCGGTTGGCGGCCGCGCTGTCGAACCCGCGCGCTGCCACGGCATAGGCCAGGCGCATCCCGGCCGCCAAAGCCGTTGAGCCGGAAGTCTGCAGGCTTTGCACGGTATCCAGGATTTTCCGTTTATCCGATGCCGGCGTATGTTCCAGCAGCAGGCGGGGCTGCGAGTCGTATTGCACGATGGCCACCTTGTCGGCCGGGTCCAGCCGTTCCAGCATTTGGGCCAAGGCATCCTGCAGCAAGCCCATGCGGTCCGGCGTGGCCATGGAACCGGAGGTGTCTATCAACAATGTCAACACGGCCTTCTTTTTTTCCTCCCGCCCCAGCCGCCGGCCCTTGACGCCGATTTTCAGGAGCGACAATCCCCGGCCGAATGCCGACGGACCGCAATCGGTATAAACCGCAAAAGTGTCGTATGCCGGCGGCGCGTAATCATATTCGAAATAATTGACGAATTCCTCCGTCCGGACGGATTCCGGCGGCGGCAATTTGCCGTCCAGCAGGTATCGCCGGGCAAGGCTGTAGGATGCCGTATCCACGTCAATGGAAAATGTGGAAAGCGGCTGGATGGCGGTGGCGATAAACGGATTGACTCCGCCGGCCCGCCGGCGCGGGGATGGAGCGGAGGGGGCATCTTTATCCGTCGCGATCCCAAGTTTTTCGGCCGGTGCGGCGGATTCAGCCGGCTTGTCGGGCGCAACTGGACTGTCCGCAAAGGGACCCATTGGCGGCGGGGCGCGCTCAGATTTGCTTTCAGCCCGCACCCCCCATGTTTTTTCGAAATCGCGTACATTCACCAGGCGTTGCACGCGCGCCATTTCGATTTTGCGGCGAAGATCGGTTCCGGCTTTAATTTCCGCGTTTTTAAACATCGCTTGCCGTTCCATGTCCATGCGCTCCAAAACTGACGGCGCATCTACGATGATGCGCCGCTCGGGCGCGGAAGCCTCAGCGCGGTCTGCCGCGCCGGCGCCGGCTTTTTCTTCACCGGCCGCAGCTTTTTCTCCTCTCCCGGCGCTGTCACCGCGGTCAAACCCCTCGACCTGCCCGGATACGCCGGAAATGCGGACGCAGGATGATGCTGGAGCTGCGGACGGCATGGCCGATGAGCGGTCACTGCCGCTGACGGCAGTGTAGTTGTAATTCAGACTTGCCAGATCATTCAGCCGCGGCGCTTTTCCCCTGATGCGGGCAAGATTGGGCAGGAACAAGCCGGCCAGCAGGATGATTCCCAGGAAAATCGCCGCCCAGCGCATCAAATGGGTTCCTACATGCCGCTGGAAAATCACACGGTTGAGCCATGAGCGCCGTCGGCGTAACGCTTTGGCAACACGCCCGGCGTGTTCATCGGACATGCGTTGCGGCAGACCGGTATTATCGGCCAGGCCGGTACGCAGCAAATCCAGCGCCTCCTGCAGCGCCTGGGCTTCCTGCCGGCAGGCTGGGCAGGTTGCCAGGTGTTCGCGGATGGCGGCGCTTTGTTCCGGCGTCAGTTCTTTCAGCAGGCAGGATGTCAATAAATTCTCGATTTCCGAGCAATTCATGTTGAACCTCCCCGGCCGGCGAGTCCGGCCTTTTGCAGGCGGACGGCAATTTTTTTCACAGCCTGGTGCAGGAGACAGCCGACATTGCCTTCCGTACGGCCGGTGATCCGGCTGATTTCCCGGTATGACAGGCCTTCCTGCAACCTTAAAAGGACAACTTGCTGTTCAGCTTGATTCAGGCGCCTTAGCTGTTCCAGCGCCATCTGGATTCGTTCGCTCCTGTCCGCGGCGTCCGGCGCCGCTGTCATTTGGCGTTCGGCCGCTTCGTTTTCATGCAGGCGCCGCAAACGCCTTTCGCGCCGGATGTAATCTATGGCCGTGTTATGGGTGATGCGGTACAGCCAGGATCGCAGGTTCACGGTTGGCTGAGCGCCAATGCGCCACACGTCCAGAAGTTTTATAAAAGCTTCTTGTACAATATCCTGCGCGGCAGAGACATCATTCACCAGACGTGCGGCATAACGCAACAAGGCTGTTTCATGCGCCGCCATGATTTCCTCAAACACCCGTTCGCCCGATGCGGCGGCAGCGGACGGCCCGGATTTCTCAGTTGTTTCCATTCCGCTCCTTGGACAGGGCGACTTTATCATATAGACGTTTTTCGCGGGCGAAACCTTCAGAAAAATTAATTCTTTTCCTGGAGGCGCTTGCATAGCCCCGCTGCGGCTCACCACAGGTTCGCCCTCCATGAAATAATCCTCCGTTTATGCCCGAATCCGGAGGGCGAGCTATGTCGAGCCGTTGGTTAACGAGGGGTTTTGCATGAGCCTGCCTCTATTGAAAACATATCCGTAAAAAATCTTTATATTATCTGGCAGTAGAATTCGGCAGCATCTGTTTGCCGGGTGCGGAGGCGTTGGTGGGGCCGAAGGGAATGCCGGCAGGGATGGCAATCTCCATGGCGTAGGCCTGGTCCGGCGCTTCGCCGTGTTGCAGTTTCAGGCGCACAGCCCGGGGCAAATCATCGCCTGACCAGCGGTTGCTCCAGGTTTCGCCATCGCCGGCCGCCATGGCCAGGGCGCGGATTGGCGCCCATGTTTCGCGGATTATGTTGGTGCCGTCGGCGGCGGCGGGCAGTGGCTGGCTGAGCCGTTCCAGGATATAGGCGCCGGCCGACGGGCCGGGCAGCAATTGCACCTGCACTGCGCGCACGGCATAAAGCCGGGGGCTGGAATCTGGCGACCATGGTTCAGCTGTATAAAAACGGCAGATCATGCCCGGAACATCGTTGGTGGATTCTGCCAGCCAGAAGGGCGGGTTAGTCAGGTTAGCCGGAACCATGGCGCACATGAAGTCGCGCGCAAGGACATCGAGCGCGTCCGCCGCGGCCGCCGCGCCGCGGCCGCCGGCCTGGCGGCCCGCGGTTTGGATGGCGGCGAAATACACGGCGAACAAAACGGAAAAAATCAGGGCGGCGATGGACGTTGCCGCCAATAATTCCAGCAGGGTTGTGCCATGACGCCGGCGGTCGGAATACGGGCTCGGCATCGGCATGGCGGGTTCCTCCCCCATGGATTTCCGGCAAAATTAGCCGCGGGGCTTGGTCGGAATTATTTCAAAACCTGGGCCACAAAATAAATCACGCCGGCCAGGGCCAGGATGCCCACGATGGCGATGACCGCCATCCAGACGCTTTTGTTGTCGCGGTGGCGGGCGCCGAAGGGCGAAACGCTGGAAAAAGATTTAGGCTTGACGTCGGGCGGCGCCACATCGGCGACGACATCGGCATTGGCCAGCGTGGTGGCGGTCAAGGGCGTTTTGGGCGGGGCATCGTCGTCGAACATCAATTCGGAAGAGCCGATTTGAATCACTTGCTTGGGCTGCAGTTCGGCTTCCTTGATCCGGTCGAAATTCAGGCAGGTGCCGTTGGTGGAATTCATGTCGTGCAGGACATAACGATCGCCGCGGCGGGAAATGTAGCAATGCTGGGCCGAAGCGGCGCCGTCGTTGATCACGATGTCGTTGGACGGACTGCGCCCGATGCTGGTGCGGTCGGCTTTGATTTCAAATTTTTGTCCGCGCAATCCCTCGGACATGCCAATCAGAAATGCCACAGTTAAGCCTCCTTGCAAGAGATATAAATTAAAATACGCTAAAACCGGAAAACAGTCAAGCCACGAGACAGCGGCGCACGCGCAGGCCCAGGCGGCAGGTGATTTCGTGGGGAATGGTTTCGAACTTGCGGGCCAGCGATTCCACGGAATGTGGATCGTCGCGCCGCGGGCTGATCAGCCGCGCGCGGCTGCCGACCTCCGCGCCGGGAACATCGGTGATGTCCACAATGACGGCATCCATGCTGACGCGGCCCAGCACCGGCGCGCGGCGGCCGTCAAAATCCACCACACCGTCATTCGACAGGCGCCGGTCGTATCCGTCGGCATAGCCTGCGTAAACCAGGCCGATGCGCGTGGTCCGGCGGGTGACAAAGGTGGCGCCGTACCCGCAGGCGCGGCCCTTGGGCAGGCGCTTGGTCATGACTACCGGCGCATCCACTGTCAGCGCCGGGCGCAGGGCGGCGGAGCCGCGCAGGTGCGCCCCGGCATAGCCGTAAAGAGCAATGCCGGGGCGCACCATGTCCCAGTGCGCGGCCGGCAGGTTGAAAATGGCGGCGCTGTTGGCGAGATGCAATAAAGGCGGGCGCAGTCCGGCGGCGCCGGCATCGTCGGCCAATTGCGCGAACAGGCGCATCTGCCGCCGCGCGCCGGTCAGGTCGGCGGCATCAGCGGAGGCGAAATGGCTGCAGACTGCCGCGACTTGCACGCCGGGCGCGCCGGCCGCCTGGCGCAGCAGCGGCAGAAGTTCTCCGGGGAGGCAGCCGCTCCGGCCCATGCCGGTATCCACCTTGATGTGCAGGGCCACCCTGTGCCGGCGCCGTTGCGCGTGGCGCGCCAGCAATTCCAGCCCGGCGGCGCCGGTGACGACCGGCTGGAGGCGGTGCTCGAGGATGGCGTCCAGCGCTTCCCTGCGCGCGCGTGTGTCGAAAAAGTAGTCATCGAAAGGGCAGAACACCAGGATTGGTTTGCGCGAGCCGTGTTCCCGCAGGGCCACGGCTTCGCCGATGGTGGCGACGCCCCAGGCATCCGCCAAGCCGGCCAGGGCGCGGGAGACCGGCAAGGCGCCATGGCCGTAGGCATCGGCCTTGATCATGGCGCAGACCCGCGCCGGCCGGCTTAACCGGCGCAACAGCCGCAGGTTATGCCGCAGGGCGGCGCGGCTGACTCTGGCGCATATCAGCTGGTTCATGCGTTGCGGATCCAGTAGTTGATGACATTGAACAGCATTGTCAGCCATGTCTGCAGCAGTTCGGCAAGGTCCCTGCCGAAAACCACCAGCAGCGCTGCCGTCAAGGCGCGCAGGAACACGGCGCTGGAAACGGTGAAAATGTAATAAAACGGATAGAGCGGCACAACCAGCGCCAGCAGTCCGTCGAACATGTTGTCCTTCAGGGCGCAGATGATGATGATCAGATACATTGCGCCGATGGCCGTCATGCCGTAGAATTTGAGTTCCTCCAGCGTGGTCCATTGGGCATAGCCGCCTTGGAAACGCAGGTAGAACAGCACCGCGGTTAATGCCAGGAATACCAGCCAACTGGAGCGGTTGATCCATTTATCCCGCTGTACCCGTTTCAGATCGCGTTTTAAAAAGGCGGAGTTTTTGCGGTCTTCCACGCTCGGTCCGCCGGGTATGGGCGGCGGACCGGCCTCGGGCGGAGGGCTTTCCAACTTGCGCAGCGTCAGGCGCGAGCGTTTTTGCGTTGCCGGCAGGGGAATGGCGGCGCCGCAGGCGGGGCAGGGAATGGTTGGCCCCGCCGCGTATTCCGAGACGGTGGTTGTTTTGGAACAGTGCGGACAGGTAAGCAGGATATCGGCCATACGCATCCCATTCGGCGGCGCTTAGCCGCCGGCATTCGCCGTCTGGTCCCGGCCGGATTGGCCGGCCGGATCGGCCGGCGCGCCGCGGACCTGGTCTTCCGCGCCGGGAACAATCAGCTTGCCGTTGAAAAATTCAACGATATGCCCCTTGTCGGTCAGCCAGTGCAGCGGCAGAGCGATGGCGGATGGCGGAGCGGCGTCGGCCTGGAAGCCATCCGGCGCGGTTGCGGGCGGCGGCGGAGATTCCGGCGTGGCATGACCGTCTTGCAACCAGGCCGCCGCCAGTTCCGCCGCGGTGCAGTTGGGATGTTCCGCCACGTATTGCAGGATGAATGAAATTTCCGGTGTGGTTTGCGTGTCGCCCAGCGGTCGCGGGGCTATGGAAGTGATGTAAGCCGTTTTGTCCGGCCCGCGGAAAAGATGCAGGCCAAGCTGCTTGAAGGCCGGCCGTACCGCCAGGGTAATGCGCAGTGGCGACCGGTTTTCACGGAGCCAGATTTGCCGGATGGCGCGCTGCAACGACTGGTCTTCCATGTCCTGTACCACCGCGCCGGGGATAATGAAGCGTTGGCCTTCCCGCACCAGTTGCGGGACGTAAGCGGTGCGGAAGAAATCTTCCGCTTCCGCCAGGCGTTTGAAGGTCTTCGGTTCCGGCTCGCGCCTGGTGCGGTACAAAGTCTGGCGCGCCACTTCCTGCTTCCATTGCTCCAGCAAAGCCGGGTCGGTTTCGTTGACAATGTGCCGGCGGTAAACTTCCATCGGCATTTCCGGGAAACGCTGCCGGTGCACTTCCTGGATTTTTTCGTTGTAGAGATGGTAATTCGGCGGGCCCAGGAGCAGTCCGCTCAAGCCGCAGCGCGCCACGATGGAAAAATTGCCCTTGGGCGGCTCGCCCGGCTGTTCTTCCAAATCGAAATATTGGGTGAAATGCTTCTGCATGGCATGATTGAAGGCGGCGTCGCGCGTCTGGAATACCTGCAGGCATTCCGTGCACTGGAACAAAGCGGCGTGGCCATCGCCGCCCGCCGCGTCCGCTCCTGCCGGAAGCGGCGGGGTTTCCAGCTTGACGGCGTAGAATGCCGGCTTGCTTAAAAACATCTTGGCAACATCGTTCAGCGGCCAGGCGCGCCGGGTACGGGCCAACTGGCTGACCAGCGGTTTGAGGCCGCGGCGCTCGGGAATAAAATTGATGCGGTACCCGGCGGCCGGCAGGCTGTGCCGGTCCTCTTCCGGGAAAGTGTCTTCCCGGCGCGGCGTCCGCCGCCGCGGCGCATCGGCATGGGCGGGATTGTGCGGCTGGCCGCGCCCGCCGTCAAAGCGTCCGGGCCGGCGCGCCGCCGGGCCGGCGCCGCGCATGTCTCCGCGGCGTTCCGGCCGCCGGCCGGTGCCGGAGATGTTGATTTGCACAGCGCCGCCGGCGGGCTGGCGCGCCCATTCGGGGACAAAATCCAAGCTTTCCAGGATATTGTTCTGATCGCTCATGCAGGCGTGGGGAAACAAGTGCACGCAATTAATTAGGCCATCAGTTTACGCTTGTACTCCTGTAAAGATCAAGCAGAAATGCTGTCCATGGTAAATATTCCGATTTTGCGATTACCGGGAGGGTTTGACGCCGGCTGCCAAAGGATGGCATGTCATGCGTAAATAAGTTGGGGATGTGGACCCCGGCCGCTCAGGCCGGTCCGGATGGCTTTGCCGGTGGTTATCCCGCGGTGCGTCCGTGCCGGAAGCGGTCCAGGGCGACGGCGGCGATGATGATCGCGCCGGTGACTATTTCCTGAATCCAGTTGGCCAGGCCCATCTGGGTGCAGCCGGACCTGATCACCGTCATGATCAAGGCGCCGATCAGAGAGCCCGCCACCGATCCCTGTCCGCCGGAAAGACTGCCGCCGCCGATCACCACGGCCGCGATCACTTCAAGTTCCAGGCCGGCCGCCACCGTGGGGTCGCCGACCGTCAGCCGGGAAAACTGCATCACGCCCGCAATGGATGCCAGCATGCCGTTCAATCCATATATCAGGATTTTCATTCGCGCCACCGGAATGCCGCACAGCCGGGCGGTAAGTTCATTGGATCCGATGGCCGTCGCCGCCTTGCCGAAAACGGTATACCGCAGCGCAAGGGCCAAAATCAATGCCAGGAGCAGCATAATCCAGACTCCCGGGGACAACAGCATCCAGGTTCTGCCCGGGGGCAGCGAGGCCAGGATTTCATTCAGCCAGGTGTAAGGCGCATTGATTTTCTGCTCGGCCGCAATGCCCTTGGCCGCGCCCCGGCAAAGCAGCATCATGCCCAGCGTGACGATGAAAGGGACGATTTTCAGGCGGGTCACCAGCACGCCGGTTAACAGGCCGGACGAGCCGGCGACAACCATGGCGCCCAGGGCGGCGGCCGCGGGGCCGACCCCGGCGCGGTTGAGCAACCAGGCGGTCAAGACCGAACTGAGCGCCACCACCGAGCCGACCGACAAGTCTATGCCGCCCGCGATGATCACGTAAGTCATGCCGATCGCGGCAATGCCGACAATCACCGTCTGCCGGGAGATGGTTTCAATATTGCGCAGCGTGGCAAAACTGGCCGGCGCGGCCAGCGCAAAAAAAAGATAAACGGCCGCCAGCGCCAGGATCAGTCCGAACCGGTCAGGCAAACTGTGTAAAATGTTTTTATTCATGCCGATCCTATCGCTTCGGCCATCAGGCTGTGTTCGTTGATTTCTGCCGCGTTCCGCGCAGGCCCAAGCCGGCCTCTGCGCATTACGGCGATTTGATCGCAGATTCCCAGCAATTCGGGCAGGTAGCTGCTGACGATCAGGATTGCCTTGCCGCGGCAGGCCAATGCGTCTATCAGGCGATAAATTTCCGCCTTGGCGGCGACATCAATACCCCTGGTCGGTTCGTCCAGCAGCAGTACGTCAACGTCATGTTCCAGCAACCGCGCCAGGGCTGTTTTCTGCTGGTTGCCGCCGGAAAGTTTTCCGGCCGGCTGGCGCGGACTGGCGCATTTGATATTGAGCGATTGGATCCAATGCATGGCGCGCGACTGCTGCCGGTTGGGCCAGACCGCGCCGCAGCGGCCGCAGGCCCGGAGATTGGGCAGGACAATGTTGTCGGCCACGGACAACCCGGCGGCGATTCCTTCTTCCTTGCGGCTTTCACTTAAGAATCCCATTCCCTGGCGCCAGTTCTGGTCCGGCGAAGCCGGCCCGGAAAACAAGCCAAGCCGAATGCTGCCGCGCCTGATTTTTTCCAGGCCGAAAATGCAGCGCAGCAATTCGGTGCGGCCGGAGCCGATCAAGCCGGCGATGCCCAGCACCTGCCCGGCATGCAAGCGGAGAGAAGCGGCTTTAGGCCTGTCCCGTCCGCAAAGCCCGTTGATTTCCAGCAACAAACGGCCGCTTGGCCGCCTGGATCTGGGATACAAAGCATCAATGCGGCGCCCGACCATGCAGCCGATTAATTTGCTGTCCGGGCTGTCGCCCGGGAGCCGCGCCGCCGTGACCTTGCCGTCCCGCAGCACGGTGATCGCGTCGGCAATCCGCCGGATTTCCTCCAGGAAATGGGAAATGTAAATAACGGCCATGCCGGATTTTTTCAATTCACGCAGGATGTCAAACAGCCGGTCAACATCCCCGGCGGCCAGTGAACTGGTCGGCTCATCAAGCACGAGGATTTTGCAACCGGCCGCCAGCGCCCGGGCTATTTCAACCACCTGGCGCGCCGCCGGGGCGAGCCGGTTAATTTTCATCCCGGGAATGATTTCCGGGTGCGCAAAAGGCTTTAACGCCGCGGCGGCTTTTTGCCGGATTAAATTCGGTTTCAATATGCCGGCAATGTTCGGCTCGATGCCGAGCATGATGTTTTCCTCGACGGTCATGTCCGGCGCCAGGGACAGCTCCTGGTAGATCATGGCGATGCCGCCGCGGCGGGCGTCGCTGGGATCGCGGGGTTGAAACGGCCGGCCGAAGAGTTCCATCGCGCCGGTGTCGGGCTGAACCGCGCCGGCCAGGATTTTCATCAGCGTGCTTTTGCCGGCGCCGTTCTCGCCGACCAGGGCGTGCGCTTCGCCCGCGGCCGCCGTGAAATCAACCCCGTCCAGCGCGGCCGTTGCGCCGAATGATTTGCTGATTTGCCGCATGCGCAGCGCCGGCGGCCGGATTATTGATCCCTGAGCCATGCGGCGTAATCCGGATTGAGCAGTTTCTGGTTTTGCGGTTCGCGCATGTTTTCCGGGGTCACCACCACGGAACCGGTGTCAATGCGGTTTTCCACCGGCTGCCCCCGCAGATGGCGGACAATGGCCGCCACGCCGAGATACCCCATGTTCATCGGGTCCTGCAGCACCAGGCCATGGATGTGTCCCTGTTCGAGGGCTTGCACCAGCATGGCGGAACTGTCGAAGCCGATAAATTTGATCTTGCCGGCGTAGCCGTTATCCTGCAAGGCGCGCAGCATGCCGAAAGTGGTTGACTCATTCGGGCAGAACAGGCCGTCAATTTGCAGGTTCTGATCGCCCTTGCGCCAGGCGGCCAGGAGATTTTCGCCGGCCTTGTAAGCGGTTTCCGTGGTGGCGCCGCCGTACTGGTTGGCGGAAACCACCTCGATGCCGGGGTATCCGGCAATGGCGTCCAGGAATCCCTGTTCGCGCGCCTGGGTGCTGGCCGAGCCTTCCTGGTAACGGAGCATGGCCACACGGCCCCGGCCGCCCAACAGCCCGGCCAGCAACTCGCCGGCTTTGCGGCCGCCGGCATGATTGTCGGTGGAGACAAAACTGGCGTAGCCGCCGCCGTCCAGCGCCGAGTCAATGATGACAATGCCGATGCCCGCCCGCAGGGCTTCATCCACCGGCCGGCGCAACGCCCGGTTGTCCAGCGGCGCCAGCACGATGCCGTTGACTCTGCGGGTGATGAAATTTTCCATCGCGTTGATTTGCGATTCCCGGTCGTCTTCCTTCAGCGGGCCTTTCCAGATTATTTCCACATCCAGTTCCCGGGCGGCCTTGAGCGCGCCGGCATGAATGGATTTCCAGAATTCGTGCGTGGTGCCCTTGGGAATGACGGCGATGGCTAGTTTATCCGGCGCCGCCGGTTTTCTGGAGCAGGATGCCGCCAGCAGACAGCAGGCGGCGGCGCACATGATCAAAGACAGTATGCGCATGATAAAACCCCCTTGAGGCAGTCGGTTTGCAGGAAAGTATTGTTTTTTTGTACCGCATTTTCAGGCAGCGTGCAATCAATATTTCCAGCCGCGCCGGCATGTTCAGGGCGGTGTCGTGCTCTTGCGGCCGGCTTTGACTGTCCTCGGCAAGCAGAATCATCCGGCTTTCTATGCAATTGATTTGCCGGTCATATCAGTGTACGATGCCGGGCATGCATATAAAAGATTTCTATGTCGCAGCCATGTCGTCAAATCCTGACGGCGGCATTTATCGCCTGGCGCTGGATGTTCGCGGCGCCCCGGAGCAGCGGGGCTTTGCCCCGTTGCCCAACGCCGGCTACATGGCGTTTTCGCGCGATCGCCAATGCCTTTACGCCGCCTGCGCCGTAGCCGCGGGAGTTGGCGGATGCGCCGCGTTCAGAATTGAGCCGGCCGGTCCGCCGGCATTGATTAACCGGATGGCGGCGGACGGGCCCGGCGCCTGCCACCTGGCCGTAGCGCCGACGGGAGGTTTTTTGTATTGCGCCAATTACCATTCCAGTTCCGTGGCCGAATTCGCGCTGGCGGATGACGGCGCCATTGCGCAATGCACGCAGGTCATCCGGCATACGGGCCGAGGAGTCAACGCCGAGCGCCAGGCCGCGCCGCATCCCCATTGCACGCTGTTTACGCCCGACGGCCGATTCCTTTGCGTGATTGACCTTGGACTGGATGCCGTCATTTTGTACCCGTTCGATCCGGCGCGCGGCGCGGATGCCGCGCATCCATCCGTTTTCAGGATTGATCCCGCCGGGTCGGGGCCGCGGCACATGGTTTTCAACCGCGCCGGCGACCGCGCCTATTTAATCAACGAACTCGGCAACAGCGTTGTCTCGCTTGCATATGCGGGAGGGAAATTTGATTTGCTCCGGAGCGCGTCTTCCATTCCCCCGTATCTGGCATGCCCGAGCAAGGCGGCGGCGATCAGGCTTTCGGAGGATGAAAAATTTCTGTTCGCATCCAACCGCGGCTTCGATTCAATCGCCTGCTTTCGGGTGGACCAGGCCGCCGGGGCATTGGAGTTGTACGACCTGGAGTTTTCCGGCGGCAGCAGTCCGCGCGACATCAATTTCCTGCCGGGCATGGAAAAATTTGCGGCGGCCAACGAGTTTTCCGACAGCGTGGTTTTGTTCGATTACAACAAGCGTTCAGGCAGGCTGACGCCCACCGGCCAGTTGATCAAGCTGCCGCGTCCGCTGGCCATCTGCCGGCAATGAAAGGGAACAGGCGGAAAGGCGCCGCGGATTGCCCGTGGCGCTTCCGTTGCCTGATGGTTTCAAGCGTGTTGCCGGCGGCGGTACTGGGACGGGGTCAGTCCGGCCAGCCTTTTGAACCAATGCGAGAAACCGGCAATGTCCTTGAAGCCGTATTTGCCGCTGATTTCCGTCACCGGCAGCGCCGAGGCGCGCAATTCGCGGCGGACGGCTTTCAACCGCGCCTTTTCGTAAAACGCCTTGGGCGTATCATGGAAGTAGCGGCGGAACAGCCGGTGCAACTGGGCATGGCTGAGCCCGGATTTGCGGGCCAGCAATTCGCCCTGGTATGCTCCGGAGAAACATGAAAGACACAAGGTGCGCGCCCGCCAGACGCGCGGATCAATCTGCGCCGGCACCGGCTGATCCAGCGGACAGGCGGTCCAATGTCTTACAACCAGCGCGTGGGCCATGGCTTCCACCCGGATGCGTCCGGCTTCGTTCTGCTTGCGCAGCCGTTCCATGATTTTCAATTCGCGGACGCAATCGGCGAAATCGTCCGGCTCGCAGACGCGCGGCAGGCAGGCATGCGTGTCCGACGCCTTGCCGGCCGACAGCCACAGGCGGTAGCGCACCCAGTAGTATTCCACCGGCTCGAGCGTGGCAATCCGGTAGGCGGTGTTTTTCGGCAAGGCCAGCACCGCGCCGGCTTGCACCGCGTAATCGGTTTGGCCGACCGTCACCCTGGCGCGGCCGCCGGTAAAGTAAGCCAGCATGGCGCATGGTTCCATCCGTTGTGTTTGGCATGGGAACGGCAGGGTATCGCGATTGAAGTACAGACATTGAAACCTGTGCTGCGCCAGCCAGTTCATAAAGGTTTTAAAGGTTTGTCGGTTAATGCGGTTCAACGGTTGTTTGAGGTTGAAAGCAATTCATTTGAGCCAATTTCAAAAGTCGTCCCCTGCCACCTGGCGTGGCAGGAACGGAAGGTTATGCAAAAACACGAAGTGTTGTATTTTAACAACATGCGGCGTTTTGCATAACCTTGGCCTCCGGCGGGACAAGCCTGCCGGGGGACTTTTGAAATTGGCTCAGTTAACAGGCTTTGATTAACGCGCCAGAAGCTGACTCGCTGGAATTATAATCAAACTCCCGCCGGATACAAGTCCCGATACCGGAATGCAAAAAAATGACACCAGCGCTGATTGCGCCATATCGGACAAAATGTTAGTCTGCCGGCATTCGATCAGGGAACGAATCATGCACAATGAAATCAATCCGCCGGCATTCCGGCATCGGGCGTATTACATCAATTTCGCTTCGCACCTGTTGAATGCCTGGAATGTCAACCTGGTCCATCCGCGGGCCGGCCAGCATTGGAATCTGGATGAGTTCCGGCGGCTGCTGGCGATGATCAAGGCGTTTGGTTTTACCTGCTTCGAGTTCTGGCTGGAGCCGACTATCTACAAGTCCGCTTTGGCGCGCGATGGGATTCACCAGGAATTTATCCGGCTCATGCCGGCGGTGATTGATCTGGCGCATCAGGCGGGGCTGCAGGTGAAATACGGATTGACTCCCAATTGCATCGGCCAGGAATGGTATTTTGCCTGCCCCAATCTGCCGGCGGATCGCGCCCTGATTGAGCGGCTTTGGACGCATTGGGCCGAAATTCTGAGCGGCGCGGACATGGTGGGGATTTTCCCGGGCGACCCGGGCGGCTGCCGGCGGAATGGCTGCGACCACCGCACTTTCATTGAATTGGCCCTGCGCCTGTCGGAAATTACCCTGGGCAAAAACCCGGATGCGGTCATTGAAATCGGCACCTGGGGTTCGCCGTTTGCGGGCTGGGGCGAGGATATGCGATATGTGCCCGACTGGGATGGAACCTGGCAAATGCTGACGAAGGACCTGCCGCCGGCGGCGGATGGTTTCGCCTGCCAGATTTGGAACGGCACGCCGGAACGCGCGCGGCGGGCCATCTCGGATTTCATCGCCCGGCTTCCCGAATTTCCGTCGAACGCGATCGTGGGGATCAACCTGGGGTTCAGCCCGGACGCCGATCCGATGGTGGGCGGCGATGCGCGCGAATACGTCCGTGAAATCGCCAAAATCCGCCGGATCAACAGTTGGGATTACGCGGTGACGGAAGGCGAACTGGTGGTGTATCCGCATTGGCGATTGCCGCGGATTTTCAGCCGCCGGCGCGAGGAGCGCGCGGTGGCGCCCTATCACGGCGCCATGAGTTATACCATGAGCCCGAAACTGAGCCATCTGAGCATGTATGCCGCGGCCCAGGCCGCCATTAATCCCGGCCTTGATCCCGACCTGGCGTCGCGCGAGTTCTGCCGGCGGGTCTTCGGCGCCGGGCATGCCGTGCTGGGGGAACTGTTCGAAGCGTTTGAAGTCGTGCCGGGCTGGGGGCATTATCCGCGGCGCAGGTGGTCCCTGCAGGAAGCCCATCGCGCGTACCTGAAAATCGCGGAGCATCTGGAGCAGGCGGACATGCGCGGCTGCGATTTGCCGCTGTTCCCGTCGCCCGAGGAATACCGGCTGGATTTGCTGTGGTTTGCCCGCATGTTTGCCCGGTTGTCCTCGCCGAATCCCGATCGGCCGGCCATCCGACGGGAATATTGGCAGCGGAGCCTTTCAATTTACGATCATGCGCCGCGGGCGGTGGATGAACGGGCGGAATCGGCGGCGCGCGCCTTTTCCATGATTTTCTCCAAACAGGCTTGAACAACCATGAGCCATCCGCGTTATACACGACTGGTCAAGGCGTTAAAGCTGGAGCAACCGGACGACATGGTCCCGTGGTATGGCGGGTTGCTGTCCAACGCCCATCATATTACCGGCCGGCCGGTCATTACCAACGCGGACTTTGACCGGGCGGACTCGCCATCCGCGCGCGAACGCCTGCTGGCGCAGGCGGCGGATGACCTGGTCCAGGTGGCCGAAGCGCTGGATTATTCCCTGATCATGGTGTATGCTCCGTTTGAAGGCGAGGCGCATCTCGACCTCGTCGCCCGGCTGCGGCGCCGGGTGGACGGCCGATTCATGGTCGGTTCCTGGGTCGGCGGCGGGATTCATACCATTCCGGAGGGCAACCGGCTGGAGGAATTCTGTTACCGGCTTTGCGATGCGCCGGCGGGCGTGCATGCGGAAGCGCGCCGGCTGGTTGAAAAGGCGAATGCCTGGGGTCGGCGGTGCGTGGACGCCGGGAGCGAATTGCTGATTCTGGCCAACGACATCGCTTTCAACCCGGGTCCGTTCCTGTCGCCGGCGCATTTCGCGGAATTCATTCAACCTTATTTGAACGAACATGTAAATTGCCTGAAAAATACCGGCGCGTGGATTGTTTTCCACAGCGACGGCAACCTGACCCCCGTGCTGGATCCGATAATCGCCAGCGGCATCCACGGGTTGAACCCGATCGATCCCATGGCCGGCATGGACATTGCCGAAGTTAAGCGCCGGTATGGCAAGCGCGTGGCGTTGTTCGGCAATGTTCAATGCGATCTGGTGCATCGCGGTCCGCTCGCGGCGATTCGCGGGAGCGCGCGGTATTGCCTGGAGTCGGCCAAGGCGGGCGGCGGGCTGGTGCTGGTCACCAGTTCGGAGGTGTTTGCGGATACGCCCTGGGGAAATTACCTGGAAGTGAAAAGTGCCCGCGAACGCTGGGGGCGTTACAACGGCCGATGAGAGGAAACCCGCATGCATAAGACGGTTGACTGGATTGCCGCAATGGAATTGCAAGGGCGCGCGCGCCGGGAGGCTCTGGCGCAGGCGCGTGATATAATTGCCGGCTGGGATCTGGCCATGCCCGGCAGCCGGCCGCTGCCTTTGCATTTCGGATTGCATGATTTTTTCCGGATCGGGGAAATTGAGTATTGGATTGTGAACGATCTGGCCAATAAATATTGCGGCAAGTTTTTGTTCCTGTTCCAGAACCAGCGTTGTCCGCGCCACTACCACAAGCTGAAGGATGAAACATTTTTCATTGTCCGCGGCAAGGTGGAGATGGAGGCCGGCCGCAAGCGTTTCCGGATGCCCGCCGGCGCGACTTACAAAATGAAGCCGGGGCTAAGGCACACCTTCCGCGCCCTAGGCGGGCCGGCGCTGGTGCTGGAAGTATCGCTGCCGTCTGTGCCGCATGACAACATATTCGACGACAAACGCATCGGGCGGCAAGGGGTGATTTAGCCTCTTGCCGAACCATCCAAAACCAGCCAATGAACGATAAACATTCAAGGTTTTACGCCGGCGCGGCGATCCGGGACATTACCCCGGCCAACCCCCTGTTCCTGGCCGGGTACCCCAACGTTCCGCGGATTGCTTCGGGAATGCACGATCCCCTGACGGCTTCGGCTTTGTTCCTGTCGGACGGCGCGACCTCCGTGCTTTTAATCGGGGTGGACATTTTGTTCGTTTCCCGCCAGTCGGTTCAATTCTGCCGGACCGCCATTGAAAAAGCCGCCGGCATCCCCGCCGCCAATATCCTGATCAGCGCCACCCATACCCATTCCGGGCCGGTGACGAACGAGGTTTTCGCCTGGCGCGAAGATCCGGTTGTTCCGCCGCCCGCCGCGGATTATATGCGCCTGTTTCACGCTGGCATCATTGGCGCCGGCATTGCCGCGCATGCCGCCGCGCAGCCGGCCGAGTTGGCGGTGGCCACGGCGCGGGCGGCGGGCGCGGGGCGCAACCGCATTGATCCGTCAGGGCCGTTCGATCCGGAAGTCGGATTGCTGGCAGTCCGGCGCGCATGCGATCATGAGTTATTGGCTCTGGACATGATTTACGGCATGCATCCGACCGTGCTGCACGAGGACTCCAAATTGGTTTCCGCGGATTTTCCGGGGTTCGTCCGCCGGGAAATCGCCGCCCAGTATCCCGGGGTGGCCTGCGTCTATCATACTGCGCCGGCGGGCAATCTCAGTCCCCGTTACGATGTGGCGGAGCAGACATTTGCCGAGGCGGAACGTCTGGGCGGCAAATTGGCCGCCGCTGTCTGCCGGTCGCTGGCGGCGCTGGCGGACAAGGATTTTTCCGCCAATCGGCGGTTGGCCGTCATGACGCGGGAAGTCGGGCTTGCGCCCAATATTTTTCCCGCTGTGGCGGAGGCGGAAGCCCGGCTCAAAGCGGCGGTTGACCTTTACGCCCGGCTCAAGGCGACGGCCGCGCCGCGCGGCGCGGCGCGGACGGCCGAATGCGAGATGTTCGGCGCCGCCAATGCCCTGGCGCTTTCAAAGATGCAGGCGGCCGGCCAACTGGATCTGCCGGGGAGGGAATACGGTTCCGCCGAAGTGCAGGCGATCCAAATCGGCGATGTCTGCCTGGTGGGATTGCCGGGCGAACTGTTTGTGGAATATGCCCTGGAAATCAAGCGCCGGGCGCCATGCCGCGCGTTCGTCATCAGCCTGGCCAACGGTGAATTGCAGGGGTACATTACCACCCCGGCGGCGGGCGCGCGCCGCGGATACGAGGCGGACTGGGCGATGTTCAAACCCGAATCCGGCGCGCGGATGGTTGAGACCGCCCTGCAACTCATGCGGGAATTGATATGATCCTGGCCATTGATTGCGGCTCAACCAACCACAAGGCCGCGCTTTTCGATGAAGGGTTGCGCCGGCTGGCGGATTGCGCCTTGCCGGTTGCATACGCCGCCAGCAACGAACAGACGGTGGAATTTGATCCGGGGCAAGTCTGGCGGGATACCGTGGGCCTGATTCGCCAATTATGCGCCATGGCTTCCATCAGCACATCGCAAATCAAAACCATTGCGCTTGCCGGCCAGGCGCAGACTTTCACCCTGCTGGATGGCGCCGGCCGGCCGCTGATGCCGTTCATAAGCTGGCAGGACAAACGCGCCGGCGCCGAATCGCGCGAACTGGCGGAAAGGATGGGCGCAGATTTCCACCGCCACTGCAGTTTCCCGGCACCGATGCCGCAATTGCAGTTGTCAAAGTTGATTTGGATCAGATATCATCGGCCGGACCGGCTGCGGAATGCGGCATCCGTCGCCTCTTTGCCCGGCTTCCTGGCCCGCCGGCTGGCCGGACTGGACGCGATGGACGACAATCTTGCCGCCATGACGGGAATGTATTCCCTGGCCTTGCATGATTGGCGGCCGGCGGCGCTGGAAATATGCGGATTGACCGGCGCACAGATGGGGCCCCTGACGCGGATTGGATCGTCCATTCCGGCAGCGGCCGGATGTGATGAAATCAAATTCGCGCCGGAACTGGAAGTGGTCTTCGCCGGCAATGACCAGACGGCCGGCGCCTTTGCCGCCGGCGGCAGGGAAAGCCCGGTGTTAACACTTGGCACGGCCCTGGCGGTATATCGTTATGCCGGGGCCTTCCCGGGACCGTATCACGCGCAAGGATGCTGGGGGCCGTATCCCGGCGGAGGATATTATGAGCTGGCCGCGCGCGATGAAGGTTGCGCCGCGCTGGATTGGGCGGTTGACCGGGTCATGCCCGGCGCCCGGGCGGCTTTCATGGCCGGCGCGGCAACCGCCGCGCCGGGCGCGGCTTTTTTTTATCCAGAACGTATCCGGACGGCCGGCGCCTGGACCGGCGCGTCCGACCCGGCGGCGCGCGCCCGGGCGGTGTTGGAAGGCATCTGTTTCAGCGCCCGGCAATTGATGGAAGAAGGTTTGCAAATGCCTCTGCCGGGCGCGCCGCTGACGGTTGCCGGCGGCGGCAGCGCCAATTCATTCTGGCTGCAGATGTTGGCCGATATCTGCGGCGGCCCGGTCTTCCGGAGCGCCCACGATGCCTTGCTGGGCGCGGCCATAATGGCCCGGCAAGATGCCGAGCCGTCCGGCATGGGCGCCGTCCGGCCAATACTGCCGGATCCGGGCATGGCGGCGGATTATGCCGGAATCTACAGGACCTGGCGCGGGCATCAGCGGCATTCCTGAATGGGAGCAACCGCCAATCCGCTCAAACCCGGCGCCGGCCATGCAAACCGGGCGATACTGCATTGCAAATTAATGATACCACAAAAGCTTGCCTGGCCGCCGGCGTCTGATAAAATGCTTAGGTGCAGTAATACTATGACGTGCGATTTCAGGCGGTCTGCAATTCATGATGCAAAGCTGGAGGCTGTATGAGCGAAAAGAATATCGGAAAGCTGGCAGGTGTCGCGCTGTTCCTGTCCGGGCTGGCGGGGACTTTATCGGCGCAGGTGACGCATTACGTGCGCCCGGAGAATACGAATGCCGCCTCGCCCTACACCAGTTGGGAGACGGCGGCCACCAGCATCCTGGATGCCGTGGCGGCGGCCAACGCCAACAATGCCGGCGATACGGTGTTGATTTCCAACGGGTTGTACGCGATCACCAACACGGTCACGGTGCAGAACACGGTGGTGCGGGGATTCAGCGGCGACCGCACGGCGGTGGTCGTCAACGGCGGCGGCTCCCTGCGTTGTTTCTGGCTGAGCCATGCCGGCGCATTCCTGGCGGACTTGACGGTTTCCAACGCCAACACCGGCGGATATGGCGGCGGAGTGTATGCGCCGATCGGCTCGGTAAGCAACTGCATTATCACCAAAAGCTATGCGAGTTGGGGCGGCGGCATATATCTTTTGAGCGGGCTGGTGACGGACTGCCTGATCACATCCAATACGGCCAGTTACAGCGCGGGGGTTTATATATCCGGCGCGGATGCGCTTTTGCGCGACAGCACGATTGCCGGCAATGTCGCCACTTACCATGGCGGCGGCGTGTACGCCACCAACTGCCTGGTGACCAACTGCCTGATAACCGGCAATGGCACCACTTATAACAGCGGCAGTTATGGCGGCGGCGGCGTGTCCCTGTGGGGCCCGGTGCGGATGGCGAACTGCGTGGTCAGCAACAACTGGGCGCCGGCCAGCGCGTTCGCCGCCGGCGTGGCAATGCATGGCAATGCCACGGCCAGTTGGTGCACGGTGGTCGGCAACACCAACGCTTCCGCGGGCGGCGGCGTCCGTATGCAGGCCGGCGCCAATGTTGTGGAATACTGCACCATTGCCGACAATGTCTGCGGCAGCATTGGCGGGGGAGTTCACGTCAACAGCTTTGGTAACTTGATTCGGGACTGCGTGATTCGCAGCAACACGGCCAGCTCATACGGTGGCGGGATTTACATGCGGATAGACAGCACGGTTTCCAATTGCATCGTGACAGGCAACCGCGGAGCGTATGGCGGAGGAATTTACACGGCAATCGGGACCAACATGCTGGTAACACACTCGACGATTTCCAGCAATACTGCGTTTGCGGCGGTTTACGGCGGGGGCGGTATGTTTATCGCGGATGGCGGAACGTTCAGTCATTGCGCGATAGTCGGCAACCAGACAACCAATATCACTTCTTATGGAGGCGGAGGCATTTACCTGCGCAATCTTAGTTGGTCCTCGGGATCGAACACTACCATTCTGCGCAATTGCCTGATCGCCGGCAACAGCGCGGCAGGGGATAGTTCGGGGGAAGGCCAAGGCGGCGGCTTGCACCTGTTTAATAATCCATATGCGCTGGTGCAGAATTGCACGATCGCCGGCAATACCGGTTACGTTGGCGGTGGGCTCTACCGCATAACTTCCGGCATGATGGAAAACACGATTATTTATGACAATAGCGCCAGTTCCGCCAATTCCAACTGGTATGCCAGCGGCAGCGGATTCTTCACCAATTGCTGCGCCGCGCCCACCAGCGCCATTTTCAACGCCGCTTCCACCGATCTGCCGCCGGGATATGACGCCGATTACCGGCTGCTGCGCGGATCGCCCTGCGTCAACACCGCAGTTTATCGGTCCTGGATGGATGACGCCATGGACCTGGCCGGCAGCCCGCGGCTGGATCCGGTCTGGCATCTGCCGGATATCGGGTGCTACGAGATGATTTTAAGCCGGGGCACCATGTTCCTTTTGCGTTGACGGCTTGCCTGCGTCTGATAATTGAATGGATGAAACCGGACGGCTCAGCACCGCTTTGCCCTCTTTTTGAAATCTCAAATTTGAAATTTCAAATCTCGGAAGGAGGGCGAACCTGTGGTGAGCCGTATGTGGGAGCGGTGTTGCGCATCCGGCGATATCCTTTTACCCGATGGTCAAAACGAACAAATTCAGATTTCCTGATTCGGGTGGAAAATAGTTTGGCACATTTTGGTTGATTTAAGCAAGTTTATAGATCAGCCTTGCGCCGGTTTCGGGGTGATGGAAATTGCTGCGATTGAGTTCATCAAAAAGGCCGGTGATGGCCTTGTCGTGCGCAGGCAAAGCCATTCGATGAACGCTGATTACCAGTGTTTTTTCCGCATCGTTTGGTTCGATGTCAGCGGATGACACAAAGAGTTCCCTGATCAAGGCGCGCGCTTCGTCCTCCTTTGCGAGATGTGGGCGCAGTAGTCCCACCATGGCGGTTTCCGCGCGGTACGCAATCATTTTGACCGTGTCGGTCAATGCCTTTGCCAACGGCAGTAATTGCCGTGGACGCTCATTTTCCGGCAATGTGGATAATGGCACTTTGCGTTTGATTTGCCGGCGTTTTGCGCATAGCTCGTCTTTATCTTTTTGCAACGCCTGAATATCCTCAATTTTTTCGGCTTTTTTCTGGATATCAAGCTCGTCACGCATGGTGGTTGCGCCGAGTTCGGCTTGGAGTCTGTGAATGCGGCGGCGTTTATCCTTGATTTCCTTGTCCAAAGCCCGCCATGCGGGATTTACGATCAATAATGTGCCAGGAATATCCTCGCTGCCATACTGGACAAGTCCATCAATATCATAGTGTTGCATCATGTAGGCGAAGAAGTTTTCCTGGCACCACCGTGCGAACATGCGTCCGGCGATGATTGGGTCGCTTAAACGCCTGGCAGTGGAAATAATGGCGGTTTGATGTCCCGTTTGGGTCAGCCGACGCACTTCGGTGACGGGGATGGATTTTTCTCCGGCGGCCAGAAAAGATGTTTTTGCCGCGAGTTTCATTTTGGTGGCACCGCCGCCGGGAATCGGCACATCCATTTCCGTGAACTCGTTTTCGTCCCATTTATGAGCAACGGCTTTACGGTACGTGATTGCGCCGATTCTTTGTTCCCAAAGCGTGGACATCAGGCTGTGTGTGGCGCCTTCGCGGTCGAACACCATCACAAAACGATGCAACAAAGGATCAGCAGCCAGTTCGTCCGCTGATGGCTGATTGGGAACGCTTTCCAAAAGATCGGGCACAATGTCGTTGAGCAAAGCGGCGCTTAAACCGTCGGTGAGGGTTTTTGATACGACAAAGAATGGACGTCCGATGGCGTCATTCACCCAGTAATCAGTGGTTCCACGCAGGCAGAGACGTTCACGCGACACATAACGCCGAGGTAAAAGCGCACCCTGGCCGTGATAAACCCGGACGTGTCCATCCACATAAAGATAGCCGGCTTCCAGCGGATCGGCTTCCATCCATGTTTTGGAGAGTTCCTTCATCCACTCCAGCGGTGTGCCGGCACCGGACATCACCGCGATTTTTTCGCGCAAAGTGCGCACTTCCGGCGCGCGATCCAGTCCCAGCACTTTTCCCATCTCCCCCGGTGGCACATGGCGCAATGCTTCCGGCCGGCGCAAACGCCCCAACGCCATAAATCCCAAAAGCATCAATATGTGTAACGCGCTGTAAAAACCTTTGGGCAGCGACAAGTGACGGTTCAGCCCGCTCAACAACCCATTGTCCCACAGCGCCGGCAATCCCGCCAGCAGCCCCCCCATGCTCACATCCTTGCAGTGTTCAAAACGTGTGCTGGCTCTGTCGATCAAGCCCATCGCCGCCGCTATGCGCTCGTCCGCCCGGGCACAGGCCGTTCCCAATCCGCTTGCCGCGGTTTGCGCATCCATCCCACAGCGCTCGGATTTACTTGTTGCTGATGATGGTTGGGATGGTGGCGTGTCATTTTCATTGACTCCCCGGCGCGGAATACGCCCGCTTTTGATCGCCTTACGTAATGCCGATTCATTTATGCCGACACGGCGCGCCACCTCCGAAATCCGCATCCCCATGTCCAGCAAGCGTCCGCATTCCATGGCCTTCTCCGGCGTGATGACCTTGCCGCCGCGCACGGCACACGGCTGGTAAAAAGACCCTGGTCCACGCTCATCATCTTCATATTGGCGCATCCACCGCATCAGCGTCCGATGTGGAATATTCAACGGCGGGCGGGCAATCTCACAGGCACGGGCATGGTTGTTAACGATCAGGGATGTAATAGCAAACTGCAAACCCGCTTTGTCGCCGATCTTGTGCGAAACATAATTGCTCGCACCTACCCAATATGTGATACAATCGCTTTTTTTTTGAACACGGACAGACGCATTGATTTGAATTGCGTTTTCCGGAAAACCTTGCAACAATAATTGCAGCATGACGGAACCTCCTTGGGGGCTTGTTCGTACCACGCTTTTTACCCAAAGAATCCGTCATGCCAATCTTTTTTTTGCGAGAATATGTGCCAAATGATTTTCCGGAAATTGCCCTGCCGGAAAATCAACGCAAACAGGCGGTAAATTGCCGCAAAACGCTGGAAAATAAAGCATTGGATAGTTTGCTGACCCGTGCAGTTCCTTTGCACGGGTCAGGAAGTCTGAAATTACATGGATGGAAATAAAACCGGGTGGGGCGAACTCTCCGAGTGAGCCGCTCCGGAAGGCTCACGACACGTTCGCCCTCCATTTATTTGACCGCGCGGTTCAGTAGGGTTTTCTCGATTTCTTCCACGGGCCAGGGGGCGTCGGCGGCGCTCCAGGTCCGGCGCAGGCCGATGGTTCCATCCCAGGCCTGTTCTCCCCGCATGTAAACCTTGATTGACAGGGCGTTCCCGGCGGCAACCGGCGGAAGGTTGATCCGGCATTCGAGGAATCTGGCCCCGGTGATGCCGTTGGGTTCCGGTTCGGGTGAACGGCCGAGCAATGTTTGCTGTCCCTCCGCATCCTGTCCGTAAACTTCCACATGCTCGATGACGCAATGCCGGTCAAAGCATACATGGTAACTGCCGGGATCGGCGGCGGCTTGATCCGGTACGGCCAGTTCGTAAATTGTGACGCCGTTGGTTGATTGCCGGTTCCGGATTTCCAGCGGCCTTGCGCGGCTGGCCGGACGCGGATCGGCAATATCCCAGGCGCGGCTGCGTTCGCGGAAGATATCGCAAGTCCGCAACAAACCGACGGCGGTATGGTTCAACCGCGCATAATGCCCGTGGTGGTCATAATCCGCCTCGCGCCGCGCCGCCCAATCGTAAACCCGCGAGTTGATGATGTAAGCGCACCGGTCCAGCAGTTCCAGGCCTTGGGCCAGTTGCGCGCGCGCATCCGCGCCGCGGTTGGTGTTGACCAGGATGGGCTGGATTTCCGCGCAAACGTCCAGTGCGCGCAGGGCGGCGAGGGTGGCATGCGATTCGTCCAGCATATCCGGCACTCCGGCCTGCCGGGCCACGTAACAGGCGGAAACGGCGTTGCGCAGGGCCTGATCGAAGCGCGAAATCCGGTTGTCGGCGATATCGTCGGCGAACCGGTCGTCCAGATCATGGGAAAACACCTGGCCGCGCTCGAGCCAGAGGGAGGGATCCCCGGCAATGCGCGCGATAATGCCGGAGGCCGCCAGGTCCCAGCCCGCTTCGCCGGCCAGCAAGGCCCATTCGGCAAACAGTTTCGGATCCGGTATTCCCATGGCGGACGCATAAGCCCGCGCGAATTCACGGGGAGTGCGCCCCCGGGCGTTCCATCCCCATTCCGCCAGCGCCATGGCATTGCACTGGTAGTACCAGATGCTGGGGACAAAATAGGCTGTTACGGATTGCAGATGTTTTTCCGCGCATTCCTGGAGGCGGTATTTTACGAACGATGGGCCGGTCCAGGGAAAGATTGTAAACCAGCTTGGCGAAAGCACCGGCACGGCGCTTAGCCAGCCGCCCGCGCCGGAATATTCTTCCAGCAGCGGGTAAATCATCGGTTCGCGCTTGACCCGGTAAGTCAGTTTGCTGTCGTAGAACACCAGGCCGGCATGGCCGCCGGTTTCGCCGCGCACCAGTTCTATCAGGCGGTCGTTATACGCGAACGTGCCCTGGCTCAGGTTGATGCGCAGAAAGGCGTCGGGCCAGTTCGATTGCGTCAGGCGCAAGGCCGCCAGGAAGGCGGCCGTCTCGTTTTCGTAAACCGTCCGTTGCCGGCATTGCGCGCAGCCGCAGGGATCGGGTTTGCGGGTTTCGGTTGTGCGCATGCTGACGGTGGGCCGGGCGGACGGATCGGCCTGGCGCAGCAGCCGGAAAGCGGCATCCATCCAGCCGGCCAGGAGCCGGATGGTGTTGGCGGAGGAAAAACAAAGCGCCCGGTTGTTGGTTGCCAGCACGCCCGGCCAGGCCTGCCGGCCGGCCGGCGTCAGCAGGAAGGGGTTGAAATTGAGCAACTTGTCCGGGTGCGCGAAAAAAGGCGTCATGTGGAATCCGTATGACGCGGCCTCCCGGGCCGCCGCGTTGGTGAGGAAGTAGCTGAACACCTCGCCGTTAGCGTCGAAGCGCAGCCGGGTCTCCATCAGGTTGATTTTCCATTGCGCCAGCCAGGGCGCAAAACGTTCGACATCGCCCCAGAGGCCGCGTTCCGCCATGTCGGGCCAGTCCAGGATTTCCGCCAGCGGCCATGCCCGGACGGCATCGCCGGCGGGCGGCGGATCGGCCTGCAGCCGCCATAATTGCGCCAGGGTGCGGGCGCCGTAAAGCAGGCCGATGCCGGTGTTGGCGATGATGCGCACCTGCGCCGGCGGATTGGTCGCCGGGTAAACCAGGTAGGCCTGGCCGGCATTGGGGAGGGCGCGCAGCCGTTCAAGCAGGGCGTCCGGCGCCGCGCCGCGCGCCTGTTCCGACAGATGGAAAACAACCTGCAAACGGCCGTTGGTTCCGGCGGGCAGCGGATGCAGGATTTGGCCGATCGCGCCGGCTTGCAGGCCGGTGAAAGTCAGGCGCCAACGGATATCCGCCGCGGCCAGGTTGTCGGTCCCGGCCAGCCTGGTTTCCTGGGGCAGGGGAATCAGCCGGTCGGTCCAAGGCGCATCTTCGGCGCCGGCGCGATCCAGGCAGAGCAGCATGAAAAACAAAAATTTAAGAATGCGACTGATTGAGCTAAACATAATGTCTCCTTCTGGTTGGATTTGTCTTTTAATCTGAGTTGCTTTCAAAAGTCAGATTTTGAAAGCAGTATTCAGTATCCAGAAGTCAGTAGTCAGAAGCGCAAAAGATATAAAATGTTTATAACCAACCTCTTGTATTTATTCTGAATTCTGACTCCTGAATTCTGAATTCTTTCAAAACGTTAGTTTTGAAATTGGCTCAATCTGAAAGCATGGATCACCATTCATCCAGCGCGATCCGGAACCGCACGGCATCGCCGGTATAGTCGTCCCAGCTTGTCTTCGGTTCTTCCGGCAGGGTCAGAACGAATTCGCCGGTCTCGCGGTCAATGTAGCTCCCCCAGTTGGAATAGCGGCGCTGCGGCGGCGCGTCCGGCGGCTTGTCATAGACGGTCTGCACGCTGTCCCGGACGATGCACAGGTTGTCCGGATCGAACTCGGCGATCGTCAGCGGGTAGCGCGGGATGCCGCGGTAAACCGGCGCGGGCTGGATGTTGGCGATCCAGTAAATCCGGCCCGTGCGGGGCGAGACCAGGAATTCCGACGGACAGGCCGGCACCCAGACCGGTGTCCGGTCCTCGTAAGCAAGCGGGCGGGCCGGGCTCCAGGTGCGCCCGCCATCCCCGGACAGGGAGCACATTCGCAGGCTGGGAATGCCTTTTTCCCTGTTGCCCATGTTGCGCATGGTGGCGAAGATTCGCTGCCCGCCCAGGTATAAAACATCCGGCTCGGTCAAACCGCTGGGACGTTCCTCCGGGGCGATATCCAGCAACCCGCTGCATTCCCATTCGATGTTGTTCATGTCCGGCGTCCATTGGCCGAGCAGAAATCCGGCCATGGTGCTGGTCTGGTGATCGCACTCCTGGATGTTGCGCCGGTTGCTGCCGGCGGCGAAGACGGTGATGGGAATCACCAGCGTGCCGGCGCCGGTTTTGATGATGCGCTGGTTGCCGCACATGGCGCCGTTGACGCCGTATGCCAGCCCCGGCATCCAGGCGCGCGCATTATATTGCGGGTCGCGGTGGATCACCTGGCGCGCCGGGGTCCAGGTGCGGCTGCCATTGTGCGAGATTTCGTAAAAGATGCGCATGGTGCGCGCGCGCAGGTTGCCCTCGCCGTACCATTGCGGCTTGCCGCCGGCGCAATCCAGCAGCGCCTCGTTGGTCAGCGACAGTAGCCGGCCGTTGTCCGGGTCCAGGTAATTCAGCGGGGTAAAGCGTTCGTAATTTCCATGGAATCCCGAGCGATTGTCCGCCAGGATGGCGCCGTCTTCCCAGGTGCGGCCGTTATCGGTGGAATGCCGCCGCCGGGCCAGTTCGGTGTAGTAGTAACGGGCGGGATTGGCATCGCCCAGCACCGGTCCGCGCCGGGTGATGGAAATGACGTCCGTCATCTCCGGGGCGTCCGGGCGGGCGTAGGCAGGCGCTTGCGCCCAGATGGACCGGCCGGGCGGCGCCGCCAGGTAAAGTTCCTTTTTGACTTTGATTGAAAAACGCCGGCGGATGGTCATTTGATTGTCTCCCGGTGATCGCTTGGAAACGCTGATCCCGTTAAGGCGCACAGTTTATCATGCCGTGCGCTCTTAGGCAATCAATGCGGATATCATTTAGTTGTAATCCAGTGTCGCATTCCGCAAGCATGCAACTTGAGATGGAATTTGGTTTTGCCGTGATTTTTGGACTGCGGCGGCCTGGAAAAGCGGCGTCCAGCCGCCGCACTCCAAATATTGCGCCGCGCCCAATCCCCGCCGCCGGCCCGGAACGGGGCGGCGGTGATACTGGAATTCAAATAAACGCTACCGGTATTGCTTGCCAGGCGTGCGGCGTGTGTTAGAATAACCCGCGTCAGACTGGTTGAAAAACGCCGGGGGGGAGCATGAATGCCAGAAGAGGAATGAGCAGACCCGCCGCCGGACAGGTAAAAATCGCCGCCAGCTTGCTGGCCGGCGCGCTGCTGGTCCTGCCGCGGCCGGCAGCGGCGGACGGGGCGCCGCCTTTGATTGACATTCCGCGCTGCGAAACCCCGCCCGTGATTGACGCGGACTTCTCCGATCCCTGCTGGCGGCAGGCCCGGGTTGTTTCACAATTTGTGTCTTTGTCGCATTCGAACCGCCCGGCCACGAATGTCGTCGTCCGCCTGCTGCGCGATGACGTCTGGCTGTATGTGGCCGCCGATATTACCCATCCCGAGCCATCGCGGATTTTCCCGAAGGTATTGGAGCATGACGGGTATATCCAGGGAGAGAACTGCGTCAAGATCGCCCTGGACCCGGGGCGCGGCCGCCCGGGCGGCTGGTACCTTTTCCGGGTGAGCGCCAACAATACCAAGTCGGACGTTTATGTGCTTAAAACGCGGGGCATCAAGCCGGCCTGGGAGATTCCCTGGCGGTCGAGCGCGAAGATCAATTCCCAGGGCTGGCGGGCCGAAATTGCCATTCCGGTTCCGCCGCTGGCGCAATGGTCGCAATTTTCCGATGCCATGGGCGTGAACATCGTTGCGCATGTGATTTATCCCATGCTCGATCCGATGGCCGTGGAAATCGGCGAATACCGCGAAGTGCTTAGTTGGCAGCCCGCGCCCCGGGTATGGTGGTACGCCTCCGATTGCTTCGCCGCAGTCGCGCCATTCTCCCGGACGGACAGCCTGCCATTCCTGCCCGCGCTGGAAGAACTGAAGGTTCATGGTTACGAGTTGACTTCCAACGGTTTCGCTTATGGCGCCACGGTGGCGGCGCGCAACATCGGCGCGCAATCCGGCGCCGTGCGCGTGGCGTTGTCCGATCTGCCCGGCGCGGGCGGCGCCGGTGATTACACCAACACCCTGATGCTGGCGGCCGGCGCCACCGGCAGCGTGACCGCCGCCATCCCGGCGCAAAACGCCGGCGCGCGCCGGCTGCGGGTGGATTTGATCCCGGAAAACGAGCCGGACGCCTCGTGGATGCAGACGGTCATTGCCGAGATGCCGGCGCTGGATGTGTTTTCCGCCTATGCCGACCGCAGTTATTATACCGATGAAAAAAATGCCGGCATCATCTGCCGGATCGGGCTGCCGCGGGCGAGTTGGTCAAACTTGAGCCTTGCCGCCGCGGGCGAAGCGGCCGCGTTGAACTTTGCCGCGCCGGTGACCGGCGCGCTGACCAGGCTGGATGTTTCCATTGCCGATCTTTCATGCGGACGCTATCCGCTGACCTTGAACCTGCGGGCTGGTTCCGCAGCGTCCCCGCTGGCCCGGACGGAGTTGGAACTGGTAAAACGCGCGCCGAACCCCGGCCATGAATGGAAAATTGACCGCGAGCAATGCCGCCTCTTGCATGACGGCCGCCCGGTGTTTATTTACGGCGTGCTATACGGCCACCGGATTGAGGAATGCGCGGCAAATTTCGAAACCAACCTCCAGGAACTCGCGGCGGCGGGTTTCAACACCTGGGTGTATTGGAATACGGCCGCGTCCAATGCGCAACTCGCCGCGGCCATGGACCTGGCAGCGCAATACGGATTGCATTTCGGCCTCCGGCTGGAGATGTATGGCGACGGCGCGGTTTTCCAGCCGCACACTTCCTGGCTCGGCTGGCCTTACCGCGGATTGACTTTTTTGAAGATGGATATGGCCGCCCATCCGCAACTGGTTAACTTGAGCCGCGGTGAAAAATCGCGCCGGTTTGCCGAGGTTTTTGACCAGGCCGTGCCGTTGATCCGCGCCGGCATCATGTCGGTGCGCAGCCATCCCGCCCTGGCATTTTACGATTCCTTCGACGAGCCGTCCGTTGACCGCTATTTCGATCATTACGTGCAGGGTCGCCAGATTTACAAAATTGCGCACGAACTGGACGGATATCATCCGGTCCGGGTGTTGTGGAACGCCGATCTGCCGCCGCCGGAGAAAAAATACACCGATTGGCGCGACGTCATCTCGCGCGATCCCTATTGGGCGCCGCCGATTGGCGGCGGGAGGACATCCCCGCTTTTTGCGGGCATGCAGACGGACGAGATGTTCCAGCGCGCGCTGGCGGAACGCAAGCCGGTCTGGCCCACGCCGGTGCTGGAACATTGCGGGTCGCGGCATTTTAAGCGGCTGACCGCGCCGGATGAGCAGCGCAGCCAGACTTATCTCAGCCTGATTTACGGGGCGTCCGGGTTCCTGTATTTCATCTATCCGGTAATCCATCAAGCCACCTGGGACGGCATGGCGGCGCTGGGCCGCGAGATCAGGGAAATGACTCCCTGGCTGGTCACGCTCCCCGTCCCCATGCAACTGGAATACACGGCCGGCGGCCGGCAAGTGCCGGCGTCCGATATTGCCGCGCGCGACCTGCACCTGTGCGTCAAACATGTTGCCGGGCGCGGGTACCTGGTCCTGGCGGCCAACAGCGCGCTTTACCCGCTGGATATGGCAATGACATTGCCGTGGCCGGGATTGGCGGGGGAGGCGCAGAGGTTGTTTACCGGTCAAACGCATGCATTCCGCGCCGGCCGGCTTACGGACCGGCTGGAACCGCTGGCCACGCGCGCCTACCTGATTCAGGCGGACGCCATGCCGCCGCCGCTGGCGGTGTCCGTTGAGGCCATCCCGCATCCCGAACTGGCGCGGGTTGAAAACGAAACGCCGTCCGCCGGCCGGCCGGGACATCGCAACGTCATGCCCAATCCCGGGTTCGAGGAGGCGACTTTGCCGCATTATCCCGACTACTGGTTTCCCCAGGCTTCCGGGATAGCCTGGCATCCGGAACAGCGCGTCGGACGCGCCAACCCGAACCTGTTTCTGGACGCACGCGATCCTTACGAGGGCAAGGTGTCGTTCCGCCTGCATGCGCCGGAAGGCCAGCGCGGCCGGAGCGTGTATTGCCGGCTGGGACCGCAGCATGACCAGCCGGCGCCGTACGTGCTTTCGATTTACCTCAAGGGCAGCCGGGACGGGCTGCCGGCCCGGCTGACCGCGCCCGGCGCCGCCAAGGATATGGTTGTCAGCGCCCAGTGGAAGCGCTATTATCTGCCGTTCACCATGCCGGCGAATGCGTCGCGTTATACGACATTCGCGCTGGCGTTGATGGAAGGCGGCACGCTCTGGATGGACGCGATCCAGTTGGAACCGGGCGTCGAACCGACGCCATTTGATCCGTGATGTCATCCAATCAATGGGATACTGGAGATGGCAATAAAAATTTACAAGGTGGCAATTGATGCCGCGCGCATGTCCGGCGGGCCGCGCGCGGTGTTCCAGGCGCATGATGTCGTCACCCGGCGCTACTCCGAGCCGCGCTTGTGCATCCGCCTGGGCCGGAACGCCGTTGCGGGCGGTTTTGTCTGGCCTCATCCGTCCGGCAATCTGCGGGGCGTGTTCCGTATCCGCGGCATGTGGGACATGCTCCGGGAGATGCCGCTGTCGTTCTTCAACTCGGTGGACCTGAAGACCTGGGGCGAATTCGAAGTGCGGCTGAACGGCCGGCAAGTTTTCCAGGGCACGGCGCAATTCATGAATTACCGTTCCTGGCGTTTCTGGCCGGCCATGGAAATTGATCTGCCCCCGGGCGCAATTCGCCCCGGCAAAAACGAATTCGTCATTCTCAACCATACCCGCCCGTTCCGACCCCTGCCCACGGCGCGCATGGCCATCCCCCAAAAATTGCTGAACAACACGACGTACCGGATCAGCGATGTGCAGGCGCTGGCGTTTGAGGATCGGCTGCCGCCGCCGGCAAAGATGCCGCCGGACACCTGGCTGGGCCACCTGGTCGGCGGGCATGAGGGAGTGCAGTTGTCGCAGGATGATTTTTCCCGCACCATCCGGCTGTTCAGCCTGGAACAACAGGGCAACCTGCTGGCATTCCTCTTCAACTCGCATTTCTGCGAGATTGATCCGGCGCTGATCAATGCCGGTCTTATCCGCCAGGCTGGTCTGGCCGCGGCCATACGCAATCATTTTAATTATGCCGGCCCGCAAACCCACATGTTCACGGAAGCCGAATACAACCGGCGGCTGCGCCGGTTCATCGGCGCGCTTGGCCCGAATTTTATCGGCTTTGCACCCCATGAACAGCATGGAGTCATGGCGAAGATCGTGGCGGCCGCGCCGGACCGCGACCTGGCTGCAATCACGCGCTCCTTCACGGAACGTTTCCGTCAGACCGTCATGCGCCCCATCCGCGCGCTGGCGCTCCGGGCGCCGGTATGGGAAACCGATCCTAGTTTTTATCACCGCTATTACCTGGCGGCGGGCGCGTCTTTCCCGGCCATCGAATTGGTGGGCAACCGCGCGTTGCTGATGATGGCTTCCGCGCGCGGATCGGCCAGGGCGTTCGGGATTGACCGCTGGGGCGCCATCAATTCCTGGGAATGCCAGTGCTATGGCGGCCTGCCGACCCGGTCGCAGCATGCCCGGCTGGACCCGGACTTCGATCGCAAGCGCTTGAACCTGTGGTGGCTGACGCAATATCTGCTTTATCTGGGCGGCGCGCGGGTGATCTATTCCGAGTCCGGCGCGTTTTATCACCGGCTGACGCGGGAGCGGGAGTGGGATGACCCGGTGTTGATGGAAGCGCGCGCCATCCAGCGCGGCCTGGTTGATTTCGCCTGCCGGCGCCGGCTGCGCGGCCAGCCGGCCGCGGATATCGCCTATTTGCAGGGCAAGCATGACATCGCCGGCGCGTGCATCAACCCGGCTTTCTGCAAGGCGGCCGGTTTCTCCGGTTATTCCTGGATGAACCTGGAGGTGTGTTACCCGGATTTCGCCATGTGGCCGGAAATGGGCAATGCCCCAAACTTTTTCCGTCCGGGTTGCTGCGAGGATACGATCTCGCACACGCCATTCGGACAGGCCGACATCATGCCCGTGGAAGCCGCGCCGGCTGCCATGCGGCAATGCAAAATGCTGATCATGTCCGGCTGGAACACCATGACGGCCGATACCCACTCGAAATTGATGGATTACGTCCGGCAGGGCGGCATGCTGGCGATCCTGCTGCCGCAGATGACGTCCGCGACCTGCACGGATGATCCTTGCGCGCATATCAATCCCCGCCGGCTGCGCGAACTGTGCGGAGTGGAATTGGCCGGCACGCCGGACTGCGCCGACGCGCCCATTAACCGCCTGGAGATTCCGTGCGGCCTGCGCCGGGATTTTACGGAAACTGAAAGCCTGATCCGCCGGCAGCCGGCGACGCCTTTCTATATGCACCTGGGAACTTATAATGCCCAACTGCGCAACCTGCGCCTGGTTGGCCGCCGGGCAAGGGCGATCGCGGCGGAAGCATGTTCCGGCTTCCCGTTCCTGGTGGAGCATCGGCTGGGGAGGGGGCGGGTGTATTTGTTCAATCTGGCGGATTATTCGAAATCCCCGACGATGTACCTGGTCATAAACGCCGCATTGCGCGATCTGGCCGGAAGGTTGCCGCGCGATATCCGACTGCTGGCCGGCGAAAAAATTAATTACTTTGTTTACCCCGGCGCGGCGCGTTCCGGCGCGCGTTGCCGGATTTTCGTTGTGGCCACCGATTGGCATAACCCCGCCCGTCCGCAGACGGCGCTTTTTTCAATTTACGGCCAAAAAGTAAAGCTTGCCATCCAGCGCAACCGGGTGGCGGTGATCGAGGTGCAGGGCCGCGGGCGCAATTGCCGCATCAAAATACAGGGATAACTCGGGCCGTAATGGTTGCATGAGGTTCAGTGGCATCCCATGGAAAATTGGAATGATGGAACGATGGAATAATGGGGACAGGGTTACGGCGCACATTCAAGCGAGCAAAATACCGGAACCACGTTTAATAAAAAAAGCGCGACCATATTTTGCAACTCTTTGATTTTCAACATTCCATTATTCCACTATTCCAGCATTCGGTAATGCATGCGGTCAAATTTCAACGGTTGCTGGAGGGCGAATATGCAAAATGAAAAGCATTGCAGGGACAGGATGCCGGTTCGGGCGGTATTATCACAACAGGCCATGGCGTTGCTGGCGGGGTGTTTATGCTGGTATTCCGCCGCGGGCGCCGTATTAACCAACACTATCGCCGCCGGCCGGGCGTACATCACCAACCTGATGGCGGAACACAACGTTCCCGGCCTGACGATTGCGCTGGTTGACAGCCAGGAGGTGGTCTGGGCCGAGGCGTTCGGGTATGCCGACCTTGAGCGGGGGATTCCGGCCACCACCAACACCGTGATGATGATCGGGTCGGTGTCGAAGCTGCTGACGTCGTTCATGGCGCTGCAATTGATGGACGCAGGCGCTTTTGATCTTGACGCCAACGTTACGAATTATGTGGCCGAATTTTCCATGCTGCCGCGGTTCCCCGGGCAAGCCGGCGCCTGGACTTTGCGCGCCATGATGTATCATCGCTCGGGAATTCCCGGCGATATTTACAACGGCGCGTTCAGCCATGGTCCCTACTGGCCGGATTACACCAGATGGCTGGTTGAATATTTCCAGGGCGCTTATCCCCTGTATCCGCCGGGCCTGTTCGCCAGCTACTGCAACAGCGGATTCAACGTGGTGGGCGAAGCGATAGCGCGGCACGATGGCGTGGATTATACGGCGGCGGCGGAAACCCGCGTGTTTGCGCCTTTGCAGATGCCCTATTCGTCATTTCTGCTGGACAAGCCCGCCGTTGCGGAAAATCTGGCGACGGGTTACGCCGCGGGCGGGTCGCCTTCGCCCTGGATGCTGGCCAACATGCCGGCTACCGGCGGAGCCTTTTCCCGGCCGCTCGACATGGCCAATGTGATCAAAATGCTTCTGGCCGGCGGCGTTTTCAACGGCAGCCGGTATTTGTCAACCAATGCCCTGTTCCATCTGGCAAACCCCGCGCCCGGGCCGCTGGATGTTGATAATTACCTGAAAACCGGGCTGGGCTTGGACACGGTGGACGATCCGGCGCTGAATTATGCCGGCCGGGCCTGGGCGAAAAACGGGTCCACGGGCACGTTTGAAGCATTGCTTGAGGTTCTGCCTGACCAGCAGTTGGGCATTTTTGTGAACATCAACTGCGCGAATAACATGACTCTGGCGGTAGTGCGCAAGGTATTGGCCGATGCGGTGAAGGAAAAAACCGGACTGGAACGTCCGCCGCTGCCCCCCATGCCGGCGCCGGCGGAAACCAACCTGGATCAGGCCGCGCTGCAGGCAATTGCGGGATATTACGTCACCAAGGACGGGGTTGACTTGTTCCTGGCGGAGACCAACGGATCCCTGTCGTGCGTGCGCAACGTGCAGACTAATTCCGTGGCGACAACGAATTACCGGCCGCATGCCGACGGGCGGTTTTTCATTCCCGGCAGGCCGGAATTGCAGATGGCTTTCACCAACCTGGCCGGATACGGCGTGATAGTTTGTTACGGGTGCGACGGCACCGTCAAGAATGAAGTCATGTACGGCGGGTACGCGGAGTATCTTTACGGCGCGCGCTATGCGCCGCCGGCCGTCTCCGCCGCCTGGTCGAACCGCTGCGACAGCATCTGGTTTGCCGATAACCTGCTGTATTCCGATTACAACCTTGCGGCAGGCTCCCCGAGCGCTTTGATGCTCAGCGCATCCAACGGGATTCTGTCCCTGGAGGGCATCGGCAGTTTCACGCTGGAGCCGGTAAATGATAACCTGGCATTCTCCGCCGGATTGACTTCCCGCGGCGATGGGAGCTTGCGGGTTGTCACCAATGCGGCCGGGCAGGAACAATTGTGGTTCGGCGGCTATCATTGCATTAACCTGGCTGACATCCCGGCCATCGCCCCCCGCGAATCGATGACATTGACGCCGGGCTTGCATTCCAACGCCATGGCGGTATATCGCGGCGGCATTGCAGGCCGGCGAGTCACGGCCATGCTTAGTTCCAACGCCGCGGATGCCGTGGTGCGGGCGATCAGCCTGGACAGCATGAGCATCATGGCCGTGGGCACCGGCATGGTGGCCTGGGTTTGCGATTCCGCGCCGGCCTTGATCAATATCAGCGCTTCCAATGCCATGGCCTGCCAGTTGCGCGTGCGGGATTACGCGCCGATGGCCGGCGATTTTGATGGAGACGGTTTGGCAGATCCGGCCGTCATGGATGAAGCCGGTAATTGCTTTGTCTGGTTTTCCGGCGCCGGATATGCGCGCAGCGGCCCTTTTGGGCTGGGCGCCGGCGGCGTGCCGGCGGCCGGGGATTACGATGGAGACGGCCGGGCCGATCCGGCCATGGTGGATGGCGGCGGCTGGCACGTGTGGTATTCCGGGTCCGGATACGCGCATGGCGGTCCATATGCCCTGGGTGTTCAGGGCGTGCCTGCGGCCGGTGACTACGACGGAGACGGGCGGGCCGATCCGGCGGTGGTGGATGAAGCAGGCGGCTGGCATGTTTGGTATTCCGGGTCCGGATACGCGCATGGCGGTCCGTATGCCCTGGGTGTTCAGGGCATGCCGGCGGCCGGTGACTACGACGGAGACGGGCGGGCTGATCCGGCGGTGGTGGATGTCGGCGGCGGCTGGCATGTTTGGTATTCCGGGTCCGGATACGCGCATGGCGGTCCGTATGCCCTGGGTGTTCAGGGCATGCCGGCGGCCGGTGACTACGACGGAGACGGGCGGGCTGATCCGGCGGTGGTGGATGTCGGCGGCGGCTGGTATTTCTGGCTTTCGGACTCGGGTTATGGTCGGGCAGGGCCGTTTGCCTTTGCGGCGCCATAGTGTTTTTGGGATATTGCCATGCAGGAAATCGTTTTTTATGTCGCGCAAGACGGGAATGACCGCCGGTCAGGGCGGCAGCCGGCGCCGGATGAACGCGGTACGGATGGCCCGTTTGCCGGACTGCACCGGGCACAGCAAGCTGTCAGGAAGGCTTTGCATGGCCGGCCGGGGCGGGGATGCCCCATCCGGGTGGTTGTCGGCGCCGGCGTGTACCGCCTGCCGCGGCCGCTGGTGTTTCATCCCGCCGATTCCGGCGCGGCGGATGCGCCGGTTGTTTACATGGCCGCCCCGGGCGTCCGGCCGGTAATCAGCGGCGGCCGGCGCATAACCGGGTGGCGCCGCCATGGGAAAAACCTGTGGGCGGCCGATTTGCCGGAAGTCAGGTCCGGCAAAAATCATTTCCGGCAGTTGTTTGTCAACGGCATCCGGCGCTGCCGCGCCCGCCTGCCGGACCAGGATATTTATTATCCCGTGTCCGCCGCCATCCATCCCCGGGATGTTAAGGCCCAGCGCAACCGTTACGGCTTTTACTGCAATCCGGCTGATCTCAAACGCTGGGGCGATCTGGCGGATGCGGAAATAGTCGTGCTGCATCGCTGGGAAATTTCACGTTCGCGGGTCGCGGCATCCGATCCGGCCACCGGCGCCATACGCCTGAAAACTCCGGCCAGATGGCCGATTGGCGGGCATCGGCGGTTCTTTGTTGACAATCTGCGCGCCGGCTTGAACGGTCCCGGCAAGTGGTACCTGGACCGGCGCGCCGGCCGGCTTTATTACTGGCCGCTGCCGGGCGAAAATCCGCGCGACGCGGAAGTGGTGGCGCCCGCGCTGAGCCGGTTGGTTTGCCTGGCCGGCCGGCCGGCAGCGGGCGAATTCGTGGAATACCTGCAATTCCGGGGCTTGTCGTTCCAGCATGCCGATTGGGATTTGACAGGCCGCGGGTACCCGGGACTGCAGGCGGCATTTGACGTGCCGGGCGCGATTGCCGCCGCGGGCGCGCGGCATTGCCGGATTGAAAATTGCGAAGTCGCGCATGTGGGCAATTATGCCGTGGAATTCGGCCGGGGATGCCAGGCCAACCAGATTGCCGGCAATCACCTGCACGACCTGGGCGGCGGCGGCGTCAAAATCGGGGAAAGCCTCCTGCGCGGCCGGGCGGGTGAGGAAGCCGGGCGCAATCAAGTCGTTGACAACCATGTGCATGCCGGCGGCCGGGTGTATCTCGGCGCGGTCGGCATCTGGGTCGGGCGCGGCCATGACAATCTTATCGCCCACAACGAAATCCACGATCTTTATTACACGGGCATTTCCATCGGCTGGGATTGGGAATTCTCCGCCAACCGGACATCCGGCAACATCATCGAGTTCAACCATGTGCATCACGTGATGAACCGGACATTGAGCGATGGCGGCGGAATCTACACCCTGGGCATTGCGCCGGGCACGGTAATCCGTAACAACCTGATTCATGACATTTATGGTTATTCCGACAGCCGCGGCATTTACCTGGACGGCGCCACCTGCGGGGTCGTGGTGGAAAATAACATTGTGCACCATACCCTGGGACCGGGTTTCCGCGCGCAGGTCTTCACCACCGGCAACATCATTCAGAACAACATCTTTGCCCTGGCCAAAACCGCGCAGTTGGGATTTGACACCGACCGCCCCAATGTTTTCATGCGCAATATCGTCTATTGGAAGGAGGGCAGGTTGTTCACCCGCGACCAATGGGACAGCTACGACACCATTTTCGCCAACAATCTATACTGGCGCGCCGGCCGGCAGCGGGCGCTGTTCGGACGCTGGACGTTCGAAGCCTGGCAGAAACGCTCCTGGACGAAAATGCCGAACCGCGAAGCCGCCAGCGGCTTCGATCCATGCCACACCCTCGACCGGCATTCGCGCGTCGCGGACCCGGGATTCGTCAACCCGGCGCGCGGCAATTTCGCGCTGAAACCAGGATCGCCGGCCTTTGCCCTGGGCTTCCGCCGGATTGACCTGTCCGCGGTCGGCCCGCGCTCCGTGCCCGACGGCGTGGAATAACGCCGGCGTAAGCTGCTTGAAATCCGCGGTTAAAATCCTTGCATTGGAGCAAATTTCAAAACTGACGTTTTGAAGGTGTTAAGGTTTTAGGGTGTAACGGTTAATAGAGGTTCAAGGTTCAATGGTTGATGGAGGGAATAAGCCAATTTCAACCGCAAACAACCGTTGAACCTGATTCAACCTCTGGCAACCCCGAACCCTGAAAACTTTCAAAGAGACTCAGCCATGACTGATAAAATCATCCAGATCATCAAACGCCAGGGCAACCTGGTGGCCTACGACCGGGACCGGATAACCACGGCGATTTTCCGCGCGCTGGTGTCAACGGGCTGCAAGGACCGGCAACTGGCGGAACGACTCGGCCTGGAGGTGGAGCGGGCCTTGCTGGCCGACCACGGGGCCGGCGCCACGCCCAGCATCGAGGAAATCCAGGATATCGTGGAAAAGGTGCTCATGGAAAGCGGCCACGGCGATACCGCCCGCGCTTACATGGAATACCGCCGCCAGCGCGCCCAGGCGCGCGCCACCCGCGCCTATTCCTTTGAAGTCACCGACAATATCCCCTACAAGAAAATCTACGAGGTGCTCTGCTGGAACATGGCGCACGGCTGCGATTCGGTGCCGGCCTTGAACGAATTGATCGGGCGGGGTGAAATGCCGCGTCTGATCAAGGAGGTCAACCGCCGGTACGTCGCCGAAGTCGGCCAGGCCGCACGGCTGATTCTGTCGCGCCGCTCCGACGTGCGCCTGGTGATCGTCGCCGGGCCTTCATCGTCCGGCAAAACCACCACGACGATGAAATTGGAGGAGCACCTGCGCCAGGCGAACGTCGAACTGCAAACCATCAACGTGGACAACTATTTCTTCGACCGCGAACATAATCCGCGCGATGAATTCGGCGATTACGATTACGAGTCGCCCCATGCGCTGGATCTGCCGCTGATCAACAATCACCTGGAGCAATTGCTGGCCGGCCGGACGGTGCGCGCGCCGCATTACGATTTCAAGACCGGGCGGCGCCGGCTGAATGTCCATGCCATGGCCCTGCGTCCCAACCAGATGCTGTTGCTGGACAGCCTGCACGGGTTGTATGACGCCATGACCGCCAGCATTCCGCCCGCCCGCAAATTCCGGCTGTACATTGAAACCCTGGGCCAGTTCCGGGCGGCGGACGGCCAGTTCATGCGCTGGGCCGACCACCGGCTGCTGCGGCGGATGATCCGCGACAGCTGGCACCGCAATTCCCAGCCCGAGGCTACCATCACCCATTGGCGTTATGTGCGCCGCAGCGAATTGCAGCACATCATTCCCTTCATCGGCACGGCGGACTTCCTGGTGAACAGCGCCCTGCCGTACGAGTTGCCGTTTCTGAAACACCGCCTGTTTCATTACTTTGCCCCGGCCATGGAACAATACCGCGCCGACCCGGCGCGCCAGGATGCCTACATCCGCGCCAAGCGCATCTATGAATTCCTGGCTCCGCTCTCCGCCGCGGCGGATGACGCCGCCGTGCCGCCCGACTCCCTGCTACGAGAGTTCATCGGGGGCAGTTGCTACGAATATTGATACGGGGGTGCAGCCGTCGTTGTGTGCGCTTCACGCCGGCGCGAACTGCTTGACCAGTTGGGCGATTTCGCGGAATTCCCTGCGGGAGATTTCCCGGCCCGACCGGCGCGGCCAGCCGATATCAATGCCGCGGATCTGCAGCGCCGCGTAATAAGCGCGATTGCCGTATTGCTTCAGCTGGTGCAGGAAGCAGTTGATGCGCAGTTGCAGCGCGCGCGCCTCGTCCAGGCGTCCGGCCTGGAAAGCGCGATACATGGCCACGAATAAGTCCGGAATCACATTGTAAGTTGAGCCGATCAGGGCCTGGGCGCCCATGGCCAGGCAAGCCAGGCCCATCTGGTCATACCCGCCAAAAAGTGTGATTGGATGCGGACTCAGCGCGCCCAGCATCTGCATTTGATACAAATCAGAGTGGGTGTACTTGACGCCGACCACTCCCGGAAGCGTCAAGAGGCTTTTGCAGAATTGATCCAGGCCAACCACCCGGTTGGTGCTTTCCGGAAGGTAATAGATGATCATCGGCAGGCCGGCGGCCGACTGGATGGCCCGATAATAGGCGGCAATTTCATCCATGGCGTAATTGTAGTAAAACGGCATGACCGAAGAAACAGCGGCGACGCCCAACTCGCCCGCGGCCGCGGCGATCCGGCAGGCATCGCCGGGATTCATCGCACCGACATGCAGGATCACCGGCGCCCGGCCGCGCAGCGCGCGCGTGACCGCGCCCGCAAAGCGGATGCGCTCCCCGGCAGTCTGCAGAAAACCTTCACCGGTGCTGCCGCCCACGAAAAAGCCGGTGCATCCCGCGTCCAGCAGAAATTGCAGGTGCCTGGGCAGAATTTCCAGGTTCAATTTGTCGGATTGCGTGAAGGGCGTAAACAGTGCGGGAATAATTCCCGACCAGAGATTGGCGGCGGCATGGATGGGTTTCGATTTTGGCATATGAATCCTTTCCAGCATAATATAACAGGGCCGCTTCCAAAAGTCAGCTGCTGAAAGTGATATTCAGCAGACAGCAGTTAACAGTCAGAATTTTCAAACAATGTAAGATGTTGATCGTAAACAGTTTGCTTTTGATCATGCATTCTTGTTCCTGAATTCAGAATTATTCCAAAACGTGAGAGCCATTTTCAAAAGTCACGGACGACGTGGAAGTCGTCCCTCCAAAATGCAAAATCACCCCGTTTTTGGAGGGTCGGTTTCCACCCCGACCTTTTTGTCAGGACTTATGCAATTTGCTCGCTAGCTTTGCAATTTGATCGGTTTGTATCATTATTTCAAAAATTGGAAAATTATATTGACATTTAAAATATTCTGATTCTTAATAAGTCAGTTGGCGATACTGGATGCTCCCGTAACTGCCTGGTTCCGGCGGATTAAGCATGTTGGGCTGAAGGCGCCGGCTTTTATCGTTCAAAATTCCAGGGGAATTGCTCATGTCAAAAGCGTTCACTAAATCCGGGATAATAGCGGCTCTGGCGGATGAAACTGGAATGTCTCGCGCCGATGTTGGCCGCGTCATGGCGAAGTTGACGGACATGGTATATCGCGAAGCGGCGAACGGATTTACCCTGCCGGGCCTGTGCAAGTTCAAGTTGGTGCGCCGCAAGGAGGCCCGCCGTTTCAATCCGGTCACCCGGACGCATTTTCTGATTGCGGAACATGATATCCTGAAAGTTATCCCGCTGAAAAAAGCCCGGGAAAAGATAGCCCCGGTGCCGGATAACCTCATCCTGCGGGAATTGCCCCCGGCGCCCCCGGTTGAAAAGCCGGCGGCCGCGGCGGTAGAACCACCCGCCGCCGCGCCGCTGGACCCCATTGCGCCGGCGGCAGAGGAAACCGGCGGCATAATCTTTGCGTGTCCGCATTGCGGCAATACCATCATGGCGCAATTGAGCGAGCGCGGCCAAACAGCGGAATGCCCGGTTTGCAACGGCCGAATGGTTGTGCCGGATGTGACGACTGCGCCGGCGGCCGCGACCGTGCCCGCCAAGCCGAAGACGGTTTCTAATTTTGTCACTTTTGTCTGCGAAGTATGCAAACAGGAAATCGAGGCGCCCCTGGAGATGATCGGCATGAACGTTGTCTGCCCGGCTTGCGGGTCGCAGTTGAAAGTGCCGGCCCACATGGAGGAGCCCGCCCCGGCGCCGTCGGACAAACCGGGAAAACCGAAAGATAAAGTAGACCGCAGTTCCATGACGATCCGCATGGATTTGTCTGATTTGGCCGAATAGCGGCAGTGTTTGTTTTTTTGGCGGATACTGAAAATGAAATTGCCTTCATGGTTGCACGCCGGTGAACAGAAGTCCGCCGAAACCGCACCCGCGTCCCGGCCCGTGGCGAAAGCGGCGGCTGCCGCACCTCCGCCGGCCGCGGAATCCGCTCAACAGCCGGCAACTGCCCCGGGCGTTTCGGCTGCTGCACCCGCAGCGCCTGAAAATCCTGCGCCGTCTTCCGGCGCCAAGCTCGACCGCAGCCGGGACCGTTCCCTGTACCAGGCGATTCTGTCCAGCCTGTACGACGCGGTGGTGATTGTGGACAGCAAGGGGTTTATCATCGCCAGCAATGGCCGGGCGGAACAATTTTTCGGGTACTCGGCGGAGGATTTCTGGAACCTGCCGTGCGGAGATTTGATCACGGGGTTAAACGCCCTGGTGCTGGCTAAAATCCGCGACCACGTGGCTAATGGCCGTTTTACCGTGATTAATGCCAACTGCCTGCGCAAGGATGGCGGCGCGTTCCCCGCGGAAATTGCCATCAGCAGCATTCACTACCTGAATGCCGGCGATTTGCTGATGACCGTCCGCAGCCTGGAACGCCGGAAAAAGGCGGAAGAGCGGCGCGAACTGGAGCTGGATGCCGCGCGCCATACCTGCATCGGGCTGATGGTCTGCAATCGCGAAGGCCTGATTGAACACGTCAATCCCGCCTGCGTGCGCCTGTTGCAGTTTGAAAATGAACACCAGATCAACCGCCGGTTCCTGGGCGATTTCTGCGAATCGCTGAAGGCGGCCGAGCAAATGCTGCGCGCGCCTTCCGCCGGTTCAAACTGGTTTGGCCGGGCCAGTTTCCGGTCGGGACGCGACCGCTCGCTGGAATTCACCGTGACATCCGCCATGTGCCCCGCCCGCAAGGATGTCGCCGATCGCGTGGTCATCTCGCTGATGCCGGCGGTCAGGGCCCTGTAACCCGGCTTGCGCATGCAGCCGGCGCCGCCGGCGAAATCAGATTGTCGGCGCAGCGCACCCCGTCCGCGTGGAAAAGCTCCATGCGCAGCGGTTCCGCGCAGTCAACCAGCGTGTTATGGTGCACCTGCCAGTTGGCGCTCCGGGGATAGACGGCAAAACGGTCGCCCGGCCGCGCCTCCGCGGCCTGCGCCAGGGTAATGGCCGGAAGCTTCGGGTCGAACGCCGCGATTTCCGCGGTCCGGCCGGCCTGGGCGCCGGTCAGCCAGCGCAGCCGCCAGCCGGCGTAGGCCGGAGCGCCGTCGCAGGCGCGCGGCAACTCCAGGCAGCGGAAGGTCTTGCCGTCCGTAGTTTCCGCCACCGCGGATTCCGTGTGGCAAAATTCGTAGGCGCCCCGTCCGTCGGATGCCGGCGGCGGAAAGATGTCGGCGGCGCCCGTCGCGGTCTCGCGGAATAACCGCGTCCCTGTCCGGATGCCGACCTGGCAGTTCTCAATCAGGTTGTCGTGCGCCTGCACGTTGACGGTGTGGTCGGCAATGCTGATGCCGGTCGCTTTTTCCGCCCGGGGGCCGCGCGCGTAAATCTGGTTGTCGGCCGCCAGGACGTTTGACGCTTCGATGCAGATGCCCACGCGTTCATTGTCGGGGTAATCGCCCATTTGCGTCAGGTCAATCTGGTTGCCGGTAACCGTTATGCGCCGGCCTCCGCCGATGCGGATGGCGTATTCGTTGCTGCAGCCGATGAAGAGATTGTCGGCCACGGTTACCTGCGTGGCGGAATTGCCGATCAGGATGCCGCCGAGGAACCGGCCGCTCTCGAAGACATTGTCGGCGATCACCGCCTGGGTCGGCCCCAGCCGGCGCGGATCGTCGGCCGATCCGCTGTGCACGCTGGTGAAACAGCCGTCCAGAACATAATTGCCGATGATGCGCGTGAAACGTCCGGCATTTTCGCAGAAATTGGCCGCCCGTTCGACATGGCAGTGGAGGATGCTGGTGTTTTCGGCATGATCGTTGTTGTTGAAGGCGTTAAATCCGCAGTCGCTGACATGGCAGCGGTGATATATGCATGACTTGGTGTACTGTTCCCGGAGTTCCGGCATCCCGGCATGGGGTTGCTGGACATACGGCGGGTGGCCTTCGCGGTTGGAGCCATGCGAGTAAAACGCTTCCGATGCCATGCGCGTCACCTTGAGGTCTTCGAAAAGCAGGTGTTCCGTGCTGACGAAATTCGCCGCCGCGCAGCCCCTGACTTCCATCTGCTGGTTGGCTGTCGGCCAGAAGGAAAAGCCCGCGGCGGTGCGGAAACTGGTGTGCGCCGGCAGTTGCAGGAACCCCGTATGGCCGGTCATGCCCAGGTTGCGTATGGCCACATTGCGCCCGCCGGCGATCCAGAAAACGGAGGTGTTATCTTCGCTGACGTCCAGCAGGGTCTGGTCGGGGTGCAGGCCTTCCACCCGCAGCGAGGCGTTGCGAATCCACAGGCCGGCGGACAGGCGGTAGCGTCCGGCGGGGATGAACAGGCCCCTGCGCTCCCTGATTGCCCGGTCCACGGCAGCCTGCAAGGCCTCCTGGTCGTGATGGCGCACCAGCGCGTCCGCTGCGCCGCGCGTGGCGCAGGCATCGAGTTCCAGGGTCCGGCCCCGGATGCCGGTGATGCGGGCCAGCAAACGGTTGCGCGCGTGGACGGCCAGGCTGGCGCCGGCTTCCCAGTCAAGTTGCTTGAACCGGATTTGCACCCCGCTGGCCAAATCCTGCCAGCGGCCGTCCACCGGCAGCCCGGTTGCCTGCCATTGCCAGTAGCGGCGCAGCGAAGGCTGGCCGCGCGCTTTGGTTTGCAGGGCGGGGTCCACCGCCATCCAGCGGAAAGCCGCCGGGGCGGCAGATTCAAAATGGATGACAAACGTCTGCCAGTTCCGGCCGTCCTCCAGGCCGCGCAAATCGGCTTCGTCCTTGAGCGGGCGCTGATTTTCGCCCAGGTAAGGGGCCTGGGCATTGTATACCGTGCCGTAATAATGCGGATGGCATCCGTAAACCGCCACCTGCTGTCCGACTTGAAAATCACCGGCATCGGCCACGGTGATTTCATTGGCGCCCGCGCGGATGGCGCCCGTGGTCTCGAATTCGGAGCCGGCAGCGCCGGCCTGCCGGGCGTCCAGCCAGCCCCCGGCAGGAAGCGGAGCGGGATGATTATCCATGGAGTTTTTCCTTTCGCTGGGCCGGGCGGAATGCGGCGGCCTGGTTTTGGGACCATTTGCTGCAAGTGTAACAGTTGTCCTGCCGCCGCGCCAGTTTAATTCCCGGGCGGGCGGCGGCAGAAAAATTTCAAAAGGAAAATGCTTGACGTTTTTCCAGATTGGTTATATGGTTATAACCATTATGAATGAGATCAACCCGGCGCGCCGCCGGGATGGGAGCCGACAGCATGCAGCGCGCCACCATGGCTTATAATGCGGCGGCCCAGTCGGTCCGCGAGCGGATTCTCGCGGGCATCTGGCAGCCGGGCGCGCGCCTGGAGACGGAGCGCGGCTTGTGCCGGGAATTGCGACTCTCCCGCATCACCATCCGCCGCGCGCTGCAGATTCTGGAGGAAGAAGGGCTGATCATCCGGCAACAGGGACGGGGCACGTTCGTCAATCCGCATCCCCGCCGGCGCATCCCGATCGTCAATGGCGATTTTTCCGCCAGCATCATGCGCCATGCGCCTGAATTGCGCCGCGTGGTGCAGACGCGCCAGTTGCAGCCGGCCGGCGCCGACCATGCGATTTTGCTGGGCATTCCGCCGGGCGACCGCGTGCTTTACGCCCGCCGCTTGGATTTGCTGGGGCGGACCGTGACGGCGACGGACGAAGTGGTGATGCCGGCGGTGTTCGCCGCCCGGATCGGCGCGGACGACCTGGCGTGCATGGATTTTCTCGAGCAATTGCTGACTGTGCACCGCCTGCCGCTGGATTATGAAAGCCAGACGGTGGAATGCCTGCCGGCTTCCGCGCCGCTGGCCAGACTGCTGAAAGTTCAGCCCGGCGTCCCGTTGCTGAAGGAAACCAACCTGGTTTACCTGGCGGGCGGCCGGGCGGCCGTCCTGTTCGTCAGTTATTACCGCCATGAATATTACCAGTTTAAATCGGTTTCCCGGCTGGCCGACCGGAACTTCGCGCAGGAACGCGCCGCCGGCGTCCGCGGCGGGGACGGCAACGCCGGAACGGGTTGATCGCGCCGGCATCGCCGCGGCGGGCCGGCGGTTGGTTCCGCAACCCGGATGCGGCATCCCGGCGGCGGCGCCGGTCAATTGATTTTTTTGCGGGAGTTCGTAATCAGGCCGGGATATATTAACCGCGGCGCCGCGGGCGGCATGCATGCCGCCGCAGGACCGCTTGCAAAAGGAGAAGCAGTCATGGAAAAACTGGCGATTGACGGGGGCCGGGCGGTGCTGCAGCGCAGCGATTACAAAAACTGGCCGGTGATCACGGCTGACGACCGGCGCCTGGTCAACGAAGTGCTCGACAGCGGGATTGTCGCCGGCGGCACCGCGCCGCAGGTTGCGGCGCTGGAAAAGGAATGGGCCGCCTACACGGGCGCCAAACATTGCCTGACCACCTGCAGCGGCACGGCGGCCCTCCACATGGGATTGGCGGCGGCCGGGGTCGGCCCCGGCGACGAGGTGATCACCTCGGCCTTTACCTTCCTGGCGTCGGCCTCCTGCGCCATTCACCAGAACGCCATTCCCGTTTTCGCGGATATTGATCCGCGCACTTATTGCATTGATCCCGACAGCCTGGAAGCGGCCATTACGGAACGCACCAAGGCCATTATCCCGGTGGACATCCAGGGTTGCCCCAGCGACAAGGACCGGATCATGGCCATCGCCAGGAAGCACAATCTGTTCGTCATCGAGGATTCGTGCCAGGCACACGGCGCGCTTTACAAGGGCAAGCACGTGGGGACTTTCGGCAAGATCGGCACTTTCAGCCTGAACAATTTCAAAAACCTCTGCGGCGGCGAAGGCGGCCTGTTCATCACCGACGATGAAGACCTGCTGCAGAAAGGGGTGCTGATCCGCTGCTTCGGCGATGAGGTTGACGAAGTGACGCGCCGGCGCAAGTACAACGCTTCCATCCTGGGCTACATGTACCGCAACCAGGAATTGCCGGCGGCGCATACCCGGGCGCAATTGATGCACCTGGACGAGTTGAATGCCGTGCGCATCGCCAATGCCGATTACCTCACGCGCGAACTGGCCAGGCTGCCCGGCGTGATTCCCCCGTATTGTCCGCCGGATTGCAAGCACGTGTATTTCATGTACAATGTGCGGTTCGATCCCCAGGCTGCGGGCGTCAAGTGCGAGCCGCGCCGTTTCCGCGAGGCCGTGGAAAAAGCCCTGTTCAAGGAAGGCATGCTGGTCGGACAGTGGCAGACCATGCCCGTGCCGGCGCAGGACCTGTTCCAGAGCAAGCTGGGTTACGGCGGCACCGGCTATCCCTGGGCGGTGAACGAGGCCAAGGGCATCAAGTATGACTACCGCGTGGAGCAGTTCCCGGTGGCCTCGATGCTGTGCGATACCTACACCGTCGTGCACGGCATCCACGCCCCCAACGGCCGCCCGCTGATGGACAAGATACTGGCGGCATTCCGCAAGGTGTTCGGCGATCTGGATGCCGTGCTGCGCCATGCGGACGACAAGATTTACCCCGGCGGCGACGGACGGCTTTACGGCGCCGGTTGAACGTTCGGCGCAGTTTCCCGGTTGCCGGCCGGCCGGCAGGCAAGATAAACATGGGCGGCGTCAGCCGCCCGGGAGGTCAATATGCAGAGCAAGGGTTTATTCGGCAAACGCAGGCTTGATATTCAGGAACGCATTCAGAACATCGGCGCGCCGGGAGACGATCATGTGATCGTCAAGGTGCACGCCTGCGGCGTGTGCGGCACGGACGTGAACTTTGTCCGGGACTGGCCGGACGATTACATGGCGCTGGGGCATGAAATTGCCGCGGAAGTGATGGAAGTCGGCAAAAACGTCCAAAACGTGAAGCCGGGCGACCGGGTGATCGTCGAGGATTGCTCGATGTGCGGCATCTGTGAGGATTGCAAGAGCGGCCACCCGGAATTATGCCGGAACATGTACAACATGGAAGGCCAGCCCGGCATGGGACAATACATGTCGGTGCGCTATAACCTGCTGGATAAATTCGACGGCCTGGATTATACGGTCGCCAGCCTGACCGAGCCGCTGGCGGTGTCGTTGACGGCGGTGCTCCTGGCGGAAATTCCGCTGGGCGCGCCGGTGGCCGTCCTGGGCAACGGGCCGCTGGGCTTGATGGCCGCCCGCCTGGCCAAACTCCGCGGCGCCGGCCATGTGTTCATCACCGGCTTGAGCCGCGACACCGTCCTGGAAAAGGCGCGGTTTGATGCCGCCGCCGCTTTCGGCTGCGACACCATGATCGAAACGCGCAAGGAAGACGTGGAAGCCGCGGTGAAAAAACGTTTTCCCAAGGGCGTGGAGCGGATAATTGTCAGCTCGCCGCCGGAAAGCATTTACGATGCCTTGAAAATCATCAAGTTCGGCGGCATCATTACCTTCTTCGGCCTGCATTTCGGCGGCCGCAGCAAGATTGAAGTGGATGTCAACGATTTGATTTTCCGCAAAATCACGCTGCGTCCGGCATTCGCCGAGCCGGCGATTAATTTCCCGGTTTCCAACCGGCTGCTCCGCGACGGCCTGGTGGATGGGCGCCGGCTGGTGACCCATACCTTCGGATTCGCGCAGGCCCGGGACACGCTGCAGGCCATCGTGGAGGCCAGCCAGCCGATCATCAAGGCCGTGATGACCCCGCATGGATGATGCGGGGCGGGATGCGGGTGTCGGGTTTCGGAATGAAAAAGGAAATATATGATCGTTAAACGTAGCGGCCGCCTGCCGGGCGGCGTCTGGTCGGCGGCGCCTACGCCGTTCACCGCCGGCATGGAGTTGGACGAGCCCTCGCTGGGGCGGATGCTGGAACATGACCGCCAATTGGGCATTAACGGCTACTTTGTCGCCGGGACCAACGGCGAAGGACCGTGGATGCGCGACGCCCAGCGCCGGCGCCTCCTGCGGTTTTACGCGTCACATGCGCGCGGCCGCGTTCCGCTGGCGGCGCAGGTGACGGATAATTCCCCCGCCCGGATGCTGGACAACATCGCCGCGGCCCGGGATGACGGCGCGGATATCGCGGTGATTGCTCCGCCGTATTTCATCGCGAACAAAACCCCGGCCCATATCCTGGACATCTACCTGGAAACGATCCGCCGCAGCCCGCTGCCGGTCGGCATTTACGACCGGGGCGCGCAGGGGACGGTGCCGGTTGCGGCCGCCGCGCTGCGCCAAATCTGCGCCGAACCGCGCGTGGTGCTGGTCAAGGACAGTTCCGCCGACCTGGCGCGCATGCGCGTCCTTCTGGCCGTCCGCCGCCGCCGGCCGGAACTGGTGCTGTTGAATGGATGGGAATTCAACTGCGTGCCTTACCTGCAAGCAGGTTATGACGGGCTGCTGCTGGGCGGCGGCGTCTTCAACGGTTATCTCGCCCGCCAGATCATCGCCGCCGCGCGCGCCGGCGACCTGCCGCGCGCGGAAAAACTGCAGACGCGCATGAACCGCCTGATGTACGATGTCTACGGGGGTAAGAAAATCCGGTGCTGGCTGGCCGGCGAAAAGCAATTGCTGGTGGAAATGGGCATCTTCCGCACCTGCCGCAATTATCCGGACTACCCGCTCACGGATTCCTGCCGGCGCGCCATCCGCCGCGCTCTGCGCCGCGAAGCGGAGTACCTGAAAATATGACCAAACTGACCATGACCCGCCGGGCGTCGGACAATGCTTATCTCCACCGGGATTTTCATTGCGCGCTGAACTTGTCGCTGGAATATCTCCGCGTCAACTTCGGGGTTGACGCCGTCCGCGATTACCTGCGCCGGTTTGCCGCCGCGTATCACGCGCCGCTGCAGGACGATTTGCGGCGGCGGGGCTTGCCGGCCCTGCGGGAGTATTTTGAAAACATATACCGCCTCGAGGGCGGCCGGGTCCGTATTTCCGGCGATGCGGATGAATTGCTGATCGAGGTGGAGCGCTGCCCGGCCGTGGAACATATCCGGCGGCAGGACGGACAGCCATCCGCCCTGTATGCGGAAACCTCCCGGATTGTCAATGAAACCATCTGCCGCGACACGCCCTTTGCCTTTGAATTGCGCGGTTATGACCCGCTGACCGGCGCCGGCTTGCAGCGCTTTTATCGGAGACAGCCATGATATCCTGCACGGAATTCATCCCCGCCTACAGCGAATTGTTCAAGTTTCTCGAGGAACGCGGCGGGCGGGGCGCGGTCGTGAAATTCTGGGAATACCTGTCGGATGCCTACCTGAACAACCTCCGCAGCCTGGCCGCGGCCCACGGCCTGCGCGGCTGCTGGGAATACTGGTCGCAGACGCTGAACGAGGAAGCCGCCGATTTCACCATGGAACTGGATGAAGCCGCCGGCGAATTCCGCATCAACATGGAGCATTGCCCGTCCAAGGGGCGGTTGCTGGAATATAAACACATGCAGCCATATCCGCATTACTGCGATCATTGCGATGTGCTTTACCGGCGCGTGCTGGAACCGCTGGGGTTCGAATACGAAACCGACCTTTCCCAGTGCGGCCAGGCGCGCTGCCGACTGGTGGTCCGCCGGAAAAAACAATAACCCGCCATGCCCCGCGCCGCCGCTTGCACGGAAACATGATCGCGCCGGCCACCCCTTGACGGATGTCCGCTGGAAAATGCGCGCAACTGCTTGACTGTCCGCGTGGATTTTCATAAAATTCCGGCATCGAAAGAGGTGTCATTATGATTCCGGTAAAAATAGCGCAGGTTTCGCTGTCCAACATGGGATTCGTGGTTTTTCTGCAAAGCCAGGAAGATCAGCGCACGCTGCCGGTGTTCATCGGTCCGACCGAGGCGCAGGCGATCGCCCTGGTGCTGGACGGGGTGCAGCCGCCGCGTCCCCTGACGCATGATTTGTTGAAGCAGGTGTTGGACAACCTGGAATGCCGGATGAAACGGGTGGAAATAACCGATCTGGCCGACAATACATTCTTCGCCAAACTGGTGCTGGAAGCCAATGGGCTGGAATCCGTGATTGACGCCCGGCCCAGCGATGCGCTCGCCCTGGCGCTGCGCTGCGGAGCGCCCGTGATGGTGGCGCCGGAAGTCATGGATGCCGCCGGCGTCATTGTCCGCGAAACCGCCGGCAATGGCCGCCTCTCGCTGGAACGCGCCGCTCCGTTGACCGGCGCTGAGAAAATTGAAGACCTCAAACGCCGGATTGCCAAAGCTGTGGAATCGGAACATTACGAGGAAGCGGCGCGTTTGCGGGACGAACTCAAGAAAATCACCAACTGATCCGGCCTTTTTTGCCTGCGCGCCGGCCTACAGGATCAGCATGCAGTCGCCATAGCTGTAAAAACGGTAACGTTCCCGCACCGCCAGGGCATATGCCTTGCGCGTCAATTCCATGCCCGCCAGGGCGCTGACCATCATCAGCAGTGTTGAAGCCGGCAGGTGAAAGTTGGTCAGCATGGCGTCCACCGCCTGGAATTTGTAAGGCGGGTGGATGAAGAGGGTGCTGCGCCCCGTTCCCGCCGCGATGCCGCCGGCGACGGCTGACGTTTCCAGCGTCCGCACCACCGTGCTGCCGACCGCCACGACCCGCCGGCCTGCGCGCCGGGCGTCGGAGACCGCTGCCGCGGTTGCAGGGCTCACGCTGAACCGCTCGGGGTCCATGCGGTGGTCCGCGATATTTTCGCAAGTCACCGGGCGGAATGTCCCCGGGCCGACATGCAAGGTGATTTTTACATTGTGGATGCCGCTCTCCGCCAGCCGGGCAAGCAGGCTGTCGGTGAAATGCAGCCCGGCGGTCGGAGCGGCCACGGCCCCCGGCTGGAGGGCAAAGACGGTCTGGTAACGCCGGCGGTCTTCGGCGGTTTGGACCGGCGTGCCGTCAACCGCCGGCCGCTTGATGTAAGGCGGCAGCGGAGGTTGGCCGTGTTCTTCCAGCAAATCCATGAAGTTGCCCTGGTAATGCAGGCGCACGCGCAGCCGGCCATGCCGCGGCGGTTCCAGCGTCTCGGCCTGAATGCGGCCGCCGGCCAGTTCCAGGATGGCGCCGGGCCGCGGCGGACGGGAGGCGCGCCAAAGCGCTTCCCATTCGTCCGGCGCGGTTTCTTCCACCAGCAGGATTTCCACGCGTCCGCCGGTGCCGGATTTTTTCCCGAACAGCCGCGCCGGTATGACCCGGGTGTCGTTCAACACCAGTAAATCGCCGGTGCGCAGGATGCCGGGCAAGTCGGCCACCCGGCAATGTTCCAGGCTGCCGCTGCGCCGGTCCACGACCATCATGCGCGCCTGCGAACGTTCAGGCAGCGGCATTTGGGCGATTAATTCCGGCGGCAGGTCGTATAAGAATTCCGCGGTTTTCATGGCATTGCCGTCACTTGCCGACGCAGAATCGGCTGAAAATGGCGTCCAGCAATTCTGGGTAATAACTCTTGCCGAGCATTTGTCCGACCTGTTCGGCGGCGGAACGCAGGGCGGCCGCCGCCGGCGCCAGCAAATCTTCCCGGCGTTCATCCAGAATCGCCAGCGCCTGCTGCATGTCGGTCCGGGCGGATTGCAGGATCGTCCGGTGGCGCGCGGACACAACGGCATGCGGCGGCGCCGCGGCCGCCCCGCCGCGCAGACGCTCCAGCATGGCGGCCTTCAGTTGTTCCACCCCGTCGCCGCGGATCAGCGCCGTGAAAATAGCGGTTCGCCCGGGGAAGTCGGAGGGGCCGATGCGCGACGGCAGATCCCTTTTATTGAACAGGAGCAGGCAGCGGTCCGCCGGGATTTCCGCCAGGTTGGCCAGGTCGTCGGGCTGGAGCGGCTGGGAGGCGTCAAGGACATATAGATGAATGTCCGCCAGACGCATCAGGTTCCGGGCGCGCCGGACGCCTTCCTGCTCCACCTGGCAGCCCGCGGCGCGCAAGCCGGCCGTGTCGGCCAGGCGCACCGGGTAACCGTCCAGCAGCCAGGTTTCTTCGATCAGGTCGCGCGTGGTGCCGGGAATGTCGGACACGATGGCGCGGTTGCGCCCCAGCAGGACATTCAGCAGGGTGGATTTGCCGACATTCGGCCGGCCGGAAATCACTGCCCGAAAGCCTTCGCGCAGCATTTGTCCTTCCTCCCAGGTTGCCAGCAGGCCGTCCAACACGGACGCCGCCGCCTCCAGTCGCCGCCGGATCACCGGGAAAACCTCCAGCGGCGTTTCATCTTCCGTGAAATCCAGCGTCGCTTCGATCTCCGCGGCGGCCGCCAGCAGTTCCCCGTGGGCTTCAGCCAGAGGCGCACTGAGTTTTCCTGTCAATTGCTCCAGCGCGGCGGCGGCGGCTCGTTCGGACTGCGCCTGGACCAGGTCCAGCACCGCTTCCGCCTGGACCAGGTCCAGTCGGCCGTTCAGGAAAGCCCGCCGGGTAAATTCACCCGGCGGGGCGGGGCGTGCGCCTGCGCTCAGGACCAGTTCCAGTATCCGCCTGGCAGACACGCTGCCGCCATGTCCCTGCAGTTCCACCACGTCTTCGCCGGTGTAGCTGTGGGGGGCGCGCATCATCAGCAGCAGCACTTCGTCCAGCAACGCTTCCGGCGACCTTATAAAACCGTGCCGGAACAAGCGCCGGGCCTGAAAATCAGGCGGCGGCCCGCCGCAGGTGAAAATTTTGCGGGCGATCGCCGGGGCGGCCGGTCCGGAGATGCGCACGATGGCAATGCCCGCGGCGCCCGGCGCCGTGGCAATGGCGGCAATGGTATCGGCGTCGTTCATCATGATAAAACCTGAAAATTGTTGATCCGCCGGCGGAGGCGTGTCCGCCCGGATTCGGCCGGATGAAACAGGAGCCGATTTCAAAACTCACGTTTTGAAAGAATGCAGAATACAGAAGCCAGAATTCAGGATAAACGCAAGGCGTTGATGGCAAATGTGTTTTTTAATGTTTCCGATTCGACTCCTGACTCCTGACTACTGCTTTCAACAGCCGGCTTTTGTAAGCAACTCACAGGATACATATTTCATGCGCATTAAGCAACAGCTTTGCCAGCGTGCGGGGGCCCGCAGATTGCGCAGATTAGTTTTGCCCTTGCGCGCCGAGCAGTCCGCCGTGCAGACGGAACCAGGCGGCAGTGGTTCACGTTTCGGCGGCTTGGCCGCGCACGGGGGTGGGCATTGCGGATTCCTGTTGATTTCCAGCGGATT
>CAYXEK010000013.1:0-55541 GCA_964463985.1 uncultured Verrucomicrobiota bacterium
CTCCGTGTCTCCGTGGTGAAATCCCCATTCGACCCACATATTCTGGCGGGGAACCTTAATTACGGAACCGGATAAGCGGATAGACGCCCGCCTTCGCTAAAGCTACGGCGGGCAAGCAACAGACACAGGAAAGAGCACGGATGTAATTGAATTGCACGGAATGTTGAAATCTGCCGCCAGACCGGCAGATGCCGGCCGGCGCGGCAGGCGTTCGTGATCTGAAAATCTTGAGCATCTTTCGCGTTCTTGGCGTTCCTTGCGGTGAATATTTTCGACTTCCTTTCCTTTGCGGCAACGCTGAGGCTTACTCCATCCTGAATCCGTGACGGGATTTCAGCATCACACGCACCCAGCTTGACATGCGCCGCGCCATGCGTTATACAGGTTTTAATTGCGTTCCGGTTGCTCGGATGGGATTCTTTCCCGCCGTGTTGTTTTACCATTTTTAAGACTGTCCATGCGCGCCAAGATCATCCGCCTCAAGCCGTCTCCCGCAGATTATGCAAATCCCGTAGTGTTGCACCGCCGCCGGCTTCCGCCGCGGGCGGATATGGCGGTGTTTTCCGATGCCCGTTCGGCCCGGCGCATGCACACGGAAACATCCTCCCGCCGCCGGAGCCTTGACGGGCCTTGGCGTTTCTGCTATTGCGACTCGCCGGACGCCGCGCCGGCGGATTTCCAGTCGCCGGGTTACAACGACCGGGCTTGGCGCGCCATGCCCGTGCCGGGCGCATGGCAGATGCACGGCATTGACCGGCCGCAATACACCAATTCCCGTTATCCATTTCCGCTGGATCCGCCGCATCTGCCGGACCGGAATCCCGTGGGATTGTACCGCCGCCGGTTTGAATTGCCGGCCGATTGGCGGACCCGTCGGGTTTGTCTGAATTTCGAAGGCGTCAACTCTGCGTTGGATGTCTGGGTAAACGGCCGGGCGATTGGATACAGCCAGGGCAGCCGCATGCCGGCGGAATTTGACATTACCGCGGCCTTGCAGTCCGGAATAAATACTTTGGCGGTGAGGGTTTACAAATGGTCGGCCGCCAGTTACCTGGAAGACCAGGATATGTGGCGTTGGAGCGGCATCATACGCAGCGTTTATCTGCTGTCGCGGCCGGCGCTTCAATTGGCCGATGTGCGCGTCCAGACAATTTTTGACGAATCCTGCCGGGATGCCATTCTGCGCCTGGATTTGCTGCTGCGCCGGGTACCGCCGGCACAGGGAGCGCCGGGGCTTAAACTGCCATGCCGCCTGCATGTTCAATTGCTGGATGAAACCGGCGCCGTGATCTGGCAAAAGGCGGCGGTGTTAAAAACTCCCGCTACCGGCGCCGGCCTCCGGCAGCGGTGGACGGCGAAAATCGCCCGGCCGCTGAAATGGACGGCGGAAACGCCCAACCTCTACCGCCTGGTTTGCGCCCTGTCCGACGCAGCCGGCGCGCCGATGGAAGCGATACGGGTCATGGTGGGTTTCCGGGAAACGCAAATTTCACGGGGCCAATTCTTGCTTAATGGCGCACCGATCAAGTTGCTGGGCGTCAACCGCCACGAGTTTCATCCGGACCGCGGTCCGGCAGTTTCACGGGCCGACATGCTGCGCGATGTGTTGCTGATGAAACAGCACAACATCAACACTGTCCGCACTTCGCATTATCCGGACGATCCGTATTGGTATGAATTGTGCGACAGGTTCGGCTTGTATGTGATTGACGAAGCGGACCTGGAAACCCATGGTTTCGGGTATCAGCCGCCGGATATCCCGGCCTGCTGGCCGGCATGGCGCCGGGCGTTTGTGGATCGCGCCGCGCGCATGTATGAGCGCGATAAAAACCATCCCTCCGTCATCATCTGGTCCCTGGGCAACGAATCTGGCTACGGCCCCAACCACGATGCCATGGCCGCCTGGATCCGGCGCCGGGACCGCACCCGGCCGATTCATTACGAGCGCGCCGGCGCGGCCCCGGCGGTGGACATTGTCAGCGTCATGTACCCGGAGTTGGAGCGCCTGCGCCGGGAAGCCCGCCGCGCCGATCCCCGGCCTTTTTTCCTCTGCGAATACGCCCATGCCATGGGCAATGGCCCCGGAGGATTAAGCGAATATGTGCAGCTTTTCCGCCGCCATAAACGACTGCTGGGCGGCTGCGTCTGGGAGTGGTGCGATCAAGGTCCGCGCATCCGCGCCGGACGCAACCGCACAGGATTCGCTTTCGGCGGCGATTTCGGCGATCTTCCCAACGACGGCAACTTCTGCCTCGATGGCCTGGTTGATCCCGACCGCCGGCCCCATCCAGGGCTGCTGGAGCTCAAGCAGGTTTACGCGCCGGTATCCATCTCCGCCGCCGATTTGCGCGCCGGAACGGTATTTGTCCGCAATCTGCGCCATTTTTCAGATTTGTCGGATATTTGCTGCCGCTGGACAGTCTGGCGCCCTTCGGGCAAAAGCATCTCTGGCGAAACCGGCCCCCTCTCGGCCCGCCCGGGCCGGCGCGAGTTGATCCGCCTGCCGCTGCGCATTCCGCCCGGCCGGCCCGGGGAGGATTGCTGGCTTAATCTTTCGCTGTGTTTGGTTGATGCAGCGCCCTGGGCGCCCGCCGGCCATGAAATTGCCGCCGCCCAGTTCGCCCTGCCCTGGGCCGTTCAACCGCCGCGCTCCGCCGCGCGCGCAACCAAGGCGCCGGCATTGCAACTGCGCCGGACGGCGGGCGCGCTCCGTATGATTGGCGAAAACTTTGAGATGGAATTCGAACTCATCACCGGCCGGCTGCGCCAATGGATTGCCGGCGGTCGAGCTTTACTGCTTGAAGGACCGCGAATCTGCCTCTGGCGGGCGCCCACGGACAACGACGGCGGGCTGGTGCGCAGCGTCCAGCGTTGGCCGGAATGGCGGCAGGTTGAACGGCCCCGGAAACTTGCCGCGGAATGGCGGCAAGCCGGTTACGACCGCCTTGAGCCGCGCTGCGCCGCGCTGAACCTCCGGCCCACCGACGCCGGCACTGCAATCCTGGAAGCGGTTTTCATGCTGGCGGCGCCATCCGCACATCCGGTTTTCCGCTGCGGTATGCGGTATGTCATGGAACCCGGGGGCGGTTTGACGGTCCAGGCGCGGCTGCGGCCGCTGCGCACCGATTTGCCCGACCTGCCGCGGTTCGGCCTGCAAATGATCCTGCCGCCGGAGTTCCAGCAGGCAGCCTGGTACGGCCGGGGACCGCACGAGAATTACAGCGACCGCCGCGCAAGCGCTTTGGTGGGAATTTATTCCGCCAGGGTGTCGGAACTGTTTGAACCGTATTTACGTCCCCAGGAAAACGGCAGCCGCGGCGAAGTCCGTCGCCTGGCGGTACGGAACGCTCAAGGGTGGGGGGTGCAGGTACTGGGCAGCCCCTTGTTCGATTTCACCCTCCGCCGGCACACCCTGGCGGATTTGGAGGGCGCATTGCATCATCACGCGCTCCCGCCGCCGCGACCGGCGCTTTACTGCCACCTGGATTGCAGGCAAAACGGGCTGGGCAGCAACAGTTGCGGCCCGCGTCCCTGGCCGGAGTACCGTTTGCGCGCGGCGCCGATAACATTCGCCGTGACGCTTGCGCCGCTCAAAGCGGGCGTTGCATCAGCAGGGAATTGACATGCGCGGCAATGTGGGCGGCTTTCTCGCGTTCGCCGTTGACATTCAAATGACAGTGGTCAGTCCAATTCTCCGGCGAAATAACGCTGGCGGGGAAGGGGGCATAGCCCAGTTGATATTTATCCGCCAGTTTCCGGAGCATGGTTTCATGCCGCAGGATATGGCTCAATTCGAACGGCTTGGATTTGTAGCCTTGGGGCGCCGCGCGGAACGGCACCAGCAACAACCGCGCCCGATCCGCCAGGGCCGTGCGGATCAGGGCGTCCATGTTGTGCAAAAAAGACAGGTGCTCTTCGGGTATCTCGCGCGGTTCCGCCAGCAATTGTCCCCCGGGCTTGAACCAGGGCGCCGCCGGTTTGGCGCCGCCGGGAATGACAAATTGGCCGCCGTAGAGCTGGTCGGAATAAAAAACATTCAGCAAAAACAGGCTGACAAAACGCGACCGCGCCATCCAGCGCCAGGCTCGGGGCAACGGCCGCAAATTCACCATCGGCTGGCGCCAGTTGCTGTTGTCCGGGTGATAATAGGGAAGCGTATAGCCTTCAGCGTCATTACCGCCGGTATTGATGATGATCAGGTCCGGCCTGTAGTAATGGTATTTGAAATGATAATGCGTCAGTAGTTCCGCCGAGGTGCCCCATGTCAGGCCGCCGTTGATCACCTCGACGTTCGTATATGCCGCGGGCAGGTTGGCGCGCAGGAATTCTTCCAGGACGGCTGGGTAGGCTTGTTCCGGCCGGCCCACCGTGCCGCCGTAAGTTGTGGATCCGCCAAGGCAAAGCACGCGCAGCATTCCCGGCTGTTTGTCCAGGGGGACGGCTTTGCCGCGATAACCGTCTTCGTTGTGCTGCAATCCAAAGCGCTCGTTGGCGTAATTGGGCGCGCTGGCATAGAGCAGGTACGCCTGGCCGATGGTATTCTGCATCCGCACCAGGTTTACATTCTCGCGGCCTAACAGGATACGGCGGCCGATCGCCAGGTTGTCGGGCAGGGAAATACGGGCCGCCCATTCCACCAGCCCCAGCGCCAGAGCCAGCAACACCACGCCGAATACACGCTGCCGGACGGGACTGACGGGGCGGGAAGGGGGTGCAACCGCTGCGGGAGCAATGTCGTGTTTTTCGGCAGGCATGGGCGGAAAGATTTTTACAACCTGTTTAGAGCGCTGAACCCTAATGGACGGCCGCGGTCAAGTCAAGCGCATTCCGCACATCCGCACATTTTTTACGGCCGGCATTGACGTTGGCGGATCGGGAGCATATAATAAACGGTTGATTATAAAAGTGAACCCGGCGATTCAGACCAGCATGAAAATTGAACCATGGATATGTCCTTCGCTGCTGGCGGGCGATTTTGGCGCTTTGCGCGAGTCCGCCCGCGCCGCCGAAGCCGCCGGCGCCGACGCCCTGCACATGGACATCATGGACGCGAATTTCGTGCCGAACCTCAGCATGAATTCCGACGTGGTGAAAATGGCCGGACAGGCGGTGACCATCCCGATGCATGTCCACCTGATGATGATCCAACCGGAGAATTATCTCCGCCAATTCGCCGAAGCCGGCGCGCATACCCTCTCGATTCACGTGGAAGCGCGGGGCGACATACCCGGCGCCCTGCGGTCCATCCGCGCCATGGGCGTCCACCCCGGGCTGGCCATTAATCCGGAAACCCCGGCGGAAGCTTTGTTCGAGTTTCTGCCGCTGGTGGATGAAGTCTTGTGCATGACCGTGCATCCCGGGTTCGGCGGGCAGAAATTCATGCCGGGTCCGCTGCCGAAAATCGCCGCGTTGCACCGCCGGCGCCGCGGCAACGGATCCGGGGAGTGCGCCTTCCGCCTGGCGGTGGACGGCGGCGTGGATGCTGCAACCGTGCGTGCGGTGGCCGAATCCGGGGCGGAAGTGATCATTGCCGGCAGCGCCCTGTACCGCGCGCCGGACATGGCGTCGGAGATCAACACCTTGCGCCGCATCGTCTGCGACGCGCACGGCTGCCACGTGCCGGGCGGCGCTTGATCATGGAAAATCATCTCGATACCATCCGCAATTTCTGCATCATCGCGCATATTGACCACGGCAAATCCACCCTGGCAGACCGCATGCTGCAACTTACCAAGACCGTCCAGGACCGCGAATTCCGCGATCAACTGCTGGACAGCATGGATCTTGAGCGCGAACGCGGCATCACCATCAAATCCCATCCCGTCACCATGCGGTACGCCGCCGCGGACGGGCACAATTACGAGTTCAACCTTCTGGATACGCCCGGGCATGTTGATTTCACTTACGAAGTGTCGCGCAGCATGGCGGCTTGCGAAGGGGCCTTGCTGGTGGTGGACGCCAGCCAGGGCGTGGAAGCGCAGACCGTGGCCAACGTGTACCTGGCCATCGAAAACAACCTGGAAATCATCCCGGTTTTGAACAAGATTGATTTGCCTAATTCCAATGTCGAGGAAACCACGCGCCAGATCGTGGAAGTTCTCGGCATCGACACCGGGCATCTCTGCAAGATCAGCGCCAAAACCGGCGCGGGCGTCGCGGAATTGATGGAACTGATAGTCCGCCGGGTGCCGCCGCCCATCCTCCGCTTGCCCAGGGTCAACCGCGCCCTCGTGTTCGATTCCATTTACGATGCCTATCGCGGCGTGGTGCCCTACGTGCGGATCACCGACGGCGCGCTGCGCGCCGGTGACCGCATCCATTTCCTGGGCACCGGATCCGTCTCCGAAATCAAGGAAATCGGCATTTTTTCCCCTAAATTCACGCCGATGAAAATGCTGCGCGCGGGCCAGGTGGGCTACATCGTCGCCGCCATCAAGGAACCGCGCGATATCCGGGTGGGGGATACGCTGGTGACGCGGGACAGCCTGGACGCGCCGCCTTTGCCGGGATTTAAAACCGTTCAGCCCATGGTCTTCAGCGGGCTCTATCCGATCAATACCGCCGACTATGAGAAACTCAAGGCCAGCATGGAACGCCTGAGTCTGAACGACAGCGCTTTTACCTACCAGGCCGAATCATCCAACGCCCTGGGATTCGGCTTCCGCTGCGGTTTCCTGGGCTTGCTGCACCTGGAAATCGTCCAGGAACGCCTGCGCCGCGAGTATGACCTGGACATTATCAGCACTTACCCGGCCGTGGTTTACCATGTATATTTGAAAAACGGCGAAATGCGGACAATTGACAATCCCGTCCATCTGCCGGATCCCACCAAAATCGAGCGCATCGAGGAGCCGATGATCAAGGCTTGCATCATCTGCCAGAACGAGCACATCGGCGATATGCTGAAACTGGTCATGGACCGGCGCGGCGCAGTCACAAAGACCGAATCGCTGGATACCCGGCGCGTAATGCTCACCTGTTCCATGCCCCTGAACGAAATCCTGGTTGATTTTTATGACTGCCTGAAAAGCATCAGTCACGGCTACGCCTCGATGGATTACGAATATTCCGGCTTTGTTCCGGGCGACCTGGTTAAAATGGATATCCTGCTTAACGGCGAGCCGGTGGACGCTTTTTCCTCCCTCATCCACCGCAGCCGGGCGGAAACGCGCGGGCGCCAGATGTGCAAGGCCCTCAAGGACGTCATACCGCCGCATCTCTTCGCCGTGCCCATCCAGGCCGCGATCAACAAGACCGTCATCGCCCGGGAAACCATCCGCGCCTTGCGCAAGGATGTCACCGCCAAATGCTACGGCGGCGACATCACCCGCAAGCGCAAGCTGCTGGAACGCCAGAAGGAAGGTAAGCGCCGGATGAAACTTGTGGGGAAAGTCAATGTGCCCCAGGAAGCATTTGTGTCCATCCTGAAATCTGGAATATGACATGCAACTCGCCTCGTTGAAAATGTATCTGCAGTTGCGGCGCGATCGCAAACAACTCCGCCAGTTGCTCAAGGACGCGCGTCACATGCGCAACATGCGCGAGGATGTGGCGCCGCCCGCGGCCATGGCGGGACTGGACGCCGCCGAAACCGGCGCCCGGCAAGTTCTGGCCGGCGCCGCAGATTGCCGCCAACTGGCGGCGGCATCGGATAAATTGTCCGCCGCCATCCACGCCATGGCGCCGGCGCGCCCGCATGCCGCCTGGCGGGAAAATGTCGAGGTCATCGCCGTGGCCGTGGCCGTGGCCATGGCTTTCCGCACGTATTTCATCCAGCCCTTCAAAATTCCCACCTCGTCAATGTTCCCCACGCTCCACGGCATCAAGTATGAACATCCGCCGGATTCGCTGGACTGGTTTGACCGCTGGCCTTTGAAAATCGGCAAGTGGGCGTTGTTCGGCGAATGGTACGCCGAACTGCGGGCGGAACAAACCGGGCCAACCCGCCTGGTCCAGGATATCCAGGGACGCCAGTTCATCCTGGTAAACCAGGTGCAACATGAATTACCCCGCGGCATGAAACTGCATATCGCCCCCGGCCAGTCGGTTTACCGGGGCCAATTGCTGGCCAGCGGCATCCGCACCGCCGGCGACCACATTTTCGTCAATCGCCTGATCTGGCATTTCCGCAAACCGCGCCGGGGCGAAATCATGGTTTTCAAGACCACCGGCATCCAGCATCCGCAGATCAAGAAAAACGAGCATTATGTCAAACGCATGGTAGGCTTACCCAATGAAAAGCTGCAGATTGCCCCCCCCCGTTTGCTGATCAACGACGCGCCGGTTGACCGTCCGGCAATGCTCCGCCGGATTCAGTCCGCAGCCGGCGGCTATGCCGGTTATGTCAATGCCGGCGATTTCCTGGATCAATGCCGGGGAATAGTGCGCCTGGGGCCGGACGATTATTTCGCCTGCGGCGACAATCAGCGCAACAGCCTTGACAGCCGCTACTGGGGGCCGGTGGTCCGGCGCAACCTGGTCGGCCCGACTTTTTTCGTTTACTGGCCGCTGTCGCGCCGCTGGGGATGGGCGCATTAAAAAAAATACTTGTGGATTCCTGGCGCGCGCGGCATAATATCAGGTCATGGAAAAACAGGAAACCTTGCGGATTATAGATCAGTTGCGCGCGCTCCAGGAAATGGACGTCGCCGCCATGCGGCTTCAAGCCGAATTCGACAGTGTGCCCGTGCGCAAACAGGAAGCCGAAACCGCCCTGGCCGGCAGCCGTCAGGCGCTGGAACAGGCGCGCGATAATGTCAAGAACCGCCAGTCGGCCATGCGCCAGTCGGAACTGGACATAGAAACTCTGCGCCAGCAGATTGCCAAGCTGCGCACGCAACAATTCCAGATTAAAACCAACAGCGAATACCGTGCTTTAAACCTTGAAATCGAGCATCTGGAAGAAAAAATCCGGCATGGCGAGGACGCTGAATTGCTGGTCATGGAAGAAATTGACAAACTGCGCGGACTGGTTGCCGAAAAGGAAGCGGCTTTGAAAAAGGAACAGGAACGCGTGGACGCCGAGGTGCAGCGCCTCGAAGCGCGCCGCGGTGAACTGGAAAAAGAACTGCGGACCGCCGGAGAAACGCGGTCCAGGCTGGCCGGCGATGTCCCGGCGCAATGGCTCGCGGTCTATGAACGCGTCCTGGCCAATAAAAAAGACAGCGCCCTGGCGGGGGTTGACGACAACGCCATCTGCGGCGGTTGCCACATGAAATTGCCCCCCCAGGTTCTGCATGATGTCCGCCGAGCGGAAACCATACAACATTGCGTTTTCTGCGGACGGCTGCTCTTCGACAATCATTGACCGATTTAGGCTGAAGCAGACGGTCGCGCCGGACGGCTTGCCCGCCCGGTGAGGAAAGTCCGGACTCCATGGGGCAGGGCGTCCCGGCGTTATGCCGGGAAACTTTCCGGTAAACGGAAAGGATGGAAAGCGCCACAGAAAACATACCGTCCGCTGCGGCGGATAAGGGTGAAAAGGCGGTGTAAGAGACCACCGGGCCAGGCCGCAAGGCCGGCCGCAGGGCAAACCCCGCCCGGAGCAAGATCAAATAAGAAACTGTCGGAGCGGCCCGCTCCCGGCCGCGGAAGCGCAGCCCGGTTTCGGGTTGATCGCATAGATAAATGACCGTCATCCGCTTCCGGCGGAGACAGAATCCGGCTTATCGCTTCAGCCGCTTTTAAAGCATTGCCATGGAAGAATCATCCCGGGTACGCCAACGCATCAAGCTGCTGCAAACCGCCGCAGTCGCGGTTTTGGCCGCGTCCTCTTTATTCCTGGTCTGGCGCGTCCGTGCGGCACTGAATCTGCCGCGCCTGGATGCCGCCGGCGCGGTTTCCCGGACACTTGCGCTTTATCCCGCATTGCCGGCGGCGCAGCCCTGGAACGCTTCAGCCTTTCAAAAAACCATCCCCGCAGCCCCCGCGTTCAATGGCGAATTGGCCAAGCGATACCGCCTGGCAGGCACTTTTTTTGCCAGCGGCGAACGCCAGCAGTCGCGCAAGGCCATCCTTGACGATCTGCAGGGCCAAGGACCGGAAAACCAGAAATTGGTGGGGGAGGGCGATGCTCTGGACGGTTCCGGCGTTATAGTGGCGGAAATTCAGACCGATTACGTCATCTTGCGCGCCGGCGCGCGCGATGAAAAAATCTGGCTCAGTTTCGCCGGAGGGCCCATCCAGGACGCCCAGAAAAATGAACGCGCCGGGCTTGACTCCGGCTCCGGAGACGCCATGCTGGCGCGGTTCGGCTCGCGCGTGGAAGACCGCCGCTGGTTGCTGAAACGCGCCGCGCTGCTGGATTACTATCAGGAATTAATGGCCGATACCGAAAGACTTGGAAGGGTCTTTGAATCGCTGAAACCAGTTTACAAGCAAAGCCGTATTGCCGGTTATGTTCTGGACGTTGCCGGCGAAAAGGACATGTTCCATGCGTTTGGACTCCGCCAGAATGACGTCATCCGCAAGGTGAATTCCATGCCCATGACCAGCCAACGCCGCGCCGAGTATTTCATCAGCGAATTTATCAAAAACCGCGTCAATGGATTTGTTCTGGACATTGAGCGCGACGGCAAACCCCAGAAATTCGTTTATTTGATCCGTTAAAGCGTTCTGGCATGACCAAGCAAACCGCCCACCAGCCGAAAAAACACAAATGCCGGGACTGCCTGCATTGCCAGTGGTGCGCGGATATCCGTTGCAAATCCTGCCGCGAATCCCGCAAACTCCGCCAAACCGGATTGCGGTCAATCCAGAGGTAAATCCGCCATTCCCACCATAAATAGTGGTTTTCAGCATACCTTATTAGACATAAGATATATTATGCGACGTAGGTTATGCCAAAATAAATACCGGGTTTTGGACACCCGGCTTTTCAAACCCCCCGCTCTTGACAGCTCTAAGCACCCCCCATGTTTTTGAACTACTCAACTTCTAACACTTTGATTTTATTTGTCAACTAATTTTTTTCTGCCAGCAGGTGTTTTAATTCGCGGATGTTCTGGTCCACCTGGGCGCGAGTTGTCTCGGCGTAGGCGTTCCATTCATTTTGTGCTTCTCTGTATTTTGCCTTCAACTGCCGAATCTTTATTTCTGTGCTGAAATCCATCTGCTCAAGAAATTTATATTTATTGCGGTGTTTCCCACATTCAATATCACTTACTTTAATTTGATCGCAAATAATTCCAATCAAGCGTAATGATTCCTCGCTGATCACCCCGTTTTCACAATCTCTCTCTGCCGAAGCTTTTATGTGATCCATACTGCTTCTGGTGTACAATTTTGAGCCATATATTGAGTAAATCAGTGTGTCATCAACATATTTAATATTTCTTAAATGAAGACGCGCGTAAAACCGCAACACCTCCGGATAGTTAGTTATGGCTAATTGCTCGCCCTGGGCGCCTTCATCCCCGTTCCCTGTGGGCGCTTCCGGATTCTCTCCAAAAGACAGCGCCGAAAAAAGGACACAAGCGATCAGAAGTAGAATTTTCATGGCTTTTCCTTTTTAAGCCTGGCCTTTTGCCACCTGACATTTACGTTCGCCCGGGCCACCTCTGACGGAAGCGCCTTCGCGGCGCCGCGCCCAGCCCGGCCGCCTTTCTTGCCGATTTCAGATAAATACCTCTGGACTTCTTCCGAGACCATTAATTTTTTTGCCATATTTCCCCTGCGATAATAAAATACACAAGCGGATTGTGTTTGTCAACATATATTTTTTAAAAAAATTCCATGCATCAGATAAAGCCAAACTATAATCATAAAACACAAGGCAAAAAAAGACAACACCGCAATTATCACATGCACAAGAACGCTCGCGCACGACACCGATGACAATTTCCATTCCTTCCGAAATAAAAATATGATCATAGACACAAACGGAACGCCAGCCAGTACCAACGACTTAATCAACCATTTCAGGAGCCATAACGCGAGCAGCGACACACCACCCAAGAGAAACATTTTCCAGAACATAACGCACCCTTTGTAATCAGGCGCATTATACACAAGCCGCTATTCTTTGCAAGCAATATTTTTATTTGTTCAATAATTCCTGCAGCAACGCCTGGCCGGCGGCGCGGGTTGGCTGGCGTTTGAGTGTCTGTAATTCCAGGGGCAGCCGGCCCAGCATGGCGTTTTCCGTGGCGGTTTGGTAATACGTCCAGTAAGATGAAAACTATCACGATATATGATGGATGATTTGTCGCGATAATCGATGTTATCGTTGAGTCAGTTTCAAAAGTCTCGGACGACGTGGAAGTCGTCCCTCCAAAATGCAAAATCACCCCATTTTTGGAGGGTCGGGTTTCACCCCGACCTTTTTGTCAGGACTTTTGAAATTGGCTCCGTTGTTTGGCTTGTTTAATGTGAGAGTATAGGCTTTTTAACCAGTAATTTCCGGCGGCATGCTCGCAAAGCGCCCGATTATGGCTTGTTGATTACGGCTTGTTACTTGCAAATTATCCGGCTAGCGCTTATATTGCCAGCGTTATGGATGATTATTCCAATGACCTCTTGCGCTGGATTGACCAGGAACAGCGCGGCTTGGTTGATTTCCTGTGCCGGTTCATCCGGGCCAAGTCGCCCAATCCGCCTGGCGATACGGCCGCCCCCGGCCGGGTTGCCGCCGAACTCCTGGATGCCCACCGGATTCCATATCAAATCATCGAGCCGGAACCCGGCAAACAAAATCTGGTGGCTTCTTTCACCGGCAGCGGGCCGGGCCGCCACCTGGTTTTGAACGGTCACATGGATGTCTTCCCGGCGGAGGATGAATCGGCTTGGACACATCCGCCCTGGAGTGGCGCCATCGCCGATAGCCGGATTTACGGCCGCGGCGCCTGCGACATGAAATGCGGTACGGCCGCTTCGATTTTTACCTTCATTTTCCTGCACCGCCTCCGTGAACGCCTGCCGGGCCGATTAACCCTGACGGCGGTGTGCGATGAGGAAAATTACGGCCCCAGCGGCGCGGTCTACCTGCTCCAAAAATACCCGGACCTGGCCGGCGATTGCTGTTTGAACGGCGAACCCAGCAGCCAGTACACACTGCGCTTCGGCGAGAAAGGCATCCTGCGCCTGAAAGTCACCGTGCGCACGCCCGGATCGCATGGCGCCTACACGCATCTCAGTCCCAGCGCTACCATCATGGCGGCGCAGATCATCCAGGACTTGCGGCAAATCACCATGATGCCGGTCAATACGCCGCCGGCCATTGCGCGCTGGCTGGATGCCGGCCGGACGGCGGCCGACCGGGTGCTCGGCGCCGGCGGCGCGGACACGCTCCGGCAGGTCACCCTGAATGTCGGCCAATTGCACGGCGGCGGTGTGATTAACATCGTGCCATCCAATTGCGCCATCGGACTGGATATCCGGTTGCCGGTCGGCGTGGCCGAAGAGGAAGTGGTGGAAGCCGTCAAAACCATCCTGGCCAAATATCCGGAAACTCAATTAGAGCCCATGGCTTCCGCCCCTACTCTTTGGAGCGACCCGGACGGCGAAATGCCGCGCATCATCCGCCGCCGCGTGCGGCAGTTGAAAGGTTTCGAGCCGGCGCCGATCATCAGCCTGGGCGGATCGGACCTGCGTTTGTGGCGCGCCCGGGGCATTCCGGCCTATTACTACGGCCCGACCAACCACGGCATGGGCGTGGCGGATGAATACGTGGAAATCGAGGAATATCTGCACATCGCGCGCACGCATCTGCTGGCGGCGCATGATTATCTGATGTCCGGTCATTCGCCGGCATCGTAAAAATTCAAGCCGACTTTCCAGTCGAGACTGACCGGCCGCACGCCAAATCCTTCGGCGGCCGACCATTCGCCCAGCATTTCCTCGATGCGCCGGCGCAGCAGCAAGCTCGTGCGATGCCGGACTGAGCCGCTTTCAACCACGAGGTACAGCCGGAATTCCGGGATCGGCCGGCGCCGGAAAATATAAAAGCCGCCGGCGGCATCCCAGCGGGATTTGGATGAAGACATGATCTTGCGCAGTTCGGGCTGCATGGCCGCGAAAATGGCGTCCGCCGCCGCATTCGCGTCATTGGCGTGGAAACGCGCGCCGGCGGCGCGGCCGGCGGCAGTGTACAAGGCCACTTCACAGCCGCCATCCGTGGTATCGGCCAGTACCAGGACGCCATCCGGGCATTTGAGGTTTTTATTGGTAAAAACACCCAGAGCCTGCTCTTGCATCCCGCCTGCGCCGGTGTCCGCGGCAGACTGTTCCCGGGGTTCGCTGCCGGCAGCCTTGTCCTGGGTTGATTCAGGACGCAGTTCCATTGCGCGGGCCGCGGCCGCCATTCCCTCATCCGGCTTGCCGGCCGCCCCGGCGGATGCGCCGGCCGAACTGGATTCAGCATCCCGGCTGACACTGTCGTAAAGCTGGCGGACCGTCTTCTCAAGCTGCCGTTCGGTATTGTCCAGCAGGCCGGCATAGGGTGTGCCGGTTTTTCTTACCGTTCTACGCCAGTCGGACAAAAGCTGTTTCCGCCAGTCGGCGGCGATGGCATTGACCGGCCGGTTGTTTTGCACATCCGCGCGCAAACGGTCCATGCGGCTTTTTTCCAGCGCGGCCAGCAGGCTTAACTGTTCCGTCGCAGCCCAGTAGCCATCAGCAATCCGCGCCGCCGCGGCCGACAAAATCTTATGGGCGGTTTCGTCCAGCAATTCAAGGCCGGCCGGATCGGGCAATCCTGCATACCCGCCCTGGCGCATCATCGCCAGCGCGGCATCCAGGCCGGCCGGCGGGGCGCCGCGTTGCTGCAGGATCACCGCCAGGCAGGCATCGTTCAACGGGATTGGTTCATCCAGCGCCGTAAAATGCCCGGCATATTGCCGGTCGGCGAGTCCGCGCCGGACATCGGGCAGGATGGCTTGCAGTTGATTCCGCACCAGGTCGGAAAGTTCATGGCACGCTTCATCCCGACCGCAAAGCTCCAGAAAATACGGCGTATCCGCCGGCACCGGGCCGGCATAGGCTTCGGCAATTCTGGACGGCAATGCGCGCAGGTATTCCGCCTGCAACAAGGCCAGGCTGTTGGATAAAGATGCATGGGCGGCATAATCCGATCGGATAGCATTGGCGGCGTCGTTGGATGTAATCATGGCGGGCGTGCGCTCGCGCAGGAACGCCTGGAACCGGCGGGATTCGAGGTCGGCGGCCGCCGCGTCGCGCAGGCTGGCGACAATTTTAAACACCCCGTACCGCGGGGCGCCGTCTGACGGTTCCAGGCGGGCGGCGGCGCGGTTTAGTTCCGCGGTCAATTTTACCGCAATGGCGTCGGCGCGCCGGATATCCGCGGGGATCGCGGCGGCGGCAGCGATAGTTTGAACCTGCGCTTCATATTGACGCCGGATTTCCATCCGCATCCGGCCGCCGGCGTCGCGGATGTGTTTGACGACTTCCTCATACATCGGGCCGCCGGCGGCGCCGGACCGTGCTTCCAGCCAATCCTGCAAATGGGAATATTCCGCTTCGCCCAATCGGGCGGCTGGCGGACGTCCGGCCAGCAGCGCGGCTAGTTTAACGTCCAATTCCGGCATGGCCGGGTACCGGATTCGCTGATCAGCCTCCAGGACGGCCAGGGCGACAACGCGGCGGCGGGCTTCCGCGAACACTGCGGGGAAAGTTTTTTCAATGAAAGCATCCGTCTGGGCTTCGATCAGGGCCGGCCATTCCGGGCCGAGCACATTTTTAATATCCGTGACGGTTACCGGCGCCGGAGAATACGCGCGCATTGCCTCTGCCGCCGATGGGAGTATGTTTTCAGCGCTTGCCCGGCGCCAGGCGCGGGCAAGTTCCTGTGATTTTTCGCGGCTGGCGGCCAAGGCGGCATGGACGGCCAAATTCGTCTGCATGGCGCCGGCCAGATGTTCCACCAGGAGAATCCGTTCGGCCTCCTGGACTTCGGGAAGCTGCGCCGCGGCTTCCTGCGCGCGTTTGGCAGCCGCGCGGGTAGCCAGCCGCCATTTGGCCCGGTCTTTGGCCGCAACTTCCGCGCCCGCCTGGCCGTTAAGCGCCGCGCACAAAAGCCAGGCCGCCAAGATCCGGCCAGGCCCACGGATTTTCCATGAGATAATCATGCTGGTTCCCCTACCCGCCAGGTTGCCGTTCCGCGCCGGGCGCCGGATGATGATATTCCGCCACAATGCCGGGCAGCAGCGGATACCCGAGCCGGCGCATTGCTGCTGCCACTTTCGCCATCTGCACATCCGGCCGGCTGTCCATCAAGGGATCGTTCGGCGGCATTTCCGACGCCAGCCGGTCCAGCGCCGACCACTGGAGGTTTTCGACATGATCCTTCCATTTCCGGCAGCGTTCGCGGATGTATTGCATGGCGAAAGCCCGGCGGGCATCGTCAATCCAAAAATCTTTCGGAACGCCGGCGGCGGCCTGCGTCTCCGCAGCAAGTGCCGGATCGTACATGGGGAAAAAACCGGCCGCATTGTTGTCATGTGCGCCAGGCGCGGTTTCCGGGCAATATCTCATTGCGGCACGGTACAGCCCGAGTCCCATCGCCTCGATATCCGCCAATTCCTGTGCTTTGGCGCAAAGTGTTTGGAACGCCGGATCATCCGGACGGCCATTCCGCCAGAAAACTCGCTGAAAGTCGGGGAAGGCCGGGATACCGGCGGAGTTTTCCCATGCCTCGGCAGCGCGGTCAATCCGCAGGATCAATTGCTGTTTCCACAACTCCAGGATCACCGGGCCTTTCTCCAGCGCCGCCAGCCCCTGGCCAATGATCATCAGGCGTGTGGCAATCGCCAGGATCAGGACCAGCGGCAGTGAGACTTGCACCAGGACATCGTTCGGGCTCAGTGAAAAGAGCTTGCGTGGGGACCGCCCGGCAAGCGCGTCCAGCGCTTCGAACTGCAGTCTGGCGTTGGCGGAATGGTCAGGCATGGCGTTTGTCGTCAATTTCCTTCAAGGCCGCGCCTCCGATGTAGGCCGCCAAGGCCTGGCGCAGCGATTGCTGGTCGGCCTGCAGGGCGTCATGGCTTTGCCGGGTGACCGCGGCCAGGCCGGCAAGCGTTGCCGAGAGCTCGTTGTAACGCCGCGCGTTTTCGCGGTTTTCCGATGCCGACTGCATGCCGGCTTCCTCCAGGCAGTTCGTCATGCGCTGAAGCTGCCGCGCATCTTCCTCGGCGCACTTGCGCAGCGCCTGCACGGACTCGGCCAATTCCGCGAAGCTGGCCGACTGTGCGGCCTGCTGCCGCGCGGATTCACGTACGTCGGCGCATAAACCGTCGAACCGGGCAAGGCCGGCGCGCATTCCGGTTTCCAGTCCGGCGATTTTTTGCAGGTACGCATTGGTATCCTGTTGCGTCCGCGCGGCATTTTCGATGGCGCTGCCGGCTGCCTGCAGTCCGCCGCACAATGCGCGCATGGCGGATTCCTGGCGTTCCAGACGCTCGAACAATCCTGCCAGCGTTTGCGGCCGGAGATTTTCCGCAAAAACCCGGCTGGCCTGCCCGAGTTCGCGGAGGTCGGCAGTCAGGCTCTCAACCGTTTCGGTGAGTGTCCGCCGGCTTTCCTCCGGTGTGATGCCGGCCAGTTTGCGGAACAGCCACGGGACAGGACGCGCGGCGAGGAAGGCGCCGACCAGGCCGGCCAGTGAACTGAGCAACGCGGTAGCCGTGCCGGCCAGCAGGCGTTCCAGGGCGAGGCGGATGGTGTCGGCCGTCGGCGCTTCCCGGGCCAGTTCCGGCACACCGCTGACATACAAACCCATGAACATCCCGTAAAGGGTGCCGGCCAGCCCCAGCATGACCAGGAAAAAGCCGAAATGCGCGGGATAAGGGTCCGCCTCCAGCGTGTGCGCGAATGCCGGGTTGGCCGGCATCCGCCGCAGGATGCGCACCGCCTGGACCAGCGGGTAAAGCAGCATCAACAGCGGGATCAGCGTGGTGATCGTGCTGAGGTCAATGGAAACCACCTTGCACCAGGCGAACCAACCCGGCGGCAGGATGCGTTCCAGCAACAGACATTGCGGCGCCCAGACGCGCACCGCCAGTTCCAGGTTCACCAACCAAACAAGCATGGCCGGCGGCAGGCATGCCAGGCAGACCAGCGCCACCAGCGCCATATTGCGGCTTCCGCTGTTTTTCATGAAGATACTCCCCGATTGGCGGCGAGCATATTCAATTCCGGCGTATATGCCAATACTTTTTAATTCTATATCCGGCATTTGAAATTCAGGAAACGAAACGGACGGACAAGGCGGCCTGCGGCCATAATCCGCCGCCGGTAAAAAAACGGACAGGCCTGAGGCTTGAACTTTAACTTTGTTTATCGCGGGCCAGGCTGCAATACAATGATTCGCCTGTGGTGAACGCCCGGTAAGGCGGTCAGGCCCTGACCGCCGTGGCGCGCAAGGCGCGGGCCGCGCTGGCGGCACTGCGCGTTTTGCCTTTTGCATTGATACAATTTATTGGTTTCAATTTCAGGCAAGAGGTTAACGGTCTCCGCTTGACTTCGCTTTGAAACCTGCCATGCTTTTACCGCCTGCAATTCAAAACAAGGGGATGCCGTTGATGAAATCCAAATTTATAATAATGTCGCTCGCTTCCTTCCTGGCGGCCGCCGTATCGGCGCAGACGCTTGATCCGCGTTACACCAACACGGCCGCGCGGATGACGGATTATATTACCAATCAAATGGCCGTGGAAAACATCGTCGGCCTGGGGATCGCCCTGCTGGATTACAACACGACGGTCTGGGCCCGCGGCTTCGGCTGGGCCGACCGCGAACTGGCCATCCCCGTCAACACCGGGACAGTGTTTCATATCGGCTCGGTATCCAAGGTGTTCGGCACCACGGCGGTACTGAAACTCTGGGAAGACGGACTGGTGGACCTGGACGCGCCCGTGACCAATTACATTCCCGATTTCGCCACCCTGCCCCGTTTCCCCGGCGCGCCGCCCATCACCGTGCGTATGCTCCTGAGCCACCAATCCGGTCTGCCCGGCGATATTCTGCGGAACATGTTCACCGTGGAGCCTTTCCCGGCATTTCTGGGCTGGCTGACGCAATACCTCCAAACCGATTACCCCGCCTATCCGCCGTCACTGGTCAGCGTGTACTGCAATTCGGGATTCACCATGGCCGAAGGCGTGGTGCGGGCTGCGTCCGGCATGGATTTTCCGGCGTATGCCCGGGCGACGCTGTTTGATCCGCTGGGTATGGATGCGTCGTCTTACCTTTTCGACCGACCCTCTATTTCCAATGCACTGGCCCGGGCGTACATTGGCGGAGAACGCATGCCGGATGAATACATCAGCGGTTATGCCACCGGCAGCATGTATGCGTCCCTTCCCGACCTGATCCGTTACCTGCGGATGGTCAATGGCGGCGGCATGCTTGACGGTGTGCGCTACATGACCACCAATGCCCTGGCCGAAATGACGGCGGATAATTCCACCAATTGCCCGTTGAACCTGTCGTCGGTGGACCTGAGCGGACTGGGCTGGGACTGGGTGCACTGGTACGAATTGGATTACGCCGGCCGTGCCTGGATCAAAAGCGGCGGCACCATGGCCTATACCGCCTACATCATCGCCCTGCCGGATCAGCAACTGGGCGTCGCGGTGGTCGTCAATTCCTCCGCCCACAGCCTGATGCAGACGGCTGTGGAAACGTTGCGCTGGGCCGTGCTGGACAAAACCGGCGGCGCTTTGCACTGGCCGACCAATACATATATACCCTCCTACTCGCCTGTCACGAATATTCCGCAACCGGAAATTGGCGCCATGGCGGGAATTTACATCAACGGCGACAGCCTGGACGAACTGGCGGCTGGGCCCGGCACATTGTCCTGGACGGTGGGCATTGACCAGCCGGAACCACAAACGCATTCCAACCTTGTCCCCCGGGTCAATGGCTGGTTCTCATACCCGGACTCCCAGACCCTGGAAATGACGGTCACCAATACTGCCGGCTATACCGTGCTCATGGCCCGTCGCGCGGTTGGTCCATACCATTTGTCATCTCCCAAAGGAAACCGCTATACTCCTTCCGCCATTCCAGAAGCCTGGCAGAACCGAGTCTCCCGGATTTTTCTGATTGACAACCTGCATCCCCTCGACTATCTCCGCCTTATGACATCCAACTTCGGCATGCTGCTGGACGTGCGCCATAATATCCTGCATGCCAATTCTTTATCAGGCAATGCCTATCTCGATCCGCATGATGACGATACCGCCTTTGTGCTGGGCATAAGCAACCGGGGCCCGGGCGCCATCCAGGCTGTCCGCTCCAACGATGTTGAAAGACTGCTATGCGCCGGGTTTGGTTATACCGACGCCAGCCAGACGCCGGTGTTGCCGGCGGGCGGCGTTTGCGAGGCGGCTCTGCCCGGAGTTGATCGCTGGGCCTGGCGCCGCCTCGCGGTGCGTTCAGGCGTAGACTACCTCGTGCGCATTGCTTCCGGCGACGGCTGCTCGGCCCTGCTCTGCAACCCCGGGGCCGACGGCGTCGCCTGGGTACCACCCAATGCCGCCGCTAATTGGCGCGCCGACACCAATGGCACGGCCTATTTAGGCATTTACGGCGACGGCCATACCGCCGGCGTTTACCGCATCTCACTCGCCATTGCCAGCCACGGCGGTCATGACTTTGACGGCGACGGCAAGGCCGATCCCGCACTGGCGCAGGGCGGTGAATTGACCGCCTGGCTCTCGGGAGCGGATTATACGCCGGCTTCCATGAATTTGGGCGACCAAGGCCGGGCCATGCTCGCCGCCGATGCCGATGGCGACGGCAAGGCCGACCCCGTCTTGGTAATGTCGGATGGCAGTTGGCGGATTTGGTTGTCCGCCAGTAATTACTCAATGCAAACCATGGCGATGGGCACTACCGCCGGAATACCGCTCCTGGCCGATTTGGACGGCGACGGCAAGGCTGATCCGCTGTTAATCATGGACGAAGTTTGGTACACGGCGCTTTCCGCGGAAAATTATGCCGTCCCCTACTCCTTTAACTTCGGCCTGGGCGCCGGCCAGCCGGCGGCCGCCGATTTCGACGGCGACGGCAAAGCCGATCCGGCCATGGTCAATGGCGCTGTCTGGACCGCCGCCATGTCCGGCAGCGGTTATGCCGCACAGAGCGCCGCACTTGCGCAAACCGGGGCGCCATGTCCGGGCGATTTTGACGGCGACGGCCGGGCGGATCCGGCAGTGTTCCATGACGGCTGGCATGTCTGGCTTTCGGGCAATGCGTACCGGAAGGAAGGGCCTTTTTTCTCCGGCCTGGCGGGTATCCCCGTCCCCTAGCCCGTGGGCGAGGATTTAAGGGTCTTCTGCGGAATCTATGGGTAATATGGGGAAGAATTCACCAGTAGAGTAGAGAGGGGGCGATCTACCCGGAATCACCCCGGACAGCTTTGCCGGTGCTTTCGATCGTTGCTTCCCGGCAGATGCTGGCTTCACCATCTTCGACAGGCTGGCCGCTCCATCCTTGTCTTTGCGGTTAATTTCCAAATGCCGCGTTGCCGCGGAAATCGCTTGTAATCAGGGCGCAAAAGCGCTAGATTTAAGGCATGACGGATTCAATCGAAAATAATCCCGGCGTTTCCGAGTCGGAAATCCTGAACGCCATTGCCGCCTTCGAAAAAATCCTGGAGGCGATCCCTAACGACCGCATTTCCCTGGAAACCCTGGCCGACGCGTATGACAAGATCGGCGACCGCGAGCGCGCCCGCAATTACCTGCTGCGCCTGGCGCAGGCGCTGATTGAGGAAAAAGACGAGGATGCCGCCCGGGATTTGCTGCACCGGCTGCGCGCCTACGAGCAAAACGATTCCGAAATCCAGAATGCCATCGCCCGGATTGAAAAAATGGAGCCCGAAAAAATCCGGGCCATGGTGATGGACACCGCGGAGCAGCAGCCGTCGCGCGCATCCAACATCTCGGCGGAAATTTCCTTCGCGTGGAATTTGCTGCAGGCCAAGAAACTCACCCAGGAAGAGTACGCCGGTGTCGTGCACGATCTGACGGAGCATTCCGCCAAGTCCGCCGACATCACCATTTCCACGCTGCACGTTCTCAATGACCGGAATTTCCCGGGCATCCACGACGCCATGGCTTTCGCCTCCGGCGCATGCAACACGCCCATCATCTGCCTGGCTAATTTTGACACGCCGATGGAAACCGCGGCGCTGCTTCCCCTGGATTTTTCCATACGGCGCGGGGCGATCATCTTTGAATTGATGGGCAACGACGCGCTGGCAGCCGTGCTCAATCCCTACGACGAACAACTGGCCATGGATATCGAAGACCTGACCGGCAAGCCGGCCTACCTGTATTTGGCGCACCCGTCGGACTTCGACGCCGCGATTGACAAAATCAAAACCGCACGCAAGGAAGCGGAACAAACCGCCTGATACGTCAATACAAGGTTGCGCCCACCCGCAGGAAACGCGTTTCGCCCTGGTAACGCAGCAAAACGCCGTCTTCCTGGATTTTCAGCAGGGTCGCCCCTTCAATCTCGCTGCCGGCAAAAACCATGGTATTGTTGATGCGCGCCGCGCCTTCGCCGGGCACCGCGCTGCACAAGACCCCCGATAAATTCAAGCGCGGCCATATCACCGGCGGCGCAGGAGTGGCGGCAATCGCCGCCGTCACAGGCGGAGATTCCGGCGCGGACGCCGCAACGGCAACGGGCGCTGGGGTCGGCGCCGGCATTGCCGGCGCTGGCGCAGGCGACTCGGCCGTCACCGGCGCCGGCTCGCTTGCCGGCGCCGGAACTGCGGGCGGAACAGTTGCAGCATCAACTTCCTGCGTAGGCGCGGGCGCAGAGGGAGCAGCCGCCGGCGCCGCAGCGCCTGCCGGGCCGGGTACGGCATCGGCGGGAACATTTACCGCCGGCGGCATATCATCCGCGGGCGCTGAAGCCAGCGCGGCCGGTTCCGCGCCGCCGGCCGGCAAAGCCGCCGTTCCTGCATGCTCATCCGACAGGAAATGCCGCCAGGCTAAAAACAACAGGCCTATAACGAGCGCCAGGATGAACAAGACCGCCAGGATAACGCCCAGCATGCCCAGCCAAGGCCGGCGCTTCTCGGCCCGCGCGGGTTCGTCCGGCGGAGCATCCGGAGATGCTTCCGGCGCCGGCGCGGGCTGGCGCAGGGACAATCTGGAAGCGGGCGCTGCCGGTGATTCCGCCGCCGGACTGGTTTCATCTGGCGGTGCGTCGGGACTGCGGCCGGGTGCTCCCGGCGCCCGTCCATCGCCAAATTCCGCCTGCTGTCTTTTCAGGGCTTCCTGGATCAAGCTCATATGATTCCCTCCAATTGCCGGATGGCTTTTTCAACGCATGGCCCGTCAATCGCGCGCGCATTCGCGACATAGCCGGCCAACAGGGTAATATCGCACAAGGCATTCACCAGCCGCGGCACACCCCGCGAATATTCATAAATACGGCGCAACGCTTCCGCACAAAACAATTCGCCGCCCGTCCAGCCGGCGGTCTGGAGGCGATGGCGGATATAATCCCCGATTTCCTGTTCGGTCAGCGGCAGCAAATGGTAACGGACAGTGATGCGCTGGCGCAACTGGCGCAATTCCGGCGCCGCCAGGCGCTGTTTCAATTCGGGCTGTCCGCACAGAACTATCTGGAGTAATTTATGCTGGTCCGTCTCCAGGTTGGACAGCAAACGCACCTGTTCCAGCACCGCCGGCGTCAGGTCCTGCGCCTCGTCAATAATCAAAGCCACGTTATTCCCGTTGCGCAACTGTTCGAGCAGAAAAACATTCAGGCATTCCAGATATGACAGGCGGTCGCGCCCCCTGGTGCTCAACCCGAAATCCGCCAGGATCGCCCGCAGCAGTTGATTTTCCGTCAGGCAGGGATTCAGCACCATGGCCGTCTGAATCGTGCTGGCCAGCCTGGCAAGGACGGCCCGGCAGAGGGTGGTTTTGCCGGCGCCGACTTCGCCGGTCAACTCGATGAATCCCTTGCGGTGTTCAATGCCGTACAGCAGGTGATCGAACGCCTCGCGGTGCCGCGGGGTAAAGAAAAGAAAACGGGGGTCCGGCGTGATGCTGAAAGGCGCTTCGTTGAATCCGTAATATTTAAAATACATAAGAGTTGCTTTCAAAAGTCAGCTTTTGAAAGCAGTATTCAGTAGCCAGTATTCAGTAGTCAGAATTAAAAAACTACATAACACCTTAACCATAAACACCTTGCTTTTATTCTGAATTCTGACTACTGAATTCTGAATTCTTTCAAAACGTTAGTTTTGAAATTGGCTCATAAATCAATCATGCTGGTGGCCGTGTTCAACCGCGCCGTGGCGGTCTGTATCGCCGGCGTGGTCATGTTGGCATATATGCCGGTTGTGTGCAAGCAAGTTATCCAGCAGGTCCGCTGCCGGCGGCCGCGGCTGCTCGCCGCGGCGCAGGGATTCGAGGCGCGCGCGCGTGCCGGAGCGCGCCGGGAATTCGGCCAGGATGCCCGCGTACAATTCCGCCGCCAGATCAGTTTCGCCCTGTAATTCGGCCAGCACGGCGCGATACATCCGCATTTGCGCCAAGTCCAAGCGGGCATCGTCCTCTTCGGCTGGCAACGGACGCGGCCAGAGACGCAGTCCGGCATCGAGCGCCCGGGCCGCGGCCGGACGCCGTCCCAGGCGCAGCCAAAGCCGGCCCTGTTCCAGGAAAACCCGGTAATCGCGGGGATGGTGGCGGTAAGCTTCGCGCAGCAACTCAATGGCCAGGTCCGGCCGGCCAAGCTGTTCGGCCAGCCAGAATGCTCCCACAGCGTAAGCCGTCACGTTGCCCGGATCCATCCGGATGGCGAAGTAGAGCCAGGGGGCCACTTCCTGCATTGCGCCGGGTTGCAGGTGTTGCTGCATCCGGGGCGCAATGGCGTCGTGCAGATCGCTGAACCACCCGTGAAAAGCCCTGGGCGCCGGCCGCGAAACCCCTTTATGGAAAACATTGTCCGCCTTGAGATACAAACGGCCGCCCAGGGCGGTCCGGCTGCCGCCCAGCAATCGCAAGAGCGCCGGCGTTCCGGCGCCGCGGGCAGCATCCGGCGCCGCGCTGCCGGATTGGATGAAAATCAGGCAAGCCAAACTGAAGGCCGCCGCCCACAAGGCGCCGACCCAAACCAGGGAATGCATCTTAGATGTGCGCATGCCCCACCCTCCCCGTCTTAAATCCGCGCGGCGCGTGAAAACCGTTTATTGCGGTATACCAGCCAGGCGATTGCCAGCAGCAAGCCTGTCACCACCGCGCCGTATGCCAGGATCAGGGTGAAGGCGCCCCATTCCGCCGGCGGCCAGTCATGGGCCAGCCGCAGGCGCATGTCGAACAATTCCAGGTGCGGCAGAGCGAAGTATAGCGCGAGGATCAAATCATGCCGGATGCCCGCGGCATGCAGCGCCAGTTCCGGCAGGCGCGGCGCCAGGAAATAAGCGCCCAGGCTCCAGACGTAAGCCAGCGCCGCCGCGGCGTCGTAATTCATGCAGGTGGAAAAGAGAATGCCCATCGCCGCCAGCACCGACAGCAGGGCGGCATGCAGCAAGCCGTGCTGCACAAAAATCGCCGGCGCGAAAAATCCGCCCCGCAGCGCCACCACGCCGGCCAGCAAGGCATACAGCAACAGGCTGGCGGCCACGCCGCCCAGCCAGGCGCCAAGCCATTTGCCGGCCAGCAATTGCCACCGGGAAAGCGGTTTGGACAGCAGGATGAAAATCGTGCCTTCCGCTTCCTCGCGCGGCAGCTGGCGCGCGCCGTAATTGACGGTCAGGTACCAGGCGCAAATCCAGAGCATCAGCAAGCCGATTTCCTTCACGTAACCGGGCATGGCGCCCAGTCCGAAAATATCCAGCGAAATCATGCCGAGCAGGAAGGCGGCCATCAGGATCAGCAGGACGTAAATATCCTTGCGCCGCAGCATTTCCAGCCAGACAATCTGGGCGATGGTCAGGATTTGTCGCATGCCAGCAGCCTTATGAAATATTGCTCCAGGCTTTCGCCCGGACGCGCCAGGTCGGCGACCGAGCCGGACGCCGCCAGGCGTCCCCGGATTATGATACCAACGCCATCGCAGACTTTTTCAACTTCCGAGAGTTCATGCGATGAAAAGAAAACCGTGCAGCCGCGCGCGCGCAGATATTCCATGATCCGCCGGACTTCGATGCGTCCCGGCGGATCGAACCCGCTGGTCGGCTCGTCGAGAATCACCAGTTCCGGATCATTGATCAACGCCTGCGCCAGACCGAGACGCTGCAGCATGCCCCGTGAATAAACGGCTATCCGGCGCCGCGCCGCGCCGGCCAGCCCCACGCGTTCCAGCAGGGCATCCGCCCGGCGGCGCGCCTCCGCCGCCGGCAATTCAAATAATCGTCCCATCATGCACAGCAATTCGCGCCCGGTGAGAAACCGGTAAATCTCGGGCCGCTCGGACATGTAGCCGATGCGCCGCCGCGCCAGGGCATGCCTCACATCCTCGCCCAAAACCCGCACAGTGCCGGCAGTCGGGGCGATAAACCCCAGCAGGGCATGGACAGTGGTGGTTTTACCGGCGCCGTTGGGGCCGATAAAGCCGAATACCCGCCCGCGCGGCACGCGGAGATTCAACCCGTCAACCGCGCGCATGCGCCCATGCCGCACGGGAAATTCCACCGCCAGGTCTTGAATTTCAATCGCCGATTCCATGAGTCAACGCCATTAACTTGTCAATCTTGCGTTTAAAATAACGCCGCTGCCGCGCCGTGGCAAGCTTTTCCTTTGCGATCCGCCGGAGCAACCCGCCCCAATCCAGGCCGGCTGTGCCGCCCAGATGGGTTTTGCGCGCAATCGCCGCTGCCGGGTCGGCGTCGCGCAATTCCGCCAGGCGGTCCTTGACATGCCGGTAGGCATCGCGGAAAGCCATCCCCTGCCCGGTTAATTCCAGGGCGCGGTCCGCGGCAAAAACAGCGGGCGTGAACCCGGCGCGCAAAGCCCGCAGGTCCACCGCCAGGCCGGCCATGATGGGCAGCATAATCCGCAGGCTGCCGCGGGCCGTCTGGAATCCGCGCATGAACGGCGCCTTGGTCTCCTGCAAGTCGCGGTTATAGCCGCCGGGCAGGCCCTTGACCATGTCCGCCACTCCGAAAGCGTCCGCCAGCGCCCCGGCGGCGCGCGCGCGCAGCAACTCCAGGATATCGGGATTGTTCTTCTGGGGCATGATGCTGCTGCCCGTGCAAAGCTCGGGCGGCAGCCGGAAATAACCGAATTCCGGCATGGTGAAAATCATCAGGTCCTGGGCCAGGCGCGAAAGCGTCAGCATGGTCTGACTCAACGCCATCAGAATCACCGATTCGAGTTTGCCGCGGGCGTTGGCGGCGGCCATCACGTTATGGCAAGGCGCGGCGAATCCCAGCAGTCGCGCGGTCAGCCGCCGGTCGAGCGGGAGCGGCACGCCGTAGCCGGCCGCCGATCCCAGGGGGCACTGGTCGTTGAGGTCATAGGCGCTGCGCAGCAGCGCCAGATCATCCAGCAAACCTTCGGCGTAAGCTCCGGCCCACAAGCCCACGGAACTGGGCATGGCCGGCTGCATGTGCGTGCGCCCCACCATCGGCGCCAGGCGGTTGCGCCGGGCGAAACGCGCCAGGACTGACGCCAGGTCCAGCAGTTCCGCCATGGCGGACAGCATTTGATCCTTGGCATACAGCCGCAAATCAACGGCCACCTGGTCGTTGCGGCTGCGGCCGGTATGCACCCGCCGGCCCAGTTCCCCCAAACGCGCGGTCAAAACACGCTCCACGGCCAGGTGCACGTCCTGGTCGGCGATCGTGATGGCGAACCGGCCCTTGCCGGCAAGGCGCCGGATGCGTCCCAGTTCGGCGACCACCCGCGCCGCATCCGCGCGGCTGAAGAGGCGCGGACGCACGGGCATGCGCGACAACATGACTACATGGGCGGCCGTGCCGATGCAATCCGCGTCCGCCAGTTGCAGGTCGAGGCGCAAATCATCGCCGGCTGTGTATTCCAGCGCCAGGGGCGCGATTGCGCCTACGGTTGTTTGCAGTTTGCCGTCGGATCCCGCCATGATCGCCGCCTTTCCTTATTCCGCGTTTGACGTTGATGTAACCTGCGCCGCCAGCATGCCGTCCGCAATGTCCCAGGCCAGGGCGCGCCCGGGCGCAAGCTGTTCCTTGACCGCCAACCAGAATGGCCGCGCCGGCCAAACCGCCAGCCGCGCCAGCGGCCCGGGCAGACAGACATGCCCCAACCACGCGCGGCGCAGAGAAAACTTACCCGGCGCAACATACGCATAAATCAGGCGCCCGGATAGTTTAAACGGTCCCAGCAGGTAATGCCGCACCGGCAAAGGCCCGAGTTGCGCCAGGTAGGAAACGATCACGCCGTTGGGCTTGACCGAAACACCGCCCGCTTTCAAACGCAAATCCCATGGCGATCCGGGGGCGCGGAAACGCGACAGGGCCGCCGCTAATCCGGCATTAATCTCCGCCTCCGCAAAATTCTGCCGAACCGGCTCGGCGGTATTCCGCAAGGTCCACAGTTTTTGTCGAAACGCCTGCAGGGCAGCCGGATTGCCGGGAACATACCCCTGGCCCATCGGCCAGAATGCCAGCACTCCCACTCCGGTAGTAAAAAACAACACGCTCAGCAGCAGGTAAGCTGCGATCCTGCGGCGCCCGGATGGCGCGGTTTCCAATCCGGGCTTTTCCGCGGACAGGTTCAGCCGGGCGCGGCAAGCCTCGCAGAAGAGGACGCCGAACCGGTTCACATGTCCGCATTGTGCGCAGCGAATGCCGGATGTTTTGTTCAAAAAATTCCCTTTCCCTGGCCCATTTGACGGTTATAATAGCAAATCAACACCGTATTTACAATCAAGATCGGCGGCATGCGATAAAAAGGTCTGCGGCCGTCAGTACGGACTATGCAAAAATACTTCCAAGATCAAATCCGCCGCATCGAAAACATTCTTGAAAACAAGCTGCCGCCCGCCGACACTGCGCCTCAGCCACTGCATGCCGCCATGCGCTACAGCATTTTCTCCGGCGGCAAACGCCTGCGCCCGCTGCTCTGCCTGGCGGCCGCCGCGGCGGTCGGAGATGACAGCGCGGCCCTGCTGCCGGGCGCGGCCCTGGAAGCGCTGCATACTTATACCCTGATCCATGACGACCTGCCGGCCATGGACAATGACCGTCTACGCCGCGGCAAGCCGACCGTCCACGTGGCGTACGGCGAAGCCCAGGCCATACTGGCCGGCGACGCCCTGCTGACCCTGGCCTTCGAATGGCTGGCGGAAACCGCCGCCCCGCCTCCCTATCATCCCAACCAACTCAGCCTGGAACTGGCGCAGGCGGCCGGCAGCCGCGGAGTGATTGCCGGCCAGGCGGCGGATATTCTGGCCGAAGGCCGGCCGGCCGATCCGGACCAACTGGAATTCATCCACCGCCATAAGACCGGCGACCTGATCCGGGCCGCCGTCCGCATGGGTGCCATCGCCGGCGGGGCGGATGAAGCCGCCCTGGCGGCGTTATCGGCCTATGGCGCGCAGGCAGGGCTGGCATTTCAAATTGTGGACGACCTGCTGAACGCCACCGCGGATGCCGGGCAGTTGGGCAAAGCGGCCGGCAGCGACGCGCAGCGCGGCAAAATGACCTGGGTGTCCGTGCACGGGATCGAGTCCGCGCGCCAAACCGCCAATCAACTGGGCGCAGCCGCCCGGCAAGCCTTGCAGCGCCTGCCGGGCGATACGGCCCCATTGCGCGAACTGGCGCGGATGATGATCGAACGGGATAAATGAGTCGCTTTCAAAAGTTTTCCAGCGTAAAACCTTAAAACGTAAAACTTCCAAAACGTGAGTTTTGTAATTTGTTCCGGCTTGCAACCGTAAAACTTGAAACACGCATGAAAAAGCTGCGGACATACCTGAAACCTGCCGTCGGCACGGCGCTGGCCTTGCTGATCTGGACGTTTTCATCGAAGGCCATCCAGGATATAGCCGTTTTTGGAGCGGCGATATATGCCGTGCATGCCGCCTGGCGCACGGGCCGGGGATTGGAAGCATGGCGGCAGCCGGCGGGACTGGCTTTCATCGCAACGGCTCTTTACGTGGCCTTGTCCCTGCCGTTTTCCCGCGCGCCGCAGGCCTCGTTCCGGGATTTTACCGGGCTGCTGGAGATTTTCGCCGGCGCATTCGCCATTCCGGTGCTTTTCAACACCCGTCCGCGCCGGGAGGCCGCCTTGCTTTACAGCGCCAACGCGGTGGTGCTGACGCTGGCATTCGATCTGGTCCGGCTGAGTTTCCGGCTGGGCCCGGAATTGATGGCCAGAGCCCATGCTTTCCAGCCTTTCATCCTGAATCACAGCAATGTCGCCAGCATGATGGCGGGACTGGCCGCGCTGGCGTATTTTTATTTCTTCCGGCAATGGCGCACAACACGGCGCTGGCCGGCGCGCGCCTGCCTGGCCGGCATGGCCGTCGCCATCGCCTACCAGATCGTGCTGGCATCCCGCGGACCGCAGGCCGCACTGGCTCTGACCGCTGCCTCGCTGGGAGCCTTCCTGCCGGGAGTGCGCCGCAAAATCGCCTGGGTTCTGGCGGCGGCATTTCTGGGCGTCCTGCTGGCGTGGCAGGCGGAAAAGTTAAACCGGCGCATCGCTCCGCCCCCGCCCCCACTGCCGGAGCATGCCGCCGCCTCCTCCGGCGCGCCGGCCGCCGGCCGGTTCAAGGAATTCCTGCGGCGCAACCTGAGCCAGCGCGAGATTGTCTGGCAGCACACCTGGCAACTGGCATGGCAGCGGCCGTGGTTCGGCCACGGCTATGGCAAGCGCAATTTCACCCGGATATATTATGGCAACGAACCGCCGCCGGCGGACTTTTATTATCCCCATCCGCACCACTACTGGCTGAAGTTGTTCTTTGAGTTCGGTTGGGCGGGCGTGGCGCTGCACATGGCGGCCTGGCTGATCCTGGCCTGGCAACTGGCGCGGCGCATCTACCGGGAACCAACCTTCGGCGCGCGGCTATGGCCGGGCTGCGCGGCCTTGATGCTGCTGTACATTCATTTGTACGGACTGGGCGATTATCCTGACAACATCGTTCAAGCCGCGCAAATCTGGCTGATCCCGATGGCGCTGGCAATCATCGCCGAACGCGTCGAATGACGCACGCGCCGGCGCGGTACCTGTAGTAGCCGAACGGTATTCGGCATCTGTACCCTGGCGCCGATCCGGAATACCGCACGCTTTGCGGTTGCTAAAACATTTATCCCGCCGGCGCCGGACCGCAGGAGCCGCGGATGACCAGCCGGCTTTGCAAAACGACGCCGGGCTCATCCGCTATGCCGGATTGCGTCCGCCGTTTGAGCATGGCCACGGCCTCCGCGCCCAATTCTAACCGCGGCACCCGCACGGTAGTCAACGGCGGCCGGGCCATGTCAGCGCCCGGGGCATCGTCAAACCCCAGCACGGAAACATCCGCCGGCACACGCAGTCCGTCCCGCTCCAGGGCTTCCATGGCGCCCAGGGCCTTGACATCGGTTGAGACGAACACGGCGGTAAAGGCCGCCGCCCGTCTGCGCAACTCGCGAATGGCCTTGGAGCCGTTTTCGGGCAAGCCGTACGGCGCATACGCCACAAGCTTTTCGTTGTAGGGGATGCCAAAGGTATGCAGGCCGATGGCATAACCCGCCATCCGCTCGGAATGCCGCGGCGTATCCTGCGGCGGAATGATCAAGGCAATCGCCCGGTGTCCAAGTTGATGAATCAAGTATGACATCCCTTCCACGACGCCGCGCAACCGGTCAATGGCGACGGTATTCGGAGGAACCTGGCCGACAATTCCATGCGGCCGGACCGCTACCCAGGGCACCCGGGCCGCTTGGGCCCGCTGCTCAGCGGCGGCCGGCGGATCAAGCATGATCAGACTGCAGGATTCGGCCGGAACGCCGGCCAGTTGTCCGGCCAGTTCCGGATATCCGATCATCCGCACCCGACCGTCGTAGTTGTTGATTACTCCGCGATGCAGCTCATAGCTAACAAACCAACTGACATCCGTGCGCTTCAAATCCGACAGCACGGGCAGGCCGCAAAGCAAAAGGGTGCGCTCGGGTGACGGCCGGGACGGAGATTTTCCGGGGGCAACGAACGTGCCTGCGCCTTTCCGTCGCGCCACCAGGCCGGAGCGTTCCAATTCCGCCAGGGCGCGCGTAACGGTGGCCGTGCTCAAACCGTAGCGCTGTTTCAATTCCGATTCCGTGCACAACTTGTCGCCCACGGCATAGGCGCCGCTGTGGATGGCCTCTTCCAGGCGATCGCGCAGTTGGGCATACTTTGGCAGGGCGCTGGCTTCATTCAGCGGCGCGAATTTATTCAATCCGGTCATGACAATCCTTTGCGTCACAGCTTGAAGTGTATCAGGCGGATCAGGGTCAGTCAGCAGTTTTATGCATATTCGGCAGTGCGCGCCTTATTGGATGGCGATCCTTATCATCGCGCACAAATTGTTTCCATGGCGATGCCCGCGGGCCATGATGTGATAGAGTTTCCAGGCATATTCAATTCTGCGTTGGCTGGCCATGCGCCCAATGTCGCAAATTCCCGTCATTTGTCAACGTGTATTTATTTATACCGTCTGACCCGTGTCCTTCCCCATGTCACCGGCCGGCATAAACAGCCGCGCCGGCCACGATCGTCATCAAGATTCTGGATGCGGCGATTACATCGGCATTGCCTGACCGCACATCCCGATCGAAAACGGTCAGATCGGCGCATTTTCCGGCGGCCAACGAACCCGCTTCGTGTTCCCAGCCGGCGAGTTGGGCGGCGTTATGGGTGTAAAGTTTGATGGCTTCATCCGGAGACAAATTTTCCGTGTCGCCTAAAATTTGGCCGCCGGCGGTGCGGCGCGAGATGGCGGCGGCGATATCGGCGCGGGCATCCGGCCAGTTGACCGGAGCGTCCGACCCGCCGCCGATGTTCACGCCGCTGCGCAACAGGCTGCGCAATGGCAGAAATCTTTGCGCGCGTTCCGCGCCCAGGAACTCGAAAAGCGTATCCCCCCAACACCGCATGAAGCCCGGCTGCACTGCCAAACCGACATCCAGCCGCCGGCAAATCTCCATGGCGCGCGGCGATGGAAAGTAGGCGTGAATGATGTGGCTGCGCGGCAGGCCGGCCATGCGGTATTGCTCCGCCTCCAGCATGCCCGCCAACTCATCCAGCGCCCGGTCGCCGGTGCAATGCACGGCCACCGGCCAGCCGGCGTCAAAATTCGCCGCCAACACCTTGCGGAATTCCGCCGGCGCCAGCCGCGGCGCGCCGTAATTTTCCGGATCATTGGCATACGGAGCATGCATCCAGGCGGTCTTATGCATCACAAAACCGTCCCAAAAATATTTGACAGGCCCAAAAGACAACCGGCCTTCAACCTTGCCGGGCGCGGCGCCCTGCGCCGCCAATTCCGCCGGCGTCACGCCGAACATCAGCGCCTGTACTTTCAATGGCAGCCGCCCCTGGTCATTCAGCCGGCGCAGCACCCGCAATTGTTCCAGGTTGACATTGGCGTTCACGACCCGTGTGAGGCCCTGGGCCGCGCAAATCCGCAAACCCGCGGCGATATTTTCCTCCAGCACCCGTTCATCCCTGGAAAACTTCCAGCACTCCGCCGGCACCAGTCCGCGCGCCGGACCGAAAAACAGGCCGCGGCGATAATCCGCCGCGCCGGCCGTTCCGGCGGCCGGTGCCGGGATTTGCGCCAGCACAAAGGAATTGACGATGACCTTGTTGACGTCAAACAGCAGTACCGGCCGGTCCGCGGCCACCCGATCCAAATCCGCCGCTGCCGGCAACCGGCCTTCATGCAGCAAGTCGGCCCGGAAATTAGAGCCGTATCCCACAACCGCGCCGTCCGGCCGGTGGGCCGCCTGGCGGCTTAACGCTTCCAGGATTTCCGCCACCGACCGCGCCTGGAATAAAAACACCGCCGGGGCGACATCCCCCAGCGTGGGCAGGTGGAGATGCGTGTCAATCAATCCCGGCAAGGCCACGGCGCCTTGCAGGTCCACCCGCGCCACATCCGGCGGCAGGGCGGCCGCTTCCAGGGGCGATAAATTCAAACCCGCCACCTTGCCGTCCCGTGCCAGCAAAGATGACGCCGCCGTATCCGCCGCATCCAGGAGATATATTTTCCCGTTGAAAAACAGGGTGGAATCGGACATGCCGTCAACCTCCCGGGCGATGGGGGCGGCGCCTGCGCGTTATTTCCACGGCGGCGCGCCCCAGGTGCCGGCAGGGCCGCGGCTTGGCCAGCAGCACGCGGACCTCCGATATGCGCCATTCCGCCAGGCACTCCTCCGCCAGCCGGCGTGCCAGCGATTCCAGCAGAACCCAGCCGCGGGAGCGGGCGGCGGCGCGCAGGCGCGCCGCCAGCGCGGCGTAATCAATTGTATCCGCGAGATCATCCGACCGCCCCGCCCGCGCCAGATCGCAGGTCAGCGCCACGGACGCCAGCAGCCGGCGCGGGCGTCGGCGTTCCGCCGGGGTTGCCCCGATCCGGCAATGCAGAATCAAACCTTCAAGATGCAACAAATCACGGTATAGCATATCATCCCAACAAATGCTGGCCGCCATCCACAAAAATCACCTGGCCGGTGACGGCCGGACTGGTCAACAGGAAAAGCACCGCCGCGGCAATGTCCTCCGGCACCGGACGGCGACGCAGCGGTATGGCGCCGGCCGGTTCGCGCTCAGTCCGGCGCCGCGGCAGCAGGACCGGACCGGGCGCAACGGCATTAACGGCGCAGGACGGCGCCAGTTCCAGGGCGGCCGCAGCAGTCGCCGCTGCGAGGGCCTTTTTCGAAAGCGAATACGCCAGGGAGTCGGAACGGTTGGATTCTATGCGCTGGTCCAGCAGGTTCACCACCCGGCCGGCGCCGGTTTGCGCAGCGAAGTGACGCATCAGCAGCACGGGTGCGGCCAGGTTGAGTTCCCAGGCCGCGCGCAGGTCGGCGGCGCCGGTATGTCGCAGGTCGCGCCGGTAAAAGACGGCGGCGTTATTGACGAGGATATCCAGGCCGCCCAGCGCGCGCCGGGCGGCGCCGATCAGGCGGCGGCAATCCGCTGGGCGTGTCAAATCGGCCGACAGCGCCACGGCCCGGCGTCCCTGCCGTCTGATGCGCGCGGCCAAGGCCTCGGCCGCGCGGCGCGACCGCCGGTAATGCACCAAGACATCACAGCCGGCATCCGCCAAGGCCAGGCAAAGCGCCTGGCCGATGCGCGCCGACCCGCCGGTAACCAAGGCCTTTTTACCGCTTAAAATCATCGGGATGAATCCATTTGCCCAGCGTGCGATCGTAGACATCCACCACCCAGCGCAGGGGCGAATACATCAGGCGCAGGCGGACCATGGCCACGAACATTTCCAGGGAAGCCCGGAGGATGTTCAGGCGCGAACCGGAAACATCATGCCAGACGGTAGGGACTTCGATGAAGGTGAAGCCGGCGCGCCGCAACTGGAACAGGAGGTCCACGTCGAACGCCCAGCGGGTAGTGCCCAGCGCCGGCAATACCGCCCGGCCGGCCGCGCGGGTCATCAACTTGGCGCCGCACTGGGTGTCGGATATCCGCAAGCCGAACAAAATCCTCACGAACCGGTTAAACATGAGCGAGGCAACCCGCCGGCTCAGCGGCTGGCGCGGACTGATCCGGGATCGGGGATGCCGGCGCGAAGCAATCACGGCCCCGGCATCGTCGATCCGGCGGACCAGTTCATGGAAGGCTGCCGGCGGAGTCGCGCCGTCGGCATCCACAAAACCGATCAACCGGCCGCGTGCGTTCGCCAATCCCAGCATGACCGCGCCGCCTTTGCCGATGGCGCGGTCTTCCACTATGACACGCAACTGCGGGAAGCGGGGCGCAAAGGAGCGCGCCACGGATTCCGTGGCGTCGCGCGATCCGTTCACCACCACCAGCAATTCAAAGGCCGCGCCAAAGCTTTGCTGGAAATACGGCAGATAGGCGTCCAGCATCCTCGCCAGGCGGGCCTCCTCATTATAGGCGGGAACTACGATTGAAAGCTGGATGCTGGCATTTTCCATGGCGTTTAAACCAAAATTCGGTTCAATCCATTGCCCGGCGCGGTCCGGCAAGCGCCGGGTTCATCCTGACGCATCGCGCACTTTCTGAATCAGCAGGCCGCGCCGGATAAATGTCGGTTTATCCAGGTTCTCGCTGTCCATGATCGTCGGCTCGACGCCTTCGAACCGGCCCGCGGGGTTGGCGCCGAACAAGCTCAGCTGCGTGGCTTTCCTGCGCGGCGCGGCCGTAAGCGCCGATTTTTCCGCCGCGGCCAATGCGGCGGGATTAGCATCCTCGGCCAGGAACACCATGGCCCAGACCTTGCCGGCAAGCGCCGGGTCGCAAACCATGCCCGTCATCAGCAGGGCTTCCGCTCCGCCATGATCTCCCAGGCGCGCGACGATGTGCTGCACTTCCCGCAAGGTCAAATCCGGTCCGCCCGAGACATTAAGCAGCAAAGCGCGCGACGCGCGCAAAGCCGAGCCGCCGTCCAGCAACGGATGGCGCAGCAAGGCGGTCGCTGCCTGTTCCGCCTTGTCTGCTCCCGCGGCTTCCGCGCAGGCCATCAGGCAGCGTCCGTTGCCGGCGCGCACCAGGGCGCACAGATCGGCAAACGAAATGTTGATCACGCCGCGCCGCGCCAGCATGCGCCAAAGCGCCTGCAGGCATTCGAACAAGAAAACATGCGCATCATGGAACAGGCTGCCCAGGGCGGTGTCGGCCGGCGCCCTGGACAACAGGCGCTGGTTGGGCAGGCAGATGACGCCGTCCGCCGCCTCCTGCAAGGCCAGCAGCCCCTGCGCGGCCTGATCCTGGCGGCGGCGGCTTTCGCAGTCGAAAGGCAGCATGGCCAGGGCCAGCGTCAAAGCGCCGCACTTGCGCGCTTCGGCCATGATCAGCGGAGCCGCGCCCGTGCCGGTTCCGCCGCCCAGTCCCACCGTCAGCAAAACCAGTTTTGCATTTTCCAGCCAGGGCCGCAAGGCGGGCAAATCATCCTCCATGGCCCGCTGGCCCATGCGGGGATCGCCGCCCGCGCCCATTCCATGGAGATGCCGCTCGCCGACCTGCAGGAAATGGACGCCGGCATCCGCCGGCAGGTCCCGTGCTTCCGTGTTGACGGCCAGCAAAGGGGGATGTTCCGGCCAGGCGGCGGCCAGCGCCAGCAAGGCCTCGCAGCCGCAGTCCCCCGCTCCGACAATTAACATGGCCGGCGTATCCATGCTTCACCGTCCCATCCAGCGCGCCATTTTCTCCCAAAAACCCGGCGCCGGCGCGCGGCTCGCGTTTTTGATTGCATAACGAATCATGCCCAGCGGAGCGGCATATTCCGGCCCTTCGTAGGCATTGGCCATACCGCTGAAATTCTTCGGTTTGCCGATGGAACAAGGCAGGTCAAACACGCGCTCGGCCACGCCGGCAATGCCCTTCAAATGCGCGCCGCCGCCGGCGAGCACCGCCCCTGCGCCCAGCCCCTGCAAAAGACCCCGGACATCCAGATTGCGCCGTATAATTTCAAACAACTCGGCCACCCGGGCGTTGATAATGGTGTAAAGATCAGCGGCAGATATGGAGCAGGCGGCAAACCCGCCTTCCGCATGAATCGTGATCCGCTGGAACGGGGCCCCGGAATGCAGCAGTTGCGCCGTGCCGGACTCCTTTTTCAAAGCTTCGGCCCGCTTCATCGGCAGATTGAAACCCAGGGCAATGTCGTTGGTTACGTGATCGCCGCCCACCGCCAGCACGCCGACATCGGCGATGATGCCGTCATGGTACACCAGGTAACTGCTGGTGCCGGCGCCCAGGTCTATGACCAGCGCCCCGCATTCCTTCTGTTCCGGCGTCAACGTGGCCAGCGCCGAGCAAAGGCCGCTGCAGGCGATGTCGGCAACTTCCAGGCCGACGGATTGCGCCGCCTTGACAAACTGGCTGAGCAGGTTCCGCAAGCCGTGCACAATCAACATGTCAAGCGACAGGCGGCTGCCCTGCATCTTTTCCGGGTTGACGATTCCGGCCTGGCTGTCCACCGTGTATTTCTGGGCAATGGAGTGCAGCACCTCGCGATCATGCGGAAGGTTGATCGTGCGGGCGATATGCATCACCTCATTGACATCATCTTCCGTCACGCCGCGCAACGCGTCAAACACCGGCACGCTGCCGGGATTGACCGTGCTTTGAATATGCCCGCCCGCGACCACCAGGTTTACCGCGCGAATATCCACCCCGCCGCTTTCCTCGGCGCCGCGCACGGCCAAACGGACGCATTCTGCAGCTTTTTCCAGGTCAACGACGATGCCCTTGCGGACGCCGCAGGATGGACACTGGCCCAACCCTGTGACGAGGATGTTGCCGTCTTCGCGCGCTTCGCCCACCAGCGCGCAAATTTTCGATGTACCGATTTCCAACGCCACGATTGGCGGAAACGACATAACCACTCCATTGCTACTGATCCGGCAAAGCCGGAAAATTATTTTCCAGCGTCATATCCAAAGTTTTGAATGCGCGGCCCTGGCGCTTGATATCCGCCAGGCGCAGCAATTTCTGCTCCAGATACTGGCGCGCCAAGCTTGAACGCGTCTGCATCTGCCGCCATGCCAGGCGGACTTCCGTACCGTCGGCCAGCAGCAGATTCAATTCATCCGGCGCGCGCAAATCAACCCTCACAACCGTTACGTAGCGCCCCGCGGCCGTGTCCTTGCAGACGCTTAAAACGTCCAGCGCCAACATCACCCGCGTGCCGGCAAGGTTCATGCCCGGCCGCGCGCTCGCCAGTTCATGCCCGGCGATCAAAGGCAGCCAGCGAGCGGCGTCCACGCCGCCCATCACCCGCCCTTCACCGTCCAGGGCCAGGGTATAACCTTCCATTTTCAAGCGCGCTAAAGCAGTTCGCTCCCGCGCCCGCACCACCAGCTGGCTGGGCAGGCGGCGCGATAATTCCACATCCTTGAGTTTCGGGAGTTTCGCAAGCAACACGCGGCGGGCGTCAGGCAAGGCGGCGGCGAAAAGGTTGTCGCCGGCGCGAAACGGCAAAAACGCCAGAATATCCGCCCGCGCCACTTCAATCCCGGGGCATTCCACGCGGATGTCGCGGACGGCAAAAAAGCGATTTTCCCAGAACAACGCGCCGCTGATCATCTGAAAAGTCATCCAGATAACCGCCAGGCCGGCGCCGAGCGCCAGCGCTGAAACTGCAACAGCGACAGCCTTCCGCCAATTCCAGGATTGTCCGCCGCTGCGCCGCATTTTAACTTCCAGGATCGAAGGCCGTTCCGGCGCCGCGCGCCGCCGCGCGGCACGCCGGTCTCTGCCTGATTTTTTGCTCCGGTTATAAAACATCGCCGCCATGCTCCATCATTTCATTCAACCGGCGCCGGCATACCGGCCAGCGCCAATTCCGTGATCTGCCGGCATAAATCCGCAAACGGCATTCCCGCCGCAGCGGCGGCCTTGGGCAGGAGACTGGTTTCGGTAAAACCGGGAATGGTGTTCAACTCCAGCACGAATAAATCCCCGTCTTCGCGCATCCGGAAATCCACCCGGCCGAACCCGCGTCCGCCCAGCGCCTGAAAAGTCTGCATGGCCAGGTCCCGGCAGCGCCGGCCGATGGATTCCGGCAGCGGAGCGGGCGCCAGGTATTCCGTCACTCCCTGGGTATACTTGGCGCGGTAATCGTAGTTGCTGTCGGGCGCCCGGATTTCAACCGCCGGCAGGGCCTGTCCGCCCACAATCCCCACCGTCAATTCGCGTCCCGGGATGAACTTCTCGACTATGACCTCGCCGTTATAAATCAAAGCTTCTTCCAGTGCGGCCGGCCACTCGGACTCCCGCAACACCCGGTGGACGCCGAAACTCGATCCCTGGCGCGGCGGTTTAACCACCGCCGGCAGGCGCATGGTCCGCCGCCCCCCGGGCCGGAGCACCTCGTAATCCGGGGTCGGCAACCCGTTGGCCAGCATAACTTGCTTGGAAAGAATCTTGTCGAAGGCCAGCCGGCTGGCGGTTGGACCGGAACCGGTGTAGGGCAATCCCAGCGCTTCCAGCCGTTCCTGCACGGCGCCATCCTCGCCGTACTCTCCATGCAACGCGATGAATACCGCCTGCAAGTCCTCGGGCAAGGCAAAGTCCGGGCCGGTGACATCCACCTCGGCAACCTGGTAGCCGGCCTGGCGCAGGCCGCGCGCAACGGCCTTGCCGGAACGCAGCGACACTTCGCGTTCCTTTGAAAAACCACCCATCAAAACCGCTATTGTAGCTCCCATATCAATCACAGTATACTATCTCGGGTACAAGCTCAATATTAAAACCGGAATACACTCTTTTTTTCATGATTTCGATCAACGCCCGGATGTCTCCCGCAGTTCCCCCGGCTTCCGCGGTAATCACGTTGGCATGGATTGCCGACACGCGGGCGCCGCCTACCGCCAGGCGCTTGCAGCCGGCGGCCTCCAGCAGGCGGCCGGCATAATCTCCCGGCGGATTCCGGAACACCGATCCAGCCGAAGCCCCCCATTGCATTTTGCGGCGGCGTGCGCCGATTGCCGACAAACGCCGGCGGATGGCCGCTGGCTCGGCGGGCTCGACCTGCAAGACCGCCCCGACTGCCAGCCGCGCTTCCAGACCCCGGCAGGTCCGGTATTCAAATCCCAACCCGGCGGCCGGCAGATCATTGGCTGCGCCGTTACGGTCCAGACACTGCGCCGAGAGCACATGCGTCCCGATTTCCCCGCCCCAGGCCCCGGCGTTCATTCGCAAGGCGCCGCCCAGCGTGCCGGGTATCCCGTGCAGAAATTCCAAGCCGCCCAATCCTTGCGCCGCGCACCAGGAAGTCAATTCCGCCAGACGCACACCGGCTCCCGCCTGCAACCTATCCGGCCCCAACCGGCTTATCCGCCGGAAATCATCGCCCGCCAGGCGCAATACCATCCCGCGAACGCCCAAGTCGCTGACCAGCACATTGCTGCCGGCGCCGAGGAAGGTTACCGGAATCCCCCGGCGGGCAGCCCAGCGCAATGCCGCGGCCGCATCCGGCAGGCTGCCCGCATCCATGAGGATATCCGCCGGTCCGCCCACGCGCCAGGTGGTGCCGGCCGACAGGGGCTGCCATACCTGCCAGCGCGTGGCGGCGCTCAGTTCCATTTCCGCCAGTTCGGCCCGCCAACGGGACAAAGGATTCAATTCGGATAGCGGCCGTCCGGGAGGCAATGCCTCCGCTGCCCATCCTGCCAGGCGCTCCACATCGCCTGCCCCCGCCACCAGCAAATCGTCGCCGGGCGCCAGGATGCGCCGCAGGTAATCCCATATCTCTGGCAATTCCGCCGCCATTACCCGCGGCGGACCCGCTGGAGACTTTCGGAAAGCGGCATACAAATCCCAAACCGTGCCCCCTTCTTCAGCCGTCTCGGATGCCGCATAAACCGGCGCCAGGAGCAATTCGTCCACACCGGCAAATGCCCCGGGGAAAGCCTCCGCCAGAGCGCGGGTGCGGGTATAACGATGCGGTTGAAACACCGCCAGGCGTCGGCGGCGGCTCTCGCCCGGGGCGTCTGGTGGCCGCGGCAACAGGGAAAACATATTCACGGCGGCCTTGATTTCCGTGGGATGATGTGCGTAATCCGAAAACACGCGGATGCCGCGGCCGGCCGCAACCGTTTCGAAACGCCGGCGTACCGGCACAAAACCCGCCAGGGCGCGCGCCGCATTATCCGGAGCGCAACCCAGCGCCTGGGCGGCGGCGCAGGCGGCCAGGGCATTCAACGCGTTATGGCGTCCCGCCACCGGCAGCGCCAGGTCCACCGGCGGCGCATCCAACGCGCGCAATTGCATCCGGATGGATTGGCCGTCATCCCGCAAATGGCTGCCGCGCACAGCCGCGCCGTCGGAAAAACCGTAACCGATGGCTCCGGATACGGCGCCGCCCAGGGCTGCCGCTTCAGGGTCGTCGGCGCAGTAAATCACGCGGCCGCGGGTGTTCGCCAGCACCGCGGCAAAACACCGGCGCAAATCTTCCATGCCGTTATAATGCTCGGCATGATCAAACTCCACGTTGGTCAAAACCGTGACATCCGGAGCATACTCCGCAAGCGTCCCGTCGCTTTCATCGGCTTCGACCACGCAAATCCGCGCGCCATTTCCCCGGCCGGCGACGCCATCAAGGGCGGGACAATCGCCGCCGATGCACCATGCCGGCGCCAGGCCGCACTGCCGGAGTATTTGCGTCAGCATGGCCGAAGTTGTGGTTTTGCCGTGGGTCCCGCAGACCGCCGCGGAAGTCCAGTTCCGCAACCAGGCGGCCAGGACCGTACCGCGCTGAAAAACCGGCAGACCCGCCGCCTGCGCCGCACGTAATTCAGGCAGCGCCGCCGGCACGGCGGTGCTGCGAATCACCCAGTCCACGCCGTCCAGGTGCGCGGCGGAGTGTCCCGCGAAAACATGCACGCCCTGCTCCTCCAGCCAATCGGACATGCGGGCGCCCCGGCCGGCATCGCAGCCGCTGACTTGCCAACCATCGCGCCGCAACTGGAAAGCCAGGCCGGCCATGCCGACGCCGCAAACGCCCAGGCAATGCACATGCCCGCGGGGTTGCGCCAGCAGGCGCGCCAGCAGGCCTGCATTGCGATTCTGATTGCAGCAATCTTCCATTGCTTTTCCCGAGTCAGCCCGGTCCGGCATGCCGGGCGACACTTAGCACCAGGTCCGCCACACGTGCTGCGGCATCCGGCAAGGCATGCGCGGCGGCTGCCGCGCGCATCCGTTGCAGGCGCTCCGGCTGGTCCATGGCCCGGACGATATAATCCGCCAGTCCGGCGCTGGTGGCGGCAGACTCCAGCAGCATGTCCGCGGCGCCGTATTCATGCATTGCCGCCGCATTGGCTGCCTGGTGCCCGTTAACGGCGTAAGGATACGGCACGAGCAGCGCCGGCACGGCAAATTGCAGCAATTCGGCGCAAGTTGCCGCTCCCGCGCGGCAAACTGCCAGGGTTGCCCGGCAATACGCCTGCGGCATATCGTGCAAAAATGGATAAACAACCGCCCGCAGTCCGATATTCTGACGGTAAAGTCCCGCAACTCCGGACGCATTCGCGGCGCCCGCAAGGTGAATCACCTGCAGCCGGCGGCCCTGCTGCCAGAGTTGCCGTACGGCGGCGGGCGCCATTTCGTTCAATCGGCGGGCGCCGGCGCTGCCGCCCATGACCAGCAGGGTGAAAATTTCCGGCGCAAGCGTTTCCAATTGCGGGTCCGGCGGAACATCCGCCGTGCGCGGACGCAGTGGAATGCCGGTCAGTTCCAGCCGCGGATGGCGCAAATGCGCGCGCGCCTCATCGAAGCCCAATGCAACCGCCCGGGCCCAGCGCGCCAGCCAGCGCACCGCCCGGCCGGGAATGACGTTCGCCTCGTGCAGCACCACCGGGACGCCCAGGGAGCGCGCAGCCAGGACCGGTCCGCCGGACGCGTAGCTGCCCATCGCCAGCAAAGCATCCGGCGGAGCGGCGCGCATCAAACTGCGCCAGCGGCGGCAGGCTTGCAACATGCGCCAGGCCGCCGCCAGCGCCGCGCCCGGATTGCGTCCGCTCAAGCCGCGGGCCGGCACAGTTAAAACCGGCCCGTCCCATCCGGCCAGCGCGGTGTGTTCGACATTTTTGCCTGCCAGCAAAACAATCACATCGGCGCCGCGGCCGCGCAGCGCGCCGGCCGCCGCCAACCCGGGGAAAATATGACCGCCGGTACCGCCGCAAGCCACCATAATCCGCATGCGTTTACCCCACAATCAAGCGGCGCGCGGCGGCGGTTGGCGTCCCAGCCGCCGCAGCACTTCCTGCATATCAATCCAGACGTCTTTTTTAGCGGCGGGATTGCGCAGCAGGTAGGAAGGATGGTAAGTCGGCATGAGTGGAATGCCGTTGAATTCCAACCAATGACCGCGGGCGCGGCTGATCCGGAATTCCGGTCCCGGCTGCAGCAATCCCTCCACCGCGGTGGCGCCAAGCGCGACAATGACCTTGGGGCGCAACACCTCAATCTGCGAGCGGAGGAAAGGCAGGCAGACCTGCATCTCCGACGGTTCCGGCTTGCGGTTATGGGGCGGCCGGCACTTGAGGATGTTGCCGATAAATACCTGGTCGCGCGTAAAGCCCATGGCCTCGATCATGCGCGTGAGCAATTGGCCGGCACGTCCGATAAAAGCCACACCCTGCAAGTCTTCATCCTCTCCCGGCGCTTCGCCGACAAACATCAACTCGGGGTGGACATTACCCTGCCCGGGCACGGTATTATGCCGGGTTCGATGGAGAGGGCAACGGTCGCAGCGGGCGATTTCCGCCGCCAGCCTGGCCAGCGCGGCCGCGGCATCATCGTCCGCCGGCGCCGGCGCCGGAGCAATTTCCGGGGCAGTTTGCGGCGCGGGGGGCGGCGTCCGCCGCCGGGCGCAATAGATTTCCCTGATCCCGCATTCCTGCAAATCCGCGACATGCTCGGCCAGGTGGTCGAGCAGTCCCGCCAGCGGGACGGCCGGCGGGTCATCAGGTTGCTTCATAATTCCGCCTCTTGCGCAAGCTTACAAACATCGGCCCCAAAACCACATACACCACTCCCAGCATCAACATAATCAGCGCCGCCGCCGGCGCCAGGCGCAGATCGCGCAAAAACAGCATCGCCACCAGCGCGGCGCATGGCACGAAAATCCCCAGGGCCTTGGTCGGCTTGGGATAATGCACGTTCGAGACCTGCAAGGTAATCATCGCCACCACGCCCGTCAGGAAGACCAGCGCCACCGGCCCCTGCCGCAACTGGAAATATTCTCCCAGAACGCCGGTTTTTTCGAGAAAGACAAAAATCGCCACCCAACCGGCGCTGGCCGTGATGGGTAATCCGCAATAACCGCCCTGGCCGCGCAGGGGATCCTTTACCTTGAAACGCGCCAGCCGGATGACGCCGGACAGCACGACCATGGCCGTCATCAGGACGCGCCAGCCGATGAATGATTGAAGCGATACCTGGTAGATCAGTATCGCCGGAGCCAGGCCGAAAGCGGTCATGTCCACATATGTATCCAACTCGGCGCCGAACGGGCTGGTGCCCTTGATGCGCCGCGCAAGGTTGCCGTCCAATCCGTCCAGGATCATCGCCAGCATGATGAATTGCGCGGAGAGCATGAAGTGCTCTTCGCCTTCCAGGGCCAGCAACATGCTGAAAAAACCGCAGAGCATAGCGGATAGCGTAACCGCGGTGGGCAACAATTGGCGCCAAGTCATATATAACCTTTCCGTGGGCGTCGTCTGCGAAGCGCGCAAGACAGTTTCATCCTCAAAATCCCCTCGATAACAAGCTGAATGGATATCAGGATAGCCGTTGGCATGTCAAGCGCAAAGCTCCCGGCGGCAAGCATTATTCCGCCGGCGCGGCGGGCGGCAGCGACACGGCGGGCGGCACGGCGTCGCCCACAGCCTTTTCCCGCCAGCGGCCGGTCAGGGCGGCGGCTTCCTCGCGGGTGCGCGCCACGCTCGGCGTGACAAATATCAGCAGGTTGGTGCGTTCGACCGCTTTCACCGAATGCCGGAAAATCCAGCCCAGCAGCGGGATCGCCCCCAGGAACGGCACCCGCCGTTCCTTTTCCACATTGTCTTCCCGGATCAGCCCGCTGATCACAATCGTTTCCCCGCTGGGCACGGTCAAGGTGGTGGTCACCTCCCGGCGGGCGATCGTCGGCGTGAAAGCCTTGCCGTCAGTGGTGGATTCAAGAATGGCTTCAATGCTGGGATTGAGGCGCATGCACACCTCGCCGTCCGGATTGACCTGGGGCGTCACCTTCAACTTGATCCCCACGTCAATCCGGTCAATGTTTTCGATCACGTCGCGCGCCGTGCCGGACCCGCCTTCAATGGTGGATTTCAGGATGGGAATGTTTTTGCCGATGGTGACGCTGGCTTCCTGGTTGTTCTGCGCCCATAACGGCACGTTGGACAGAATTTTGAAATTCGATTCGTATTTCAGGGCGTTGACATTCATCAGGAAGGGAAAACGCGGCACGACATTGCCGTTGGCGTCGGTGTAACTGCCATTGGCCAGGCCGAAAGTCAGTCCCTGCGGCACCACGCCCTGCACTACTTCCGCCAAAAGCTGATCCTCGCCCTCATTGACGCGGGACCCTCCGACAATGACCGTCGAATCCTGTCCCGGCGAGGCGGAGGAAAGGAATTCCGCGCCGTAATCATGGCCGTCGCCGATGGTCAATTCGGCGATCATGACTTCCACCAGCACCTGGGGCGGCGGCAGGTCCAGTTTTTCAACTAGCTGCCGCACCATTTCAAAATCCTGCGGAGCGGCATCCACCATCAGCGCGTTGTTGGCCAGGTTGGCCTCGATGGCGATGACAGCGCGCTCGGCGTTTTTCTCGGCATTGCGCGCCAGCAGCGCGGTCAGGCTCTTGGCGGCGTCTTCCGCCGAAAGGTACTTCAAAAAAATCGCCTGCAAATGGCCGCTGACCGCCTGGGGTTCCACGTCCAGGCGGGCAATCAAATCCCTGATTTCGGCGACCTGCGCCGGGGTGCCGGCAAGGATCAGGCTGTTGGAATGCGGCGCGGCCACTACCACGGCGTCGGACAACGCCGCGCCCACGCCTTCGCTGTGCGCCAGGCGCTGCCGGATACGCTCCCCCTCGGTATCGGCCCGGGCGCGAAGTCCGCTGATCGCCTGGTTCAATTCGTCCGCCATGTTGCGTGCGACCGCGTGTTGCAGGGTATAAAGTTCGGTCACGCGCGCGGCGCCCGGCTGGTCAATCTGGGCGATGACGGCTTCCAGGCGGCGAATGTTGTCCGCCGTATCGGTCACCACCAGGTGGTTGGTGGTTTCCAGCGCCGCCAGCGCGCCGCTCTTGCCTCCATCCACCATCGGCTCGAGCATGCGGCGCAGTTCCGCGGCGCCGACATGTTCAAGCTTGATGACCTTGGTCACAAGGGCGCCGCCGGCAGGCTCCGCACCCGGCGCCAGCACCGGCGCCGCGGGGATGGGGCGCGGCGCCCGCGCCACCACCCGGCAGACGCCATCCTGCTCCAGCACCGCGTAACCCGCGGCTTCGAGCACGGTCAGCAGCAGCGGGTAAACTTCCGCGGCGGGGATTTGCGCGGGGGTCACCACCGTCACCTTGCCTTCCACCGCGGGGTCCACCACGAACCGCCGGCCGGTGATGTCGCCCGCCAGTTTGACCAGGAAACGCACGTCCACCTGGTCGAAATTGAAATTGACGAAAGTGCCCTCCCTGCCGGCGGCGGGCGCTACCGGCGGCGTCTCGGCGCGCGACAGCGGCAGCAGGCAGCAAGCCGCGGCAAGGCAGACATGCGGCATGTAAAAAAAACGATGCATCAGCGGGCAATCCCCCGTTCCGAAGCCTCGACAAACGCCAACAGGTGCTGCACTTCCGGCGTCATCGGCGCGTTTTGCCTGATTTTTTCCAATGCCTGGCGCGTGTTGAGATTTTCGCGGTATAAAATCCGGTAAACCATTTTCAGATGCTGGCGCGCCTCTTCGGACACGCCGCGCCGCTGGAGACCGACGGCATTGACTCCATGCACCGTCGCGGGATTGCCGTCGGCCATCATGTACGGCGGGATATCCTGCGTGGCTTTGGAACAGCCGCCCATGATGGACATACGTCCGATGCGCACAAACTGGTGCACGCCGCACAAGCCGCCGATCACGGCGAAATCCTCAACCGTCACATGGCCGGCCAGGGTGCCGGCATTGGAGATGATCACACCGTTGCCCACGGTGCATTGATGCGCCACATGCGAATAGGCCATGATATGGCACCCCTCGCCCACCCGCGTCACGTCGCCCTCGTTGGTGCCGGAGTTGACCGTAACATACTCCCGCAGCGTCGTGCGCGCGCCGATTTCCACGAAGGTTTTTCCGCCCTGGAATTTCAGGTCCTGCGTCTGCGAGCCGATGCTGGCGAACGGGAAGATGACGCAATCCGGACCGATGGTCGTATGCCCGTCCAGGAAAACGTGCGGCATGACGCGCGTCCGCGCGCCCAGCCGGACATGGGGCCCGACGATCGCATAGGCGCCGACATCCACGCCGGAATCCAGTTCCGCGCCGGCTTCAATCACCGCAGTGGGATGAATCTGAGTCATGCCCCGGCCTTTTCCAGTGTAAACATGAACATCAGTTCCGCCTCGGAAGCCAGTTGTCCATCCACCAGCACCCGGCCCTGTACACGCACCACGCGGGCGCGGCGGTTCAGCATGGTCACTTCAATACGGAGCGCGTCGCCGGGCAGGACCGGCCGCCGGAAGCGGGCCTTATCAATCGCCATGAAAAGCGGGACCTGGCCCTTGATGCCCGTCTGCCGGCTGAGGAGGATGCCGCCGGCCTGGGCCATGGCTTCAAGCTGCAGCACGCCCGGCATGATCGGACGACCGGGGAAGTGCCCGGTGAAAAAAGGTTCGTTGATGGTGATGTTTTTCAGGGCCACGATGCGCTCACGGTCGTCGCATTCCAGCACGCGGTCCACCAGCAGCATCGGGTAGCGATGCGGCAGGATTTTCATGATTTCGTCAATTTCAATCGTTGCCATTTGATCTCCTTGCACGACGCTACTCCCTGGGCCGCAAGCGAATTAATCAATGCATGGCGGAGGGAGAGGGATTTGAACCCCCGGTGCCCTTGCGAGCACACATGATTTCGAGTCATGCGCATTCAACCGGACTCTGCCATCCCTCCAAGGTCGCACAGGCACGCCTGGCGGGCCGGCACAACTGAAATTCAAGATACAAAAACCGCGCATGGCAGTCAACGCTAATTACCAGCGGAAGAAGCCCGTGGCATGCAGGGCAGGTTTGCGGTCAGAGGCAATTCGGATTTTTAAAACAGAAAGCGGAATAAGAGGGGATATTGCTGGTTTTATTGAACAGAAGGCAGAACAAGGCAGGAACAAGGGGGAAAATTTTTCAAATCACCACCTTCGTCCGGCTTTGCCGGATTCCGCCTTATTTTAAATTTTCGGTTTTTAGGGCAGACCGGCAAGGCCCTGGCCGTTTTCCCGCATCCACCGGCCGACGGCATGAAACCGCTCAGGCGGCACCGCTATGCCGTCCGCAAACGGGCACAGGACAAAGTTCGCCTGCCTGATCCGGGGGGTCAACAAGCGGTCCAGGGCGGCCGGAATTTCATCCAGCCGGCCGGCGGCAAAGAGCGTGGGATCCAGGCAGCCGATGATGATTAAATTATCGCCCAGCACATCCAGGGCGTCCTCCCAGGGCGTATTCCCGGTGGGCGGCGGAGTCAGCGCATGGATGCCGTCGCAACGGGTTTCCTTGATCAAATCCAGGATGCCATGCACATGCCCGCACATGTGCAGCAGGGCAATTTTGCCGTTCCCCTTCACCGTGTTCACGAAATCGCGCTGGTGCGGCATGTTGTACCGGCGGTATATTTCAGGGCTGATGTAATACGTGCTGGTGTTTTCGACCAGCGTCACGGAATCGCAGGGCGTGCAGGCCAGGATGTCAAAGGCCTGCAGTTCGCGCTGATGCATGGCCTGGATCAAACCGTGGACTTCTGCAGGATGATCGGCCAGCAGGTAATAAAAATTCTCCGTCCCCATGTCCAATTCCAGCAGGCGCGGAATGACGGACGGTCCCCAGAAACGGGTGACCACGCCGTTTTCCCCGATCAACGCGTTCAATGCCGCCAGGGCGGCGGAATCGTCATGCGCCGTGTATACCGCGCCTTCCCACATGGACCGGTAAACCTGCACCGCCTCCAGGGAATCCACCGGGAATTTGACGGGATGCGAGCCTTCCCATATCCCGGTCAGGACGCCGCGGGGAGTCCGCCAGCGGGTGGTATGCCGGGAGCCTTCGCGTTCATGGCGGATTTCCACGAAATCCGGCCAATGCAATGAAGGCGATTTGAACGCAAAAGGCGTGTTCCAGCCGTTCAGCAGGAAAATATCGCAGCCTATCTGCTTGTAAAAATCAATGCCGCCGTGGCCGCGCTGCCCGTCCGGCAGCAAGGCCAGCGTGGCATTGTCCACGAGCGTGGTCCAGGACAAGCGGTCCTTGGGCCGCTTGTGCAACACGGCTTCCAGGCGTTCACGTCCGGTCATCTTGTTATGCCTCTTTTGTATGGCTACAGCGCAGGATATCGGCGACGCTGTCCAGGATGTGATTCGGGCGGTAGGCGAAACGCGCCAGATCCGCCCGGCTTGTCACGCCGGTCAGCACGAGCGCGGTTTCAATTTCCGCCTCGATGCCGGCGACGATATCGGTATCCATCCGGTCGCCGAAAATAACCGTGTCTTCGCGCCGGACGCCCAGTCGTTTCAGGGCATGGCGCATCATCAGGGGGTTGGGCTTGCCGACATAATAAGCCTTGCCGCCGGTGGCCAGTTCGATCGGCGCCATCAGGGAGCCGGTGGCGGGGATCACCCCGTTTTCCACCGGCCCCGTCAGGTCCGGATTGGTGCCGATCAATTTCGCGCCGCGGCGGACAAAGGCCACCGCCTGGCAGAGGCGCTCGTAAGTGTAGCTGTGGCTTTCGCCTACCACCACGTAATCGGGATCAACGTTGTTCATGGCGATGCCCGCCCCGTAGAGCGCGTTCAGGAGTCCCGCCTCGCCGATGACGAACGCGGTGGCGCCGGGATGCTGCGCGGCCAGGAAAGCCGCCGTGGCCAGCGCGCTGGTGTAAAAATGTTCGACGGCGATATCCATCCCCATGCGCGCCAGCTTGTCGCGCAACTCGCGCGGAGTGCGCTCGCTGCTGTTGGTCAGAAACAGAAAATGTTTCCCGGCGTCCGCCAGCCACTCGACCACGGCTTTCACCCCGGGGATCAGCCGGTTCCCCTGGTAGACCACCCCGTCCATGTCGAAGATAAAGCCGGTTTTATCGGTTAAGATATGCATAAATCAAACAATCAAATTGAGCCGTCCGGCCAGGCCGGCGCATGCCGCAGAAAATGCCGCGGTCATTACCGCCAATGCATATCGCATACCTTCCCTCCCAATAACCTGCAGCCTTGGAGTCCCCTATGGGACGCCAGTGAAAAATTCAGAATTCCGCCCCGGCATCCTCATCCGCATCGCCGCGGCCATGGCGGTGGCGGCAGAGGCCGCGCCGGGAATTTTCCGCGAAATCGGCCAACTCCCGCGCCGGCCCGTCAGGGAACTCGCTGCGGATGGCAGCAATGGCCTGTTTTACATTCAGACCTGACAAGTACAGCAAATGGAATGCCTTTTTCACTGTCAGACGTTCCGCCGGCGGCATGCCGGCGCGGCGCAAGCCGACGACATTCAACCCGGCCACCTGGTTAAGATGCAGGGTGTAAATTGTGCAGAAAGGCGGCGCATCCTTGGTGATGGCGGAACCGCCGCCAAGCATTGCCAGGCGCCCGACGCGTACAAATTGGTGGATCAGGCAATTGCCGCTGATAAACGCGCGGGCGCCAATCTCAGCGTAACCGGCCAGCAAGACGCCATTGGCCAGAATTACGCGGTCGGCCAGACGGGCATTATGTCCGACATGGCTATTGGCCATCAGGAAACATTCGCGGCCGATTTCCGTCGCGGTGCCGGGCTTGGTTCCGCGATGCACGGTTACTCCTTCGCGGATTACGCAGCCATCGCCGATCCGCGCGTAACTTTCCCGGCCGCCGAACGCCACGTCCTGCGGCAGATCGCCCAGCACGGCATGGGCATGTACGCGGCATCCCGCGCCCAGGACTGTATGCCGCATGATCACCGCATGCGGGCCGATGCTCGTGCCTTTCCCGATGATTGCGCCGGCTTCAATGACCGCCATCGGGCCAACCGTAACATCGGCGCCCAATTCCGCCTGCGGACTGACTACCGCTGTGGCATGAATGCTCATAAACGTCCTCGTTCGATTCGGTTTCCGGAGAAAACACCGGCAAAGCAGACATGATATGCTGAAAATCCGTCAAAATCAAAAATATTCATTCATCTTCCCGCCTGGATAGCGACCGGCCCGCGCTGTTCCCAGTATTCGCGCACCAGTTCGGCGCGCTGCGCCACCGGCATGTCCCGGTCAATTTCCAGCCAATCCACGCGCAACTTATGGCGGAACCAGGTCATCTGTTTCTTGGCCAGTTGCCGGGTCCGCACAATCACGCGCGCCAAAGCCTGCGCCGGCGTGCAATCGCCGCGCAAACATGCCAAGGCCTCGGCATAACCGATGGCCTGCCCGGCCGTCGGCGCTGCCGCCAGGCCGGCAGCCAGCAGGCGGCGCGTTTCATCCAGCAGACCGGCATCAAACATGGCCCGCGCGCGCGCCGCGATCGCTTCCTGCAACTGGTCCGGCGGCAAGCGCAAGCCCGGAATAGCCGGCGGCGGCGGCGGCGCTGCCGGCTCGGCGGCCGAGGCGCGCGCCAGTTCCAGCGCCCGCACCAGCCGGCGCGGATTGCATGGATCCTGAAGACGCGCCCAGCGTTCGGGATCTAGTTCACGCAGGCGCGCCGCCAGGGCCGCCGCGCCGCCGGCGCGCAGAATTTCATCCGCCTCCGCCCGCCAGGCCGGGTCGGGCGGCGGGCGGCAAAACAGTCCCTGCAACAGGGACTGGAGATACAATCCCGTGCCGCCGACAACGATCAAAGGCTGTTGGAGTTCCGCCGCGCGCCGGACGGCCGCGGAAGCGGCCCGGAAAAACAGGCTGAGATTGAACGGCTCGCCCGGGGCGGCCAGGTCAATCCCGGCGTAGGGCACTGCCGCGCGTTCTTCCGGCGAAGGCTTGGCGGTGCCGATATCCATCCCGCGGTACAGCAGCATGGAATCGGCCGATAGAATGGCGGCGCCCATGCGCCGCGCCAGCCAATGCGCCACGGCGGATTTGCCTGAGGCCGTGCAGCCCGTTAAAAAATATGCCTGGCACACCTTGGCTTCCCGTTGCGCGTAATCTGCCGGTGAAATAAAACCTCCGGCCGGTTCAACCTTCGGTCGGGGCCGGATCACGGCCGCCCCGCCAGGCTGAAATCAAATAAATCGCGACGCCCAGAAAGATGGCCGCATCCGCCAGGTTGAAGGCAGGCCAGTGGTGCCGTCGCCATGAAAAATCGAGGAAGTCCACCACCCATCCCAGGCGGATGCGGTCAATCAAATTACCCATTACACCGCCTACCATCAATCCCAGCGCCAGGCGGTGCACTCCGCGCGCGTCCACCAGCCAGCGGTAAAAACAGGCGATCACCGCCAGGGCCGCCGCGGAAAAAAGCGCCAGCCAGGCATTTTGATGCTGAAATGTTCCCCAGACCGCGCCGGTATTGCGGACATGCGTCAAGCTGAAAAAGCCAGGCCAGATTTCCGCCGCCTCGCCCAGCAGCAGGCGCGCCTGCACCAGGTGCTTGGTCCATTGATCCAGCCCGGCCACGGCCAGCGCCAGCGCCACGGTAATCACTCATCCTCCGCCGGAGTTTCGGGCTGGTTTTTGTCGTTGGCGGCATACAGCGCCGCAACATCCGCCGCCCGCAGGCGCTTCCGGTCCACCTCGGACCGCGACTGGCAGGCGACGCACATGCGCGAATACGGCAGGGCCATCATGCGCGATTTTTCGATAACGCAGCCGCAGCTTTCGCACATGCCGTAGGTGCCGATGGCCAGACGGTTGAGCGCTTCGTCTATTTCAAAAACTATGTCCTGGCCGGAACTGACGCGGGTCAGGGCGAAATCGCGGTCGTAGTTGTCCGTGCCCTGTTCCTCGGAACGAAAATTAATTTCCGCGTCGTTCTGCGTGCGGTTGAGATTGTCGGTCGCCAGGAAATTAATCTGGCCGGTAATCCGCTCGCGCAACCGGAGCAGGGCTTCGCGCATGCCGCTGTAATCCGGAGTTTTGCGCCGCGGCTTGGCCGCGGGCTTGGGCTGGGCGGCTTTTTTCCCGGCGGCCGGGACGCTTTTCTTTCCAGAGGCGGACGCGGCCCTGGCCGTCGCTTTTTTAACCGCCTTCCGGACTGGTTTCACCTTGGGTTTCTGCCGCATAACTTTTTTTGCCATATCATGTTCCTCGCTGAATTTAAACTTATATTATACCACCAACTTGCGCGCAAAGCAACCGGCTTCACACACGGCGCACGGCCACGCGGAACTTGTGGCCGCCGATTTCCTCAACGGCCTCGGCATCCGCTGCGCCGCCGGGGATATCATTCATTTCCGCCAGCGCCAGTTCCGCCAGACGTGTCCGCCAGGGCGGGGCCAGCGGCCCTTCCAGCGCCAACTGGATGCGGTCGCTGACGGCGTATCCGGCGGTTTTGCGCAGGTCCTGGATCAAACGGTTCAATTCATTCGCCATTCCTTCCTCCACCAGCGCGGGAGTCAGCCGGCGGTCCAAAGCCACCAGCACCCCGCGGTCGGCCATCACTTCGGCGCCGTCGCGGCCGACATAGCTGATTGCCACCTCGCCGCGATCCAGCGCCCATTCCTCAGCGCCGTCGAAAACCACAATCTGATCTCCCGCCTCGCGCACCTGGCCGGCCTTGGCGGCGCGGATGATGCGTTGGGTGGCGCGGCCCCAGCGCGGGCCGATGCTGCGGGCGTCGGGGGCCGCGCGCAATTCCGCCAACTCGGTATAGTCGCGCAGGATGACGATTTTTTTGACGTTCAGTTCGTGGGCGACTACTTCCCGCTGCGCCGGCGTCAGGCGCGCCAGCATGGCTGGAGGCGCCGCCACGGTAAGGGCGGCCAGCGGCTGGCGCACCCGAATGCCGAGTTGTTGGCGCAGCGCCAGTCCCAGGGAAACCACCAGCCGGGCGATGCGCGTTTCTTCCACCAGGTCCGCGTTGGCGTATTCCACCGGGACGGCGGGCCAATCGGCCAGGTGTACGGATTCCTCGCCGGTTAGATTGCGGTAAATCGCATCCGTCAGGAACGGGGCCGCCGGCGCCAGCAGTTTGACGGTGGTCACCAGGACATAATACAGCGTATCGTAGGCGCCGCGCTTGTCGGGCGTCAACCCGCCGCCCCAGAACCGTTCCCGCGACTGGCGGACATACCAGTTGGTCAGGTCATCCAGGAAGTCGAGCAGCGGCGCCAAGGCATGATTCAGGTAAAAACTCCGGTAGGCATCCGTCACCCGGCGCGCCGCATCCTGCAACACTGCCAGGATCCATCGGTCCAGCGGATGCTCCGGTCGGGGCATACCGCCGGAAACGCCGCGGTAGCCGTCAATATTGGCATAAGTAACAAAGAACGCGTACACATTCCAAAGCGGCAGCAGCACCCGGCGCGCCTGTTCGGGCACTCCGGCATCCTTGAAATTCATGTCTTCCATCGCCACGGCGTGAGAGTTCAGCAGATACAGACGCAAGGCATCCGCGCCGTGCTTATCTATCAATTCCATCGGGTCGGTGAAATTTTTGCGCGACTTGGAAATCTTGGTCCCGTCCGCCGCCAGCAGTGTGCCGTGCACCAGGCAGTTCTTGAAGGCGGCGCGTCCCAGCAGCGCCACGCCCAGGACATGCAGGTAATAAAACCACCCTCGTATTTGACCGGGATACTCAATGATGAA
>CAYXEK010000013.1:55641-62549 GCA_964463985.1 uncultured Verrucomicrobiota bacterium
GGACATGCAGGTAATAAAACCACCCTCGTATTTGACCGGGATACTCAATGATGAAATCGGCGGGGAAATGCGTTTCAAACCATTCCCGGTTTTCAAACGGATAATGGCATTGACCGAAAGGCATGGCGCCCGATTCAAACCAGCAATCCAGCACTTCCGGCACCCGGCGCATCCTTCCGCCGCAATCCGGGCAGACGGGAACGACCTGGTCGAGATGTTCCTTGTGCAGGTCCTGGATTGCATGGCCGGCGGCAGCCGCAATTTCAGCGCGCGATCCCAGCACCAACCGCCGGCCGCAGGCGCGATTTTCGCAAACCCAGACCGGGATGGGCGTGCCCCAGTACCGCGAACGGGAGATGTTCCAATCCCGGGCGCCTTCGAGCCATTTTCCGAAACGGCCATGTTGCACGTGTTCCGGCACCCAGTGAATGGTTTCGTTCAGGCGCAGCAGGTCCGGCTTGATTTTTTCAACGGCAAAATACCAGGCATCCATGGCCCGGTAAATCAACGGGGTGCGGCAGCGCCAGCAATGCGGGTAGTTATGTTCCAGGGTGCGGTGCGCCAGCAGGCGCCCCTGTTCCTTGAGCCGCCGGATGATATCCCGGTTGCAGTCATGCACATTGCGGCCGGCGAAATCAGGCACTTCTTCCGTAAAACATCCGCGGGCGTCCACGGGGTTGCTCACGCCCACGCCATGGCGCTTGCAGAGCCAGTAGTCCTCCTCGCCGAATGCCGGCGCGCAATGCACAATGCCTACCCCGTCCGTCAGCGTCACGAAGTCCGCCGGCAGAATGCGGAATGCACCCTTCTGCGCCTGATACTGGAAGTAAGGAAACAGGGGGTGATAACGACGGCCGACCAGGTCCTTGCCGGCGAACCGGGCCGCGATGCGGGGCTGTTCGCCAAACACGCCGGACCACTGCGGCAGGAGCGCTTCGGCCATCACCAGCATCCGGCCTTCGTGTTCGAAAGCAGCGTACTGGTAATCCGGGCCGACCGCCAGCGCAAGGTTGGACGGCAAGGTCCAGGGTGTGGTGGTCCAGGCCAGGTAGTAAGTCGGGCGCCCCTCCAGGTCATCCCCGGCCTTGAAAGCCACCAGGATTTCCGGGTCCTGGCGCGGCCGGGTGGAATCGGATTCGCGGGTATCGGATATGGACAAGGCCGTTTCGCAATGATAGCAATACGGGGTAACGCGGTAATCGCGGTAAATCAAACCGCGCTCGTACGCCTGCTTGAAGACCCACAGCACGGATTCCATGTAATCCGCATCCAGCGTGCGGTAGGCATGTTCGTAATCCACCCAGCGACCGATCTTGCGGATGTACTCCGCCCAGGCCGCATTGCAGTCAGCCACCAGATTCCGGCAGGCATCGTTGAAAGAGGCGACGCCATAACGCGTTTCGATTTCCGTTTTATCTTTGATGCCCAGTTGTTTTTCGACGGCATTTTCGATCGGCAACCCGTGGCAATCCCAGCCCCAGCGCCGCGGCACCGACCAGCCGGACATCGTGAAAAACCGCGCCATGGCATCCTTGAGGATGGAGACAAAAATGGTTCCGTAGTGCGGCGCGCCGGTCGGAAATGGAGGGCCGTCATAAAACACCATTTCCCGCCGGGAGCGTGCCAGGGATTTCTCGAAAATGCGTTGCTGATCCCATTCGGCCAGCAATTGGCGTTCCTGCGCGGGAAAATCAACATGTGCGGGAACTTGGTTGTACATCGTGCGGCACCCCTTGACTACCTGCGGCAGCGGCCGGAATCGGCATTCGATCCATGCCAGCCCCCGGTAAAAATGGTGGGTAAGTGTATCATATCCCGCAGCGGCTTCAAGTATTTTCGGCAGAAAAAATGCTTGTGAACCCGGGAGGGCGTATGTTATAAGAAAAATCAGATCAGCAGGGCGCGGCGCGGACATTCCAGCGCCGGCACTGCCGGAAATTCCAGGAGAAACAACATGCGCATTCCCTTTATTTACGCCGCGCTGGCTTTGGCCCTGGCGCACGCCGCGCCGGCAAACGAGGCAATCATCTCCGCCGAAAAGACCCCCCCGGCGAGTTCGACGGAAAAATTCATGCAGTCTTTGAGCTATGCCGACAACGAGGCCGTCCGCAAATACTGCCAGGCCGGCGGCGATGTGAATATCTGCGATCCTTACACCGGCATGGCGTGCTTGCATTTTGCCGCCCGCAACAACCGCCATGCTGCCGCCCAATTGTTGCTGGACGCCGGCGCCAAAGTCAACCAGCGCAATAAAACCGGCGCCACGGCATTGCATCTTGCCGCCGCCCGCGGACATGCAGACATGGCGATCATGCTCTTGCGGGAAGGCGCTGAAATTGACGCGCACGACCGGGACGGCTTGACCCCGTTGCACCTGGCGGCCCAGCACAACCATCCGGAAATGGTGGCGCTGCTGGCCGGGTGGGGCGCAGACCTCGAAGCCCGCACCAACGACCGCGGTCTGACCCCCCTTCACTGGGCCGCCTTCATCGGCTGCCCCAACACCGTCAAAGCCCTGATGCGCTGCGGCGCCAATCTTGGCGCAACGGACAACCTGGGGCGCACCCCTTACGACTGGGCCAATAATTCGCTGCGCCCCGGTTCCGCCCACATTCTGGCGCGCCGCGGCGGGCATTGGCTCGGACAATGAAACAAATCCGCGAGCACGACTTGGGGAAAAAAACAAAAATCAAATGCATCGGCATTCTGACCGCCGGCGGAGATTGCCCGGGGTTGAATGCCGCCATCCGCGCCGTGGCCAAGGCGGCGATCAACCACTTTGACATGCGGGTGATCGGCATCCTGGACGGATTCCGCGGCCTGGTGGAGAACCGGTCCATCCCGCTGGATAACCAGGCGGTCAGCGGAATCCTGACGCACGGAGGAACAATCCTTGGCACCAGCCGCGACAAGCCGCACAAGATGAAGATTGACGGCAAGAGCCGCGACATGACCGCCACCGCTGCACAGAATGCCCGGCGCATGGGTATTGAATGCCTGGTCTGCCTGGGCGGCGGCGGCACCCAGAAAAACGCGCTGCAAATCCAGGAAAATGGCGGTTTGCCTGTAGTCACGCTGCCCAAGACGATTGACAATGATGTGGCGGAAACCGACGTCACCTTCGGATACGACACCGCCCTGGGCATCGCCACGGAAGCCATTGACCGGTTGCATACCACCGCCAGCAGCCACCACCGCATGATCGTCTGCGAACTGATGGGGCATAATGCCGGCTGGCTGGCGCTGGGCGCCGGCATCGCCGGCGGCGCCGACGTGATCATGATCCCGGAAATCCCCTACGACCTGAAATGCATCGCCGAGCATCTCCTGGAACGGCGCCGCGCCGGCAAGCGATTTTCCATCATCGCCCTGGCCGAAGGCGCAGTGGCGCGCGCCGCCGCGCGCCAGCGCGTCCGCGGCGCCGGCGACGACTCCGATGTCGCGCCCGCCGCCGAGCCCCTGGCCAGCCGATTGGCCCGCCAACTGCAGCAACTCGCCAACATGGAAGTGCGCGTAACTTCCCTGGGCCATGTGCAGCGCGGCGGCACGCCTTCGCCGGCTGACCGCCTGCTCTGTTCCCAGCTTGGCGCCAAGGCGGCGGAATTGATTTCCCGCGGGAAATTCAACGTCATGGTCGGCATCCGGGGGGGCGCCAGCGTTGCGGTTCCGCTCGAAAAGGTCGCCGGCCGGATCAAGCAGGTGCCGCCGGATCATGACTGGATCAAGACCGCCCGCCGGCTTGGCATCAGCCTGGGCGACAACGCCGGATAAGAAAGCCGCCCATGTCCATCGCTCTACCCGATTATCACATCCACACGCCGTTGTGCAAGCATGCCAGCGGCGCCCCGGAAGAATACAAGCTCCATGCCGCCCGGCTGGGCATGCCGGCATTGTGCTTTTCCGACCATGCCCCGGCGCCGGACGGCTACGACTCCAAGTACCGCATGGCGCTGGATGATTTCCCGGCATACCGCCGCATGATTGCCGCAATTCAAAACCAAAAGCCGCCGGCGGTTGGTTTCGGCATTGAAGCCGATTATTATCCCGCCGGCGTGGAATTCCTCCGGACCTGGTTGCCGCGCCAATCCTTCGACATGATCCTGGGCTCCGTGCATTACATCGGCGATTGGGCTTTTGACAATCCCGACGAACGCCATCTCTGGGAAAGCGCGGGAGTGGAGCGCGCCTGGAGCCGTTATTTCCAACTGGTCGGCGAAATGGCCGACACGCGCCTGTTTGACATTGCCGCCCACCTGGACCTGCCGAAAAAATTCGGTTTCCGCCCGCCCGAAACCGCCGTCCGCGCCATGGCGGCGCCGGCGCTGGACCGCATCCGCGCGGCGGGCATGGCGATTGAAATCAACACCGCCGGACTGCGCAAGCCGGTGGGGGAAATGTATCCCGCGCCCTGCCTGCTGGAAATGGCGCGCGCGCGCGGTATTCCGATTTGTTTCGGCTCTGACGCGCATACGCCGGCTGAAGTGGGATACGCCTTCCCCGCCGCGCTGGCGGCGGCGCGCGCTGCCGGCTACCGCGCCGCCGTGCGTTTCAAGGCACGGCGCCAGATTGCATACGCCTTGCCGGAATGATGCCGCCGGACGGACCCACCCCGATGAACGACCGTGAATCAACCCCCATTCAATGGACCATTGAAAACAAGCGCGACGGCCGGGAATTGCCGGCGGCGGAAATACGCCGGATCATCCGGGAATATGCCGTCGGCAATGTGCCGGATTACCAGATGGCGGCGCTGGCAATGGCCATCTATTTCCGCGGCATGACTCCCGCGGAAACGGCGGCGCTGACATCCGGCATGCAACAGACCGGCGCTACCATGGATTTTTCCGATTTGCCTGGGCCGAAAATAGACAAACACTCCACCGGGGGCGTCGGCGACAAGATTTCCCTGGTCCTGGCCCCGCTGGCGGCGGCAGCCGGGCTGATTGTGCCCATGATCGCCGGGCGCGGACTGGGCGCCACCGGGGGCACGATTGACAAGCTGGAATCCATACCCGGCTATCGCGCCGGACTGGATGCCGCGGAATTCAAGCAGGTACTGCGCCGCTGCGGCTGCTCAATTATCAGCCAGTCCGCATCCATTGCGCCGGCCGACAAGCGCCTCTACGGCCTGCGCGACGTCACCGGCACGGTGCCGTCCATACCGCTGATCGTCGCCAGCATTCTCAGCAAGAAATTGGCCGCCGGCCTGGATGGTCTGGTGCTGGATGTCAAGTGGGGCCGGGGCGCGTTCATGACGGATTACCCATCCGCCCGCCAACTGGCGGAACGTTTAAAGGAGACGGCCGGCGAACTTGGCCTGCCATGCCGCGCGCTTATAACCGACATGAACCAGCCGCTGGGACGCGCCGCCGGCAATGCGCCGGAAGTCGCGGAAGCCGCGGAAGTTTTGCGCGGACGGGGACCGGAAGACGTCCGGCAATTGACAATCGAATTATGCGCGCGCATGTTGTGCCTGGGCGCAATCTTTCACGATGTATCAGCGGCGCGGAAACGCGCCGCGTCATTGCTGGCCTCCGGCGCCGCCTGGGACAAATTCCAGCGCATGGTGGAACTGCACGGCGGCAATCCACAGGTTTTCGAAGAAGGACAGAGCGCCAAGGCTTTGCCTCAAGCGGCCGTGCGGCAAATCATCGCCGCGCCGCGCGCCGGGTATGTCGGCCGGGTGGATGCCGGACTGCTCGGCAAGGCCTGCGTGGCGCTCGGCGCCGGAAGGACGCGCGTCGAAGACGCCGTGGATCCTGCTGCCGGCATCACCGGCATAAGAAAAATCGGCGAAAAGCTGGATGTCGGCGCGCCGCTGGTCGAACTGCATGCCGCCAGCCAGGCCCGGTTGGACGCCGCGGCGCCGCTGGCCGAACAGGCTTTTGAAATGGCGGAATCGCCGCCGGAGCGGCCGGCCTTGATTAACGACTGGATATAGATGAGCCAATTGCAAAAGTCCTATCAAAAAGGTCGGGGTGTAACCCGACCCTCCAAAAACGGGGTGATTTTGCATTTTGGAGGGACGACTTCCACGTCGTCCTAGACTTTTGAAACTGACTCAGATGAGCGATAATATGCATGACAATCCGCACCATGCCGTATCCAAATCTTTTCCCGGCGCGCGGCCGCGCGCGGCCCTGATCCTGGGGTCCGGCTGGGGCGAAGCGGCGGACATTTTCGCCGTCCGGGGCGAAATATCCTACCGCGATATCCCCGGCCTCGGCGCGGCCACCGTGCACGGCCATGCGGGCCGGCTGACCTGGGGCGATTGCGCCGGCGTGGAAACCCTGGTGTTCCAGGGCCGGCGACACTGGTACGAAAACGCCGGCTGGGAACCTGTCTTGCTGCCCGTGCGCATCTGCCGGCAGATGGGCGTGGAATGGATTGTGCTGACCAATGCCGCCGGCGGTTTGCGCGCGGACCTCCCGCCGGGCGCGCTGATGGTCCTGTCAGACCACATCAACGCCATGGGCGCCAACCCGCTTGCCGCCAGACTGCCCGAAGAATCCGGCGAATTTTTCACCGATCAAACCGCCGTGTACGATCCGCATTTGCGCGCCACCGCCCTGGAAGCCGCCGCATCGGAAAAAATGACAGCCGCCCCGGGAATTTACCTGGCCGTCAGCGGACCCAGCTACGAAACCCCCGCGGAAGTTCGGATGTACCGCGCCTGGGGGGCGGATGCCGTCGGCATGTCCACGGTGCCCGAGGCCATGCTGGCGCATGCGCTTGGGATGCGGGTGCTGGGTATTTCCTGCATCACCAACCCGGCCGCCGGACTGCAGTCGGCAAAGTTGTCCCACGGCGAAGTCACCGGCCAGGCAGCCCGGAGCATGTCCGCGCTGCGCAAAATCCTGGAACTGATCTGGCGGCAAACAAACAGGTAAATGTTATGAAAATTAACA
>CAYXEK010000014.1:0-59927 GCA_964463985.1 uncultured Verrucomicrobiota bacterium
CGGTGGCGCACGACCTGATGGACCGTTTTTTCAACATGCACCTGACGGACCGGGGTAAGGTCCGCGCCGGCAAAATCGCCGCCATTGTCATCGGCTGCCTGGCGATGTTCCTGGGCATAGTTTACCGGGGAATGAACGTCTCCTACCTGGTGGGATGGGCATTCGCCGTGGCAGCTTCCGCCAATCTGCCGGCAATGGTCATGATGCTTTTCTGGAAAGGCACAACCAAGCGGGGCATTACCGCTTCCATCATTACCGGCATCATCTCCTCGGTGGGCTTGATCCTGGTTTCGCCGGACATGTTTGAACGCTACGGACTGGCCCGCTCCGCCGCGCCCATCGGGCTGAACAACCCGGGGATTATTTCCATCCCCTTGAGCCTGCTGGCGCTGATAGTAGTGTCCCTGTTGACCAGAAAGACCGCCCCCGCCGCGGATGTTGTCCCTGGCCCAATCCAATCCGGGGCGCCGCAAGGTTAGCGTGCAGGATCCGGCCGGCGGATGCCGCCCGGGCGATTGCTGCCCGGTCCGCCGCGGATGCCGTTCCGGCAAGTTGGAAGCGCTCAAGCATTTTCACGGCCGGCCGCCGCCTGCAACCGCATCAATGGACGCGAAACAAGGTGCCTTGCCGGACGAAGTATTCAAAAGCGCCCATGTCAACATTGGTCCCGAAAATGGCGACGATCCGCGGATTGCCATCCAGGTCCATGGCGTCCGCCATCCAATTCTGGTTGGACCCGGCGTTGATGCAGGGTGATTCCCGGGTCAGACGATAATTAGGGCTTGTCCCAAAAGCTGGGAAAACTGAAAAGTATGATACCGATTCCTCCGGCTGATGGACAGAAAATTGTTCAGACGAAAAAATATTATACTAAAGATGGCAGATTAGAGAAGCGTGGCCAATTTTGAACAGACTCCGTCCAGGGTAAAGAAAACGCAGAGGCTTTTTAACATCAAGCGGCTATTTCTTTGGCCTGTTTTTCAGGTAGACGCGCGATAACCCAGAGGTTGTGCGCCAGCACGGCCCAGGCGACCCGCAAGGAGCGCCCGGCAAAGCCTTTAGTCGGAATCGGATTGCCGATGAAATTAATTTTGATGATGCCAATGCGGCCTTCGGTCTGCGCCCGGCGAGTTTGCTCTTTCACAAAACGCGACTTTTCCCGTTGCCGTTGCAACTGCAAAGGGTCTCTTGCCGCCACGGCATTAAACCATTTTAGGTCAGTCAGGTGTTTTTGATTATCGCCGCTGTCATAGCCGCGATCGCCGGCCATGGAGATTTTGAAATCACCGTGCGGAAGTAATCCGGCCAAATCCTTTTTCAACCGGGCGGCACAGTTGGGCAGCAACCGGGAATCAGCCGGAGCTTGTTGCTTGAACAGTTTATAATCCGCAATTAAACCCTGCGCCTGTTCGCAAAGTAGCAAGGTATTACCGAATTCCACTTCGGCATTCGCCTTGCCACGCATAATCACATGAACATCCGGCTCGTAGAGACTGAGGATTTTTTCCGCGTTTGCCACTGGTCGCGCGCCGATAATTCTTTCATGCGCCTGGCGCATCGCCTCCGGCAGTTGATCAAGCACGTTGCGCATACGCTTCAAGACCTGTTCTGCCTGCCGCCGAGTCCAATCCGTTTCGGACCAGCGCGCGTGTAAAAGATCGTAATAACACTCTCCATGTTTGCGAATCACCTTTGTAAGTTTTTTCAGCTTGCGCAGAATCATTTTTCTGGCCTTGGCGCTATCCTTTCTGCGCCGCGCAAAAGTCATCTCCATGCATAACACGTTCATCCGTCGCATGAGCATGGCCGGTGGCATTATCCGGTGTTTGAGCCCGCGTTTCCGAATCAAAATAATTGCCGCCAGCAAAGTTCCCGCTCCATCCCGCAACAGTGTCCAGTCCACCGGAAAATGAATATTGGTCGGCATGCAGGTGCTGTCGATAAAAAACCTGTCCAAATCAACCTCATGTTCCAGTTCAACATTTTGTGCGCCGTCTGCATCGGCAACATACCGGATCAACATCTTGTTCAATTCCTTGAGCTCTTGCGGCGTAATCATGTTCTCATACCGTTGCAAGGTGCTTTTCGATGGGATCTTGATCACGTCAATTTCATTAATCCGGCAAAACCATTGCAACAGGGTGCTCTCGGCCAAGCTCACCGCCATCCCGCGCAAGTCATCACCCAACAGCAATCTGGCCAGTGTGCAGCGCAACGCTCGGATCGCATGTTTAATGACATTCTGTAATTGCCGCGCGCTTAAATCTCCGTGCGCTTCAGCCATGTTGATTCTTTGATCCACAAACCGGTTCTCCAGTCCTGTAACCATAAGCTCCCGGTCGATCCGCTCCAGAATCAAGCGTCTTTCGCGATAGTCGGCATTGCCGACAATTACCTGCAAGGCCGGACTTAAATGTTGCTGATAATTCATTTTTTGCATATATTGCCCTCGTTGTATTCGGCGGCGAGCCGCGCTTTTTACTCAATATGCCCGCAAGCATATCATAACGAAGCAATTTGTCAACAACAATTTTGTGAAAAATATTCAACAAACTGTTTTGCGTCTCAGAGAACTGCATCGGCAATTAGCGCGATTAGGTCCCATCATGCGCGGCAGCGTCGTCAGACTCGGACGTTACAAGCGTCCCATCTTTTCGACCAAAAAGAATCAAAAAACACGCCTCGTTTATCTCGGCGAGGATCGCGAGCAAATTGCCAAGACATGTTCTGATAATTACCGGAAATTACTGGACATTGTCGAGGAGATGACTGCCCTGAATATTGATTTGCTGAAGCAGCATCACGACCCGATCAAGCTTGTCTTGTCAAAGACAGGGAGCCTGAATAATAAGGAAAAGAGCCCGGCGGGTTGAACGGCGCGTTGCGCGCCATGAATTATAAGATGCGTTTTTACGGCTTTCGACCGATTTTCGCGTCTTATATCATGTCCTGAATTACAATTTAACCTTTGTTTACAGGGCGTTCCTAACTTCGGGACGGGCTCTAATTAAAGGCGCCGGCTGCCTTGAACAGCGGATTGCCGTCAATGTTGCCGTAAACCGACCCGCCGTTGGTGTATCCCACCCCGCAACTGTGGTAAGCCAGGGGTTGATAATCCGCTAGATTATTGTCCCATGAAATGCAGTTGTAATTGGTGCTGCGGAACGTTCCCCCGGCCAACGAGTTGGCCGTGTTGGAGACAATCGTGCAATTGTACAGCGTGCTGTAGCGCGCCCCGACTCCGCCATTGCCGAAATTGCCGGCTATCAGGCAATTATACGCGGTGCATTCTTCCAGCGCCTGGTTGGAATTGCCTGTAAATATGGAGTTATACGCCACCCCGTAACGCAAGCCGCCGCCGCCGTACGGCGCATAATTATTCGAAACCAGACAGTCATACAGCGTCACGCTCTGCGCCCCGCCGCCATAATACCCGTTCGAGCATGCGCTGATAATGCAGTTGGATACCACCGCGGTTTTATCCGCGTTCCCCAGAACCCCCGCGCCATACCACCCGTTCGTGCTGGACCGGCCATTGTAAATCGTGAAGCCGACCAGGGTGGAACTCGACACCATGCCGACGCATTTGACGTCCGGCGCGGTCTGGCCGGCAATGATCGTCCCGGCCGGGTCGTTGTTGGCGCTCCTGACGGTGATGGCCTTGGTCAGCGCAATCCGGAAAGGTTCCGGCGAGTTCCTGATTGTCGCCGTTTTGGTCCCGGTATCGTAAACGCCGTTGGACACCCAGACCGTATCGCCAACCGACGCGATGTCTATGGCATTCTGAATATTCGTGGCCGCGTTCGCCCAGTTGGTGAAGGGTGAAACTGGATCCGGGCTATTGGTCGCCACGTAGCGGTCCGTGGCGCTTGCCGCGCCCCCGGCCAGGGCCAGCAGCATGATCAACCTTTTGATTTCAGCGCGCATTCGATACCTCCTCGTTCAACATGCCTTTCAGACAATGTAAATTTATCCCAAATGCGACTTGCATCCAAAATGCGGGCTTCGCAAATTGCGCAACGCCCATGATGGATGGCAACTCATTCGAAATTCACCCGGCCGAAATATTCGAAGCTATGCACCCCGGGGGCTGGGCTCCAGAACCCGCCTTCCACGGCATTGTAACGGCATGCACGGAAGAAATTCACGTGCAACGTTTCCGGAGCCTGATCCAGACCCATGGCTTGCCATGGAATCCGCGCCTCGGCCAGCCAGTATTCCGGGTGGACGGCCGAGGCGAACTGCCATGCCGGCCGATAATCAGCATAGAGCATCTTGCCGCCGATGATCACCTGCTGGTCAAACCGGGCCCGCTTCGTGTTAAACCCGAATTGATAGTAACAACCTTGCACCTTGGGATAAAGCAGAATCCCCACGGCATCGTCGCCCGCCCATAAATTCCGCTCGCCGCTGGCGGACGCCTCGATCCGGGCCGTATCCGGATCGGCGCAGGCGAAAGCCAGGTAAAGCGCTTGATCATCAAACCGCGCGGCCACGCCGGTTTCAACCAGCGCGTTGGTTTGCCGCTCCCAATCCCGGAAATCAGAGCTGAAAACGGCGCCCTGCCAATCGGCTTCAGCCAGGACGCCATCGGCCTTGATCGGGCCGGTTGCGCGCTGGACGGACAGGACCCGCGGCTGGATATCGGACGGCGGTTCTTTCTTGAACTCCGGGGGCAAGGCTGCCGGCTGGTCGGTCAAATAATTCCGCAGCAGCGCTTTCCTGATTCTGGCTTCGCATGATGGTTCGTAAATATGATACTGCCACATCTCCGGATCGGTCAACCGGGTCCACGCCAGGGCATACTCGCCCCGGGCAATGTCCGCTTCAATCCCCTTGATCTGCGATTCCAATGCGTCCATTTTGGCCTGCGAGAACTGCGCGGCATTGTTTTGAATGAATGTCCGGATGGATTGAATCACCTCCGCTATCCGCGCCGTCCATTCCGGATCGAGCGGGTCGGTCCGGTACCCGGCGATTTGACAGTCCGGCGAATCCGACTTGAAAGCCACCACTCCGAATGGCTCCAGGTCCAGCGGCAACTCCGCCGGATTTTGCCCGGCGTTTTCCCCGTCCGGCACGGTGACGATGTTACCGCCATGGCGGAGCGCGAGCGCGCCCTTGACCGGCCACTGGCAGGGATTGGCCGCGTAAAACCAGACGCCATCGGCGCGTTTGAGCTGGCGGATTGCCAGGTTGGTGTCCAGCCGCGTGTTCAGGACCGGCTGGAAGCATTCCGCCGGCAGGGCGGTGATGACGCGCACGATGCTGCGCAGCGCCTGCTCGTGGCCGATCGGCAACGCCAGGTCGGAAAAACCGTGCGCGATGATAGCGGGATCGCTGACGATCAGGGCCTGCGTGACCGGCTCCCGCGCGTTCAGTCCGCCAAATTGACTGTGGCAACGGACAAGCTGCCGCGTCATTATCCAGTCCGAGCCGTCTTCTAGGCCGGGAATTTTAGAGGCATCCCCTTTCCCGCCCCCGGGCCCGTTAAACCAGCTCTCATTCCAGTCGGCAAAGAGCATGACATACCGGCGCGCCGGCGCGGCGCGATTAAACAGGTCGGTGTATTTGACGGCCGTCTGCCCGAGCCAGGTATAGGCGTCCTGGGTGGAATTGTAAGGATTGGTCTTGCTGCGCAGCCAGGCGATCGCCCAGCGCCCGACGAATAATCCCGGAACAGCATTCAAGTCCGGCAGGCTGATGCCGAAATTCCTCAGGTACTCATCCAGCCCGATTTGTTTCAACTCCAACTCCTCAAACAACACCGGGACGCGGTTGCTGCGCATGAAGAGCGTCAGCGCCGGCACCATGGCCAGGGACAAGTCCGCGCGTTGCCGCCGGATGGCGGCAGCGGCTTCGGTGAAAAATCCGGTCAGGGCGGCGCGCCGCCAGTCCAGAAACTCCGCCCGCAGCGCGGCATCCCGCTCCAGCCGCTCCGCGCGTTTCCGGAAGCGGTCCGGATCCCGGGAAGACACGCCGGTCTTGACCCCGGCGGCCTGCTCAAAGAGTCCGAAGGTGACATCGTCATAACTGGAATAAAGCGCGTCCATCTGTCCGTCATGCGGGGCAAACCCCGGGATGTTCCAGACCACGGCCCGCGGCCCCAGCCCCGTATGCACGCCCCGGCAGGCTTTTAAATCGCCAAATGACCGCATCAGGTCGCTCATCAATTCCATGTATTTTTCTCTGACCAGCGGGTGCAGCCAGTTGTAGGAGGCCACCTGGTCGCCTTCCCGGTTAATCATGTGCAGGGTGTCGGCGCCCGCGGCAACTTCCGGGTTGGTCGCCTCGGGATGGTCTATCGCCGGCGGCTCCACCCAATCCACCTCGGTGAAAAATTGCATGCCGTTCTTGTCCATGAACTGCGCCAGCATCCGGCGCCAGCATTGACTGATGCGCGCGGTTTGATATTCCGGCGCCGGCAGATACATGGCGGTTTTATCGCTGTATTGATAGCAACCCATCATCAACAGGTTGCGGCCGCAGAACTTGTTGTATTGCATGTACCGGTCAAACACATCGTAAAACCATTCCAGATACTTGATGTGCCAGGCCGTCAGCGACAGGGTCATTTCGGCGGGGAAATCGGGATTATCCGCGGAGCCGATGCGGCCGACGCCGAATACATTCCCCACGCCCCCGTGGCTTTTGACGTTTTCGGTGTATTGTCCGAACGCGCGGCTGCGCCCGGCGGCCAGTTCCGGCAGACGCCCCTTGACCCGGTATATGTTAAGGCGGCTGACCGCGCACTTTTCATGATTACGGTGATTGACAATATCCACCGAGTGGACGCCCGGATCGGCCACGTGCAGCCACTGGAGTTTTTCCATCTTGCCGGTGGGCAGGGACCGCCCTCCCGTCTCCGCCCCGCTGGCGGACTGGCAATTGTTCCATACGCCGGTTTGCTTGCCGTTGATCATCACCTCGATCAGCCGCTTGGCGTCGTTGGGGTATTCCACCTCCATCAGGTAAAAATCACCCGGATGCTTGAACTCGATACGATACGAAAACCCCGCTTCGCGGCGCCAGCTTGCCGTCTCACGGTAACGCAACCCAGGCTTGCTCACAATCACCGGGGTTTTGATTTCGCCCTCCGCCGGGCATGATTCAAAGTTGGGATGCGGATCGCCGGCATCCGTAAAATCAATCGTGTCTTCCAGTTCCAAATCCAGGCCCTCGGTGTAGTCCCGGCCGGTTATGATTTTGCCCCGCGCGTTGGGAATGACAAGGAATGGCTCGCGTGCGCGCGTCTCCAGTACATTCCCGGCTTGATCCAGAAGCGCCAGGGCGATGACATGGACGCCGCCGGTCAGCCGGCCGAGGTCCACGCGATAAACGGCGTTGAGGCCATCCGCCGCGCTTTCGTACACCCGGCCTGCCTTCAGCGGAGTAACCCGGCCGGCCCGGCAAAGTCCCGCGCGATAGCCGACTGCCGGATGTTTTTCCCGCAGGCCGATGGGAATGCGGACTTCCATGACGACATTGCTGGTCTCGGCAAATACCAGTTCGCGGCCGTCGGGATTGGCCAGATCCAGCCGTCCCTGGTATTCCGGCATCCAGAAATCCGTCCGCCCTCCCTTCAGCCCCTGCTTCATCTGCGCGCGGGTCAGCGCCGCCATTTGCGCGGCTGCCGGCCAGCCCGCCGCGTCAAACCCGGGCCGGCTCCAATCGGCCGGCGCTGTGTAATTATATTGCCAGCCCGGCCCCGTGGCCACTTCCACCATGGCGCCAGATTCCATTACGATTCTGACTTGGAAATAAAAATACGGCGGCAGTACATGTTGTTCCACGTAGCCGCCCAATACATTGGTTCCGGGAACCAGCAACGGCGTTATATCCAGCGTATGCCCGTTCAGGCGGTGGATGGCCGGCTGGGGCAGGCGGACCTCGTGGCCATTCACATAAAACCGGGCCAGATTTTCGGTATGCCCGTAAAATGCCGCGCCGGCGATATCCGCGATCGCGCGCCAGATTTTTCCCGGCGGCACGACAAATTCATGCCGCGCATAAACCTTGTGCAGCGGTTCCACGATTTTCACGGATGCAATTTCAATCCGGGTCCCCGGCGTCCCCCGGATGGCGAATTCCAGGCTGCCGGTGCCCGCCACCGCGGCGGCCAGCGCGTTTTTCTTGCTGTCGTAACGGCGCTGCCCGGCGGATGTCACATTTTGAAACGCCACCCCCTGCCCATCCTTGAGGTCACTCCCGGGGATGGGCGCGCCATTGACGCTGGCCAGCGTCGGATCGCGGTAGACGCAAGTCCAGTCGCAAGCCGCCGATTGGCGCGCCGCCAGATTGACCGTGAAGTAACGGGGATAGGTCTGGATTTTGAAATCCGGCCGGGTCTGATCATGTTTCCCCCAATCCAGGACGGCTTGATCGGCGGCCAGGGTAAAAACCAGCCTGCCATCCCGGACGGCAAGATTGGTTATCCCGGCAAACCCGGAAAATTCACCCATGTTTTCCGCGGCTTCAAAGATCGTGACCGGGAAGACGGAAGAGGCATCCAGGAGCAGGGATTTGCCGAAAAACGTTTCGGTGAGCGGCGGATCATCCTCGATATTCTGGCTCTGGCCGGATATTGCGGCCGCAGCGCATGCCATCATGATCCAACCGGCCATGCCATGGCGCGTTTTCATAACTTGATTTTTCTCCTGTGAGCGCTAGTATTCAAATTCTAAGCATGTCCATTATGCGGCTTTTATCAGCAAATGCAACCTCGGGGTATTGTCTGTTCCGTCTGAAAAATTGCCTTTAACGCCAGTCTTATTTACAAGGATCCGCCGATGGAAACCTTGGCGCATGCCATCCGGTTCGATCACCATCTTGACGCAGCCAATCCGTTCCATGTCCGCTGCGTAGAATACCCGCGGCCGAACCCTGCATTTTCCGCCGACAGCCATTACGATCTGCAAATCGGCGTTGTCTTGCGCGGACGCGAAGAAATTGTTTACGCGGACCAACGCCTGAGCGCCGGCCCGGGACAAATCTGGCTGACATCCTGTTGGGAGCCGCATGCCACCCGTCTCACCCAGCCGTCCCAACGCATTGTCCTCACCATTTCCCCGGAATTCATCGGCCATGCCGCCCCTTTCGGGGAAGTGGACTGGCTGGCGCCGTTTTTCGCGCCGCCGGCCGAGCGGCCGCGCGTTAATGCCCCCGTTCTGCGCCGGCAGGTTATCCGGATCGGCGACAAAATTTGCCAGACCGCAAAAACGAATCCGCCGGCGCCCGGCCAACGCTCGCTGCTCTGGCTGCAAATCCATGAACTGCTTTTGCTGTTGATCGCCAATTGGCATCGTCCGGCCGGCCGGCGGAAAGCGGCGCCGCGTCTGCAGAATCTGCAACGCATTGTTCCCGCGCTCAAGCGGCTGAAATGCCAGCCGGCAGCCCGCTACCGGTTGAACGATGCGGCCCGGGACTGCGGTTTAAGCCCCAGCCGGTTCCGCAGTGTGTTTGCCCAAACCATGAGCCAGTCTTTCCGGCAATTCGCGCTCCAGGCCCGCCTCTCGCGCGCCGCGTGGCTGCTGCGTTCAACCGGCGAACCGATCAAGAGCATCGGCATGGATTGCGGTTTCGCCAATTTGCAGCATTTTTACCACGTTTTCGGCAATCACTTTCACTGTGCGCCGTCGCAATACCGCGATCAGGCCATGGTGTCCGCACGGCATTGAAAATGGGGAACGTTCAGCAGCATCCCACAGAAAACTGCTTAATTTTCTCACCCGCCTTCGTTAAGACTACGGCGGGCAAGCCAATGTCACCAAGCCACAAAGAAGATACGGATTTTTACCACGGAGCCGGATGTGCGGAGCAAGTGTGTAGAAGCGGCGCTATGCGCCGCGATGATGTAAGACACAAGCGGCACAAGAAGGAATGACAAAAGAAAGTAAAATGGAATGGAATGGGATGCCGCGTGTCAGCTATGCTGACATGGAGCGGCAGATGCCAGTCGGCGCGACATGCGTCCGTGATCTGATTTTGTGCATCTTGTGCATTTTTGTGGCTAAACTCGTTCTGTTTTGTGTGCTCCAGCGGGGGCAATGCCATTACCGAAAAAACCGGAACTGTGTTTTCCGATCCGATGCTTTAAATCCGCGGTTTCCCAATAGCCTTCAGTCTTCAGCCTGAGCATCCTGAGGGGTGCTAATGATCCTCAACGATGCTCAACGATCTGAACTTTTGGCTTCCTTTTCCATGCGCTTCAGTCGGTCGGCCAGATCGCGCGGCACGGTGAAGATCATCTTCTTGCCTCTCTGCTTCTGTTCCAATACCCCGCGCGTCCTCAGGTCGAGCAGATCGGTCCGCGCGGTCTGATACACCACGTTATGGCTCTTGCCGTGACTCCCCATCGTGTACTCCTGATAGGGATGCTTTAACGCGTGCCGGATCAGGTCCGCCTGACGGTGGTTGAAGAGGTCCAAGGCCCGGACTCGCGCCTCTACCTCCCGCACTTCCGCCGTCTTCTGATCGATATAGGTGTGCAGCCCCTCGATCGCCCGCCGGATCACCTTGGTCTGAGCCACGATGAAGTATGTCGCGTCGTTATCGTCGGTCTCGCTGTGCAGGAAAGACACCCCATACCGGATCGGCGCCTTTTTCAGAATGCTCGAGATCGAGATGAACTCGAACAGCCAGTAGCCCGCATGCAACATGCTCCAGTAAAACAGGGCGCGCGCCGTCCGGCCGTTGCCGTCAACGAACGGATGGTCGTACGCCAGCCAGAAGTGCAGCAGGATCGCCCGCACGGCCGGATGGACAAATACGGCCGGTGTCTTGCCGTTGGCGAAATCACACATAGCCTGCAGCCGTTCGGGCAATTCCCCCGCCTCCGGCGGATCGTGAAAGACGGCGCCGAAATCGTCACCGACCACCCGCTTTTCGTCCGGCCGCCGGAACCGGCCCGCGGCCGTCTCATCGCCAAGCGTTTCCTCCGTGACCAGTCGGTGAATGTTGAACACCATCTCCGGCGAGAGAGGCTCTTCCCGAAGCTTCACAATGCGCTGCATCGTCAAGTAATTGTTCAGTATCATCTGCTCGCCGGTGTCCCGCGGACGCCGGCCGGTGCGGATCAGTTCCTTGGCCACCTCACGGGTGGTGGCCGCGCCTTCGAGCTGGCTGGACGTGATCGCTTCCTCGATCAGCGAGCGGACCAGGTACTTGTCGCGCGTCTGCGGATTCGTGATCGGCTCCGGGATGCCGATGGACCGCCCCGCGCCGACGTCAATATCGTGCAGCTCCGCCTGCACCAGGTCGGGTACGCCAAACCAGAAAGGCTTGCCTGCCTTGTCGAGCAGAGGCAGCGGCTTCAGGAGGCCTTGGCGCCGCATCTTGATCCCCAACCACCACTCCTCGGTATTCAGCCCTTCAGGCGGCGTCAAATGCCGTAGCTTGTCCCAGTGCAGATAGTCGTCCGCCGGTTCAACGGCAAGTCGCATCACATCGTTAAACCTGTTCGAAGACAACATCTTACGGAACAACACATCCATCTCTGGCGGTATTTGGGGTGTCTTCATAATGTCAGTCATGTACTAATATCTACCAGATTAGTAATTGATTTGCAACTACTAATTCAGCTCTTGTTAGTAAATTCCTGACACCGCAACCCCGGCATTCGCAATATCTGCCTGCCGCGGCGGCTTTGGAGTGCGCAGGCTCGACTGCGCTTTTTCTGCAATTGGCTCGACAATTGAAAGTTCCGGTATGGCGGTCAGTGCCGCCAGCGCGGCCCGCGCTTGGACCGCCTTCCGTTAAAATCCGGCAATCTGCACCGCCAATTCCCCGAAAATTGTCCGGCCGGCATAATAATTAACTTTTATCTTTAGGTGTGACCCTTAGCGATGCATCTTGTGCGTTTTTGTGGCTCAACTTGCTGTGTTTTTAGTGTCGTTTCCAGGTGATAAATTATATTTATGGGATGACAGCAAGTTAATTTTATTGCCGTCTGCGCCGGATTGATTTATCCTGAAAATCAGGAAAAGCATTTTTTCTCAGCATCGCGGAACATACTGGCCGATACTGAACTATGGATCATCTGGACGCCCGGACCCTTAACTATTACACCGCCCATAGCCGGCAGGTGGCCGGCCGCTATCTATCGGTCAATGGCGGTGTTTCGGATTATTTTGCAGATGCGTTCAATGGGTTTGGTAAGATTCTGGACATTGGCTGCGGATCCGGCCGGGACATGGCGCGATTGCTCCAGCTTGGCCATGACGTTGCCGGGATCGATGCCTGCCAGGCAATGCTTGATATCGCAGCGCAGACTTGCCGAACAGCGGGATTTCCTGCCGATGGACGCCTCGCGCTGGACTGCCTGCCGGAATTAAAATCATATGGCGATGCATCATTTGATGGTTTGTTGTGTTCGGCGGTTTTGATGCACCTGCCGGAAGAATACCTGTTCGATGCCATCTACGGCATGCGCCGCGTCCTGCGGCCAGGCGGGCGCCTGTTGCTTTCAATTCCTGCCCGCCGGCCTGACATTGACCCCAAAACCCGGCGCGACCTGCACGATCGCTACTTTGCCGATCTGCCGCCGGCCAAATTAAAACTCCTCCTGGAACGGGTTGGATTCCGTTTATTATGGGAAAAAGAAACCGCGGATGCCCAGGGTCGGCCGGAAACCGCCTGGGCCACGTTTCTTTTCCAGCGGCCTGGCGATGATGCAGACCGGCCCCTGGACCTGGTTGAGAGCATCTTGAATCGCGACAAGAAAGACGCCACCTACAAACTCGCCCTGTTTCGCGCGTTGTCGGAGATTGCCCAGACTCAATACAACATCGCCACATACAACATTCCCGGCCATGTCGGGATTCCCATCCGCGCCCTGGCCGAACGGTGGCTGGTCTATTATTGGCCGCTGGTTGCTTCGGATAAATTCATCGCCCAGAAATACGGGGAAACGCCGGATGGCTTAAAACCTATTGCCATACGCGCCCCGATAAGGAAAGTGGTAAATTCCTTCAGCGAGGGCGGCGGACTGCCGGCCTTCCAGGTCGCGCTCAAGAACAACGGTTTGCCGGCTGATGTGCAACATCTTTATCGCATGGCAATCCGGAAAATCGAAAGCACGATCTGGAATATGCCGGTGCGTTATGCGGGCGGCGGCGCGGATTTCTCGGTTTTCGGATTTGATAAAAAGACCCGGCAAGTCACCATGCCCCTGGAACTCTGGCGCGAGCTGACAATGACCGGCAACTGGATTCAGGACGCCACAATCTTGCGCTGGGCGGAATTGACGGAACGCCTGTCCAGGGGTGCGACCAGCCTGAGCGCAATCGTCGAGAAACTGCTTTCGATATCCGACCCTGAACGCGAAACCCGCGATGCGCGTCTGCTGTTTGAACAAACGGGCGTTTCCGAGTGTGTCTGGTCGGGCAAATCTATCCGGGCGTCCCGCTTTGACATGGACCATGTCATCCCGTTTGCACTTTGGCACAACAACGACCTCTGGAACCTGCTGCCGTGCCATCCTGAAATTAACAACAAAAAACGGGATTCTCTGCCGTCCAATGGGCTGCTGCATCGCCGCCGGGACGCCATGATCGGATATTGGGAGGTTTTGCGCGAGTCCCTGTCTGAAAGATTTGAACGGGAAACAACGGGATTTTGCGGCAATTTGCCCCTGCAGCGAAACAAATGGCAAATACAGCTCTTCTCGCGCCTGGTGGAAGCCGTGGAACTCACTGCCATCAGGCGCTGCGTTCCGCGATGGGAACCGCCGACCCAATCCGCTGCCGGAAGTGCGCCGTCATCGGCCAGGGGCAAGCACGCCGAGCCAAAATCCCTTCCGGCACAACCTCCCATGAATCACCCTGCTACCCGGCCGGGTGTCAGTCTTGCGGAGGAAGCAAGCGAATTTGAAATCCGCAACTACGCCGATATACGCCAAGAGGCTTTTGTGCGATATTTGCCAGTCATCGGAACGCTGGCAGCCGGCGCGCCATACCCCGGCTTCGATATATCCGACCTGAAATATGCCGCAGAATGCCCGTGGATACTGGTGCCTGAACCCCTGGCCGGCCGGAACCGGTTTGTTGTGCAAATTGCCGGGAACTCAATGGAGCCGGAACTGAACATCGGCGATAGGATAATATTTGAATACCACCGTTCCCCGCGCAAGCCGAATCAAATCGTGATCGCGAATCTTGTTGAACTGGGGATCACAAGCGATTTAACCACCGAACATGCCGTCAAGCGCCTTATCCAGACTCCCGACGCTTGGATTTTCCATTCAACCAATCCCGGCTATCAAGACATTCGAGTCCCCAAGGCTGACTGCGCCTACCCCATCCTGGGCATTATGGTGGGGAAATTAACTCCACTGCTGTCCTCTAATTCAGGCAATATCACAAAATAACTTGAATGCCCCCCTATTCCCAAATATCATCCTTTATTATCAGAATTTTAAATCGGAAACATAAGAGCCAATTGCAAAAGTCCTATCAAAAAGGTCGGGGTGTAACCCGACCCTCCAAAAACGGGTTGTTTTTCCATTTTGGAGGGACGACTTCCACGTCGTCCGAGACTTTTGAAATTGGCTCATAAATATAAATTTCTACTGACTGACCCCGATTCCCCCACCAGTGAACACCAATCTGATATTCCTGTTTGTCACACGGGAAAAACAGTCATGTCTCACGCAGTACCAAGACTTCCTCGATGGCGACCTGCTTTTCTGGGAAGGGGAGTCTGGCCACGGCTCAGACCAAAGAATAACGGACGCATCAATTCACGGCGATGAGATTCATCTTTTCTATCGCGCTCGTCACCACACACCGTTCACGTACCACGGGAAGGTCGTCCTGGCTAGTTTCATTGCCCATGCTGCCTGTCCCAATGAGTTTGTGTTCAAAGTCGCCGCCCTCACTTATGAAATGGCTCCGATGGAGCCGGGTATTGCCAATGAATTTGCCGTCGACTACCAAGTCATCTCCGCCCAAGCCCTCAATTCGATAGACAGGCAAGTTGTCGCCACCACGCGAGGCATCGCCCAGCACATCTTTCGCGGCAATCTGCTGAAAATGTGGAACGGCGCATGCGCCGTAACAGGCACGCATGATCCCCGCGTCCTTCGCGCCAGTCATATCAAGCCCTGGTCGGCATCATCGGTCAAGGAGAAGATCGACAGGAACAATGGCTTGCTTCTGGTTCCAGATCTTGACGCGCTTTTTGACGAGGGTCTGATCACGTTTCAGCGTGACGGTGCCATGCAACGGTCACCGTCATTCGATCCCAGCGACCAGCAAAGGATGCGGATGCGTGAGGGTTTTCGCCTCCGCCAGGTGCCCGATGCTATGCAGCCTTATTTGGAGTACCACAGAGCGCGGCGATTCATCGTATAATTTGAGCGAGGGAATTGTCTTGATCAAAACAAACGGTTTGTTAAAGCGATTCGCTGAGCTACCGGCCACAGGCCGCGGCATCGCTACGTGTCCGAATCCGGACAATTGACACGACAGGACTTGCGGCCACTACTGCGGCCGCTCACCTGCTGGATCGCGGCCTTGTCGGCTGCTCCTGACCCAATTCCCGACCCTTTCCATTCGGACTTGCGTTGAGGTATCTTCGAAGCCGTTTTAAAACGGCCTTCTCTTCAACCAGACTCGATTGCCAGAACCGCACAACGCGCCAACCATCGGAACGGAGGAGGCGATTGACGAGCTTGTCCCTGTCCCGGTTCGAGGCAATCTTCTTACGCCAGTATGCAAGGTTCGACTTGGGCAGGCGGAACCCCTTTGGGTTGCCGTGCCAGAAATCACCGTCGATGAACACGGCGACCCTTGCGGACGTAAAGACAAAATCGGGCTTGCCCGGAAGCGGTTTCCCGCGCCGCCATCCGGCGATTTTGTGTCTCCTGAGTATTTTCAAAAACCGGAGTTCTGTGGCGGCATTGCCGCGGCTGCGGATACGCGACATGATCCGCGAGCGCTCCTCCGGACTGAAGGTATCCGTCATGGCGCAATATCCGAGCTACCTTTGCCCGCCTCTGATTCAAGAATGCGGGCAAACTCCTTAGCCAGTATCTCCGCGACATCCGCTTGCGTGAGGAGATCGAGAATGCAGACACCGCCAAGCATATTCAGATGCTTCGCGAGCCGACGTATTCTTATCCGGTTCTTGTCGCCACCAGATAGCAACACATCGCCGTTGCCGAGGAGAAACGCGAGAAAGCCTTTGATGATGTTGTCGGCGCGGCCCATCCCGCGTTCGACGATCTGTTGCGTGATGTCTAATGTGGACAGCAGTGCCGTCGTCAATTCATAAGGATTTTCGCGGTCGGGATCGTGCGAAAGATGCGCAGTCCACCACAACCGAGCGATGCCATGGCGCAGTAAAGCACGGCTCTGGCTCTGGGCGACGAAGTACCTTGTTTCAACATAACGGGACGCCCTGTCGCGGTTTGCCATGTGCCTTTCGACATTCCATCGCTGGCGCATGTACGCCCAGAGTTCCACATGCGCGAGCCTCGTCCATAGACGCGGATCGCGGGCCTGCAACGGCGTGAGATGCTGCAATGCCTTGTGGAAACGGATCGCATTCTCCGTATCCTTGTGATCGCCATTCTCCGGAAAGTCGAGACACAGCGGCTCGGCTATTTCGACGTTGGTCTGCATCTCTCGGCTGCTTCTAGTCGACATTTCGTCCACCCAGACATCGTTGCGTAGATACTTGTCCAGATTGGCCGAAATCGAACTCCGCAGCGCATTGATAAAAGTACTTTTGAAGATGGTCAGCAAACTCATACCCACTCCTTACGAGGAAGCCTCGGCAAGCATGCGCGCTGACGACAAGGCACGTTTCACAGGCAGTTCCAAGAGCTTCTGTGCCAACAGGAGCGGTTGTGATTCTCCGCTCAACCCAATGCCTTCGATTCGGCGCGCAAGCGCACGTACCCAGCGCCGGGTGTCGTCCATACCTTCGCTCTCCTCTTTGAGGATATGGAGCGCTTCGACGAGAACCGGCAAAACAATTGTCGTGGTCAGCGGGCCACGCACGCCTTCATGCAACTTCAAAATCTTGTAGTCCGCAAAATCGCTCTTGGAGAGGAATATGACTATCTTGTCCCCATCAAAGCTCGGTTCCATCGGGATGTCGCCGTCCTTCGGCGACTCGTTGATCTGCATAATTGAGCCGATGCGGCTTAGCGAATCGAAATCGCTTTCAATGTGAAACACCTGGCCTTCTCCGGCGGCAAGGATTTCGCCGCGCTGGATATCGAATGTCGCTCCCACATAGTCCGAGTGGGCTTCGGGGATGCAGTAGCCGAGTATACGGTCGGTTGCCCGAGCAAAAACGTTCACTTCCACAGCGTCGTTCAGGTTGTCCGTGCCGATGGATATGCGGTGGCGCGGTTCCCGGAACTCGTAAGCGCGTCTGAATAGCGTGTTGCTGCACTCGACATGCAGCACGTAGGCGGCTCGTCCGGCAGCGAGCAGTGCATTCAAGGTCTCGCAGCTGCAGGCAACGTCGACGGCCACATAAACACACTCTTTGTCGGTAGTCATTTCGAGCGCCGCCTGAAAAGCGGCCCCCGGAACATCGTCCCGGTTCCCCAGAACCGGGTGCGGATAAGACCTGGCGCTAAGCCTCATGAGCGGCAACCTCCATTGCAACGCGGACGGGTTCGGCAAGAATCGCTTCGATGCGGTGAACTGTTTCTGCGGAGAGCGTGATGGGACCGATCATTCCCGGTCCGGCAAGGGGCAATACTGTACCGTCCTCCATTTTTGCCGCCACGATGTCGGCCGGGGCTTTCTGATCGTCGCCGACCGTCGAGACCAGAAGGTTAACGAATTTGCTGCCTGTTCCTTCGAGCGCTACGAGCAGGCTGTAAGAGCCCTGTTCGATGTTCTTGGCAAATGTTCGGTATCGAACCGGTAAAGCCGGTTTCGAGTGTGATCCGCCTTTCCCTCCTGTTTGTTTGCCAGCATCACCATCTCCCACACCTCCGCCACCGCTGCCAGTTCCGCCATCGGCGTCGTTAGTGTTCGTCCCTGGGCCGCCCCCCGTTCCTTCGCCTTCTCCGGCTTCCGTTTCCTCTTCTTGGCCCTCGTCAGTCGATTTGTCGGGCTGCATCCGCTGTTGGCGATGGTCGATCTTGCGCCCAGGGACAACTTCTGGAAGGGGAGAGCGTTCCGACGTCTCGGTTGTAGACTGCGATTCGCTGCCGTCGAAAGATTCCTCGGTTGTATCATCGTCATCGGGAAGAAATCGATTCAGATCGGGGATGGATATGACTTTGGAGTCGTCAACAGGGACCAGCTTCCGTATGCACTCCCGTATGAACCCCATGTATTCGATTTCCACCTTTTTGTTCGCGTTCCGTTCAGGGTGATCGGGGTCCCATATGTCGTGGCGGGGCGGCTCCATGTCGCGCAGCACGCGGTTGCCATCCTCGTTACGGCAAAGGAACACGCCGCAGAAAGGCAGAAGCGAACGGAGATAACCGCGCTGGTAAATCACCATGCCCGTTTTTCTCACCATAGCGACCCGTTTAGGAAGCTCCATGTCTCCCGCCAGCAAACAGAGGCTGCAGTCTTTGACTGTGGGCAGGTGCTCGTCAAAGCGTTGTGTCGGAAATTTGTAGGCTTGGTAGAAGACGTGCGCCGTGAAATCCTCTTGCCCGCTGAACTCCCCCAGAAGTCTGGGCAGATTTGATCGGTCAATAGTCTGATCATCTACGGTAACGACGAGGTCGCCGAAGTCTATCGCGGGCCAAAAGTTGTCGAGCACCGAATGGATCAGATCGTTTTTCCAGGTCTCAGCCGCAGGATATTCGAGAACCACAATGTCCAAACCGCGCTCGGTTCGGCGAAACTCGGGAGGAATGGAGTCCGGTTCCCTGACCGATTCGCCATGGCCGCTGCCCAGGAATCCGGTGGGTTGGGCCATCAAATTGTCAGGGAGGGTATGAGAGACAAGGGTTGAGACACCCTGAAACGCGCAGCCCTCCGCGGTCAAAGTCGAGTAGAAGACGGTTCGGAGACGGCTCGCTGCGAACGGCGCGTTCTTGCCAATGCCAAACGATCCTCCTTCACCACCCCACTTCGATGAGGAACCGGCGCACCGGATCAGATGATACCAGTTGTTCTTTCTGTCGATGTCGCTCCCCGGGACGCCGGTCGTGTTGAAATCGCCAACCTTCAATGCGCTCAAACGCGGTTGCGCAGCAAGTTTGGCGGCGCGTGTGAAGAAGGCGAATACCTTCTCGTGTCCGCGCCAGTATTCGGCGCACCGGCCGAAGGTTTCCTGTAAATAATCCATTCCCGGTATTTTGGATCGTTCTAGAGAGAGAAGTTCGAATTTCACATGGACCGGTTTGCTGGGATCAAGCCGCGCATCAAAGCTGTTTTGGATTAGCTCGCGGGCGAGGTAGCGGTCCAAGTTGCCTTTGAACGTCTCCACACCGGCATCGTGAAAACCGCTATCACGTCCACCGTCGTTCTTGGGAAAAAACCAGTTCATGGCGTTCTTATGCCTCGCGCTTTCCGTGCAGCGATTGAATGTGCCCCACGATCCTCTCCGCCAGCCGCGCCACCAACGGAACGGTGACGGAATTACCGATCTGCTTGTAGACTTGGCTATTTGACAGGGACGGCGGAATTTGGAACCACGAATCCTCGTATCCCTGTAAGCGAGCGCATTCGCGGGGGGTGAGTTTCCGTATTCCCCAACGGTCTTTGATTACTGGCTGGTTGTGTCCGCCTTCCCCCATATTCGCCATAAGCGTGAAGCACATATCGGACATATTCTTGCGAACGTAGCTCCGCCGGAGCTGATAGATATGCTCACGTCCGCCCTTTTCAATCTCGCCACGGAACAGCTCGTAATACTGCGAGTCGGGCGTGAAGTAGAAGGCATCGTTCGGCTTGGTCTGAAGATCAAGAAAAGACCGCACCGACCGTAATTTGCCGGTCGGCAACGAGTCGGGGAAGACGAATGTGTTGGACGGAAAATGCCCTTGGTCCATAGCGACCATGAACACCCGCTCCCTGTTCTGCGGAATGTCGGTATACTCGGACGTGTTCAGAATGCGGGCGTTGGCATCGCTGAACCAGTACCCGGCCCGTTGGATTTCCGCCTGAATCCGCTTGAAAGTTCGCCCCTTGTCATGCGCTTTGAGGTTCTTAACGTTCTCGAGGAGCAAAATCTTCGGCTTGTTCTTCCCGAACTCACGGATGATTCTGATGATATGCAGGAAAAGCAACCCTCTGGGATCCTCGAATCCCTTCTTCTCGCCAGCAATTGAGAACGCCTGGCATGGGAAACCAGCCGTCAGAACATCGACCGGGAGAAGGCGGTCTCCATGCACAAAAAGCTCCTCCACTGGCTTTTCGATATAACGGACGGCAGGAAAATTCAGACGGAACGTCTCCGCTGCAAACCGGTCTTTCTCGTTCGCCCAGAGAACGGTTGCCCGGTGCTGCTGAAAAGCTTTGCAGAAGCCGCCGATGGCAGCAAACAATGACCCCACGGTCACTGATCGTCCCCCGCTATTTGATGCTCTATTCTCTCGTTCGGCCATGATCTACGCTTTTCCAATCCGTGAGAAATTTGGGCAAGGGGTTATGTGCCGGCATCCATAACCAACTTTTCACCCCAGGTCACCATATCCAGCAGGACGATATTGTGAAAACAGGATGCATCCTGCCGAATTTCTCACTGTTTATTTATCACTTTATGCTCCTTATGTCTAGACCTTTTGCAGGGTGATATTTTTTGCCCCTACCCTCTGCCGACCGCGATTCATTTTCTACGGGACTGTGGTCGGATCAGGGCTTGCACGGGGCTTGTGGCAAGACTGCGCTACTTTCGCTCCTTCGCTTTTTATAGTAACTTATTCCCGAAATGCCTGGTAATTTTACTCCGAATTCACTGGTAACTTTGCTCCGAAATAAGCACCCATTCACACTTTTGGAGGCAAAGGGGCAAGGAGCGTTATCTGATACCGTTCAGTTCAAGCTGGCCGCAAAATACTCACTCCAGGACTTGGCAAAGGCGTCGGCTTGGTCGACGCTTTTGAAGCCGAAGGGCAAGGCGGCGAGGACAAGACGTATAGATCGGCGGCCGGCAGACATGGTTGTGTGAGAAAAGTTGGGTTCGGCATGGTCTCCCAAAAGCGGGTAGACAAGAACGGTGCTGATATGATCAGCATCACCGATGGCGCTGTAGGCGAGGGCTTGATGCAAATCCGCCCGATGTTCATGACGTACTTCGTCGCTGAGCCCATGCCAGCCGCCGCGATTGAGTAACGTGAAGTGTGGTTTATACTTCGCGTCAATCCATATCCGCTGGAATTTGGGGTCAGTCAGTAGTTTTTTATATCTTAAGCAGTTCACCCTTTTTTGCCCACAGTTCCGACGAGTTTTTCATACGACTTTTATGCTGCCCAATCAATTGGCTGCAATACGCGCGGGCGCCCATCTTCAATACGTCTCTGGAATTTGGGGTCAGTCAGTAGTTTTTTATATCTTAAGCAGTTCACCCTTTTTTGCCCACAGTTCCGACGAGTTTTTCATACGACTTTTATGCTGCCCAATCAATTGGCTGCAATACGCGCGGGCGCCCATCTTCAATACGTCTCTGATCCAGTCTAACCGCATGGCGGTTTCCGAATGAATGGCTTCGGCAATAACCAGCTTGCGCTCATCATTACACGGCAAGCCAGCCAACTCTTGCACATCCAGATTGAACATTTTCAACCCCGCCGCCACTATTTGCCGCGCGCGCAACTCACCATGCGCCTGCATTTGCGATCCACCATATCCATCGGCAGTTTTTGCCGTTTTGGCTGCCAAATCTTCACCGCTTAATCTCAACAGCTTCTCGCGGAACTCCTGGCTGCCAAAATACCACCCACGACGAATGCTGCTCTGCAAACTTAATCCCAACTCTTTGACGTTTAACAACCCAGCACGCCGGGGCTTGGATGCTTGCACCTGCATGGCCAGCCGTCCCAAATACTTCCGGCGGCCACTGGCGTTATCCGGCATGCCCACCACGCTCATCCCACGTTCCACGCTCAGCCATGCTGAACGACGTCCAGGCGGCATTACATATTCCCGCAAACTGCTCCACGGAAAATCTTCCAAGCACCCACCACGCTCAACCAGACCGGCGCGCACGGGATTCAGATGTATATAGTCAATCAGGCATCTCAAATACATGGGATCTTTATCCTCGATCAGCAGCGCCTTGTAACGCCCTCCAAATACATGCCCCCATAATTTGTGCCGGGTATTGAAACGGCGGGTATATGTGTTTTGCAACCAGCGCATGCCATCTACCAGGTTGGGTTCCGGAGTCTCCAACGCCAGATGGTAATGATTCGGCAATAAAACATACGCATGCACAATAAAACCTGTCCGGCCGCAGGCTTCGCCCAAGGTTGATAAAAATCGCTGACAATCCTCATCATCACGCACAATATTTTCACACCGATCCCCGCGCGCCATAACGTGGTAGATTGCCCCCGCATATTCTATTCTATGTTGTCTGGCCATGTGCAAAATGTCGCATATCCACAATCTTTTGTCAACTCATATTTATATCTCTACTGACTGACCCCTAATCAAGCAATTGGCAAGCCGAAAGCCACCTTTCCGGTCCTTTTTTACTGCTCCCATTTAGTGCGGGCCTGGACCTCGAACAGATTGAACCGAGCGCCTTGGTTGTCGGCAGGGTTCATCCAGAGCATGCGGGTAAAGACGGCTGCGGCTTCGTCGAAACGCTTCAGGCGCCAGAGACAGAGCCCGTAACCGTGGAGGCAGCGTAGGTACGGGCGGTTGTCGAGCCTGGCCCAGCGGAGGACGTCCTTGAAGTCAGGACCGAGCGAGAGTTCGCCGATCTGGCGACCAATATCGTAGTGGCGGATTGCGGTTTCCGCCCCGCGGTCGAAGTCGAGGTTGCCCAGGTGGGCGTGGGCGTCGAGACAACGTAGGTCGGTGATCAGGAGACGGTTGAGTTGCTGGTCGGCGCCGATGAAGTCGCCGGCCTCCTTCATGTCCACGGCCTGCCCGATGGGATCGGTGTCAACGTCGTAGTTCTCCGGAATCAGGCCGGGCAGGATCTGCTCCATTACGTACTGCGGGCGCGGGCCGCGCGCGATAATATCCTTCTCCCAGTCATCGAGGGGCTCGTCTTCCTCTCCCCAGTACTCCTCCTTCGGGTCCCACATGCCCTCGTCCTTGAGCTTGAGGGGTGTCAATTCCAGAGCGGCCAGATCGAACCGGGCTCCCGTGATATCAGCGGCCAGGTACGGATGACCGGCAAAGCGCCAGTGCTTCTTCGGCATGACTGTGACGATTTCACCGGGTATGAGTTCCCGCGCGCCGGGCGACCGGAGCGTAAGTTCCTTGTCCTTCCCCGGCAGCCGGCATCGAGCGGCTTCCTGCTTCTTGATCCCCAGGACGATCAGATCCAGCGACTTGGTGAGGTCAATCTCGCCCACCAGGGCCTTAGTCTGCTTAATCTTCTCCCTGTACGCTGCGCGGCAAGACTTTTTCGGCGCGGGGATTCCCAACCATTGCCGATAAGCCTTCACGTATGGCGTGGCCTCAGCCCCCTCCGGGAACTCCACCTCCACAAGCCCGACCTCATAGGTCTTGCCGTCCGCCTTCTGGCAGGTGGCCCGAAGCCCGCACTGTTGATTGCCATCGTAGTCGATCTTCGTGACACCGAGGGTCACACCTAAAGATAAAAGTTAATTATTTTATCAACCGGACAATTCCCAGGGAGTTGCCGGTTCAGCGATTATCGGTTTACGTTGTCGGCACGGCACCGCCAAGGCGGTCAAGGCGCGGGCCGCGCTGGCAGCGCGGGCCGCCCTACCGAAACTCTCAATTGTCGAGACAATTGAGAAGAAAAAGCGCAGTCAAGCCTGCGCACTCCAAAGCCGCTGTGCGGCAGGCGGCTGAATTGCGCGGACCAGGCAAGGCGGTCAAGGGCCTGGCCGCCCTACCGGGGAATGTTCGTTGCGGTGCGGCTTGACTATTGCCATGGCGGGATATAACATCAGCGGCAAAAGACTTATCCGGGGCGTACAGACCGGCTCACCACAGGTTCGCCCTCCAGGGGGAGGCAGACAAGGGAAATGGAAAATTCGGTGGATTACGGCTTGCCATCCAACAGAATTACAGTTGGTTTGCGGGCATAACCCGCCTTGTGGAATTGGAAATGTTCACGGGATTGATCCAACAGGTCGGACGGCTGGCAGAAATCAAAACCGCGGCCGGCGGTGCGCGCCTGCGCATCCAGGCCGCCTGGCCGGAGCGCCTGGCGGCGGGTGAGAGCGTAGCCGTCAATGGCGCCTGCCTGACGGTCGCCGCCGTTTACGAAGATGGGTTCGCCTGCGACGTGCTTCAGGAAACGCTCCAGCGCACCAGCCTGGGCGGCAAACGGCCGGGCGCCAAGCTTAACCTGGAACGCGCGCTGCGCCTGGGCGAAGCGCTGGGTGGACACATGGTCGCGGGACATGTGGACGGCACCGGCGCCGTGCGGGGCCGGCGTTCGGTCGGCAGGGACATCGCTCTCCGGATCGCCTGCAGCCGCGAATTGCTGGCGGGGATGGTACCCAAAGGCTCGATTGCCGTGGACGGTGTCAGCCTCACAATCGTTGGGCTGGAACCGGACGCTTTCACTGTGCACCTGGTGCCGTTCACCCGCCGGGAATCCACGCTGGATGACGCGGCGGAAGGCGACCTGGTCAACCTGGAAACCGACCTGATCGGCAAATATGTCGCTCGTTATCTCGGCGGCATTCAGCCGTCCGCCCCGCTGACCATGGACCGGATGAAAGCCGCGGGATTTTAACGATTTAACCGCTGCGCCGGGGCATCCGCGCGGGCGGCCGACGCCAGGCAGGGCGCTTCTTCCGGCGCTTTTTTGACCGGCGCAGATTCGGGCGTTGCCAAAGGGCAAGCCTGGGCGGCGGCCGGCGGGGCGGCCGGATCGGCCGGAACCTGCCGGTAAACGAAGCGTTTACCTTCATAATTGCGCAGCACCACCTGGCGGTCGTCCATGGATTCCACGTACTGAGGCAGCAGCGGGATTTTGCCGCCGCCGCCGGGGCTGTCAATGACGAAGTGCGGCACGGCCAGGCCGGAAGTCCAGCCGCGCAGGCCTTCCTGGATGATTTCCAGTCCTTTTTCCACGCGGGTGCGGAAATGTTCGGTGCCGGCCACCATATCGGCCTGGTAGATGTAATACGGGCGCACGCGGCAGGTCAGCAGCTTGCGCATGAGGGTTTTCATCACTTCCGGATCATCGTTCACCCCGCGCAGCAGCACGGTCTGGTTGCCGAGCTGGATGCCGGCATCCGCCAGCATGTTCAGGGCGCGCCGTGATTCAGGGGTGATCTCGTCCGGGTGGTTGAAATGCACGTTAATGAAAAGCGGATGGTATTTTTTCAGAACGCGCACCAGCCGGGTGGTGATGCGCTGCGGCAGGAAGCATGGCATGCGGGTGCCGATGCGGATGATCTCCACGTGCGGAATGGCGCGCACGCCCTTGAGGATGGTGTCCAGCCGGGAATCGGAAAGCATCAGCGGGTCGCCGCCGGAAATGATTACATCGCGGATTTCCGGATGCGCCCGGATATATTCCAGGCCGCGGGCGATGAAGCGCGGATGCATTTTGCGGAAATCGCCCACCATGCGTTTGCGCGTGCAGAACCGGCAATAGGATCCGCATTCATGGGACACCAGGAATAGCACCCGGTCGGGATAGCGGTGAACGATCCCCGGCACGGGCGAGTCATGGTCTTCTTCCAGCGGATCTTCCATGCCGGAGGAATCGTGCAACTCCCGGAGATCGGGCACAACCTGCCGGTAAATCGGATCGTTCTTGGCCTTGATCAAGCCCAGGTAATAGGGATTGATTCGGATGCGGAAACGCGCTGACAGCCGGCGCACATCCTCGACATCCAAGCCGAAAATTTCGGCCACTTCCTCCGCCGTCGTCAGGCTTTTCTGCAGTAACTTGCGCCATCCTTCCATGGCAATCCAACCTTTCTATAGATATTTGCAGTAAATTACCCGGTCGTCCCCGGGCCGGTAAAAATCGCGGATTCGCGCGCATTCCGTATAACCTGCCCGCAGATAAAATTGCCGGGTAGGCTTATACTTGTCTTGTGAAGACGTTTCTATCACAATGACTCTCCCTTTTTTTTGTTGAACGGTGTGTTCCACCTGCGCCACCAAAGCCTTGCCGTAGCCGCGGCGCTGGGCATCCGGATGCACGGCGATCCAGTACAAATCGAAAGTGCCCTCGGTCATCGGCGTCGGACCGTAGCAGACGTACCCCGCCAGCCGGCCGGCGTCGTCCTCCAGCACATCCACGATGTAATCGCTCTGGCAGGGTTGCTCCAGGAACGTGTCCATCAGTTCCACCGCCACCTTTTCCTCCTCGGCGGTGAACATGCCGGTGGCGCGGATCACTTCCCGCAGCGCATCGCGGTCGGCCGCATCCAGCATGGGTCGGATCAACATGCCGCGCCTCGCTTCCCCCGCCAGGCCGCCTTGACCTGCGCGTTCCAGAAATCGGAGTACCCGATGCCGGCCGCGGCCAGCGCGCGCGCCAGGCCGGCATCCAGCGAGGTATCGGGATTGGGATTGATTTCCAGCAGGTAAATCCGGCCGCGCCGGTCCATCCGGAAATCAAACCGGGCGTAACCGCGCAGGCCGGCGGCCGTCCAGGCGCGCAGCGCCGCCTCGCGCAAGGCCCGGGCGGCGCGTTCCGGCAGCCGGGCAGGGCATTGCGGGATGGTTTTACGGTAATATTCATGCCCAGGCTGCCATTTCGCCTGGTAGCCCACCAGGCGCGGCGCGCCGGGCGGCAGGTCGCTGAAAATTATTTCCGCCGGCGGCAAGACCTGCGGGCCGTTCTGTTCAATGACGGCGATATTGAATTCCCGTCCTTCAATGAAACGTTCCACCAGGGCCGGGCGTTGGTAGCGCGCGGTGACCAGCCGGATTTGCGCAGCCAGCCCGGCGCGGTTGCGCACCACGGAATTGCGGTAAATGCCGATGCCGCCGTCTTCCGCCGCCGGCTTGACAATCAGCGGCCAGGGAGCCGCCTGCGGCACGTCCGCGGCGGAAGCGGCCAGCCAGCCGTCAGGGACATTCACGCCGGCGGCGCGCAGCAGCAGCTTGGTCTGGAATTTATCCTGGCACAGACGCAAGGCATGCGCGCTGTTGCCGGTGAAAGAAATATTCAACAATTCCCACAAGCCCGCCAAGTGCGCTTCGAATTCCGGCCGGCCGCGGAAGCCTTCGCACAAGTTCACCAGCGCATCCGGACGCAGCCGCTGCAAGCGCGAGCACACATCCTGGACATTATCCCGCACGGGCAGCAGCGCCGGCCGGCGCCAGCCGGCCTGCGCCAGGGCAGCCGCCGCCTGCCGCGCCGCGCCGGCAACCGCCTGTTCCGCCGCCGCTTCTCGGGTTCCGCCGTTGCGAGGCATGTAAACGTTATACACGATCGCCACGCGCTTGGGCTTCTTATGTGTAGATGTTTGCATCAAACCAAGCCGCACCGTTTCATGGCAATTTCCGCGACCCGCAGGATTAGAGCGTCGTAATTCAAACCCGCCGCGCGCGCCGCCGCCGGCAGCGCGGAATTGTCGCGCGGATCCGGCAACACGCCGGGCAATGGGTTCAACTCGATGATCTTCGGGACCCCGGCGGCATCCAGCCGGATGTCCATCCGGCACCAATCGCGCAGGCGCATAACCCGCGCGGCGCGCAACGCCAGCGCGCGGATGGCCTCGACGAGCGCCGGCGGCGCTTTTGCCGGGCAGACATGGATTGCCAGCGGCCGGGACGGATCATCCCAGACCCATTTGGCTTCGTACCCGTAAACCGGGTTGGCCCCCGGCGGCAGCACGGAATGGTCAATCTCCACCAGCGGCAGAATTTCCCAATTTGGCTCGTTGCCCAGGAGTCCGACAGTGAATTCCCGGCCCGGCAGGAATTCTTCCACCAGCGCGGGCTGGGCATACCGTGCCAGCACGTCCCGCGCCTGGATTATCAAATCAGCCCGGGTGCGCACCATGCTGGCATTGCCGATGCCCATGGAAGAACCTTCGCGCAGCGGTTTGACGATGGCCGGCAGGGGAAAATCCCCCAGGGTTGCCAGTTCAGCCTCGCTGTTCACCATGCGGAAATCCGGCGTCGGCAAGTTGCTGGCGATCAGGATTTCCTTGGCGCGGACCTTGTCCAGGCAGATGCCCAGGGTCAATGCATCCGACCCCAGGCAGGGGAGATTGAGCATCTCGCATACGATCGGGATATGGGATTCGCGATTGGCGCCGCCGAATCCCTCGGAGATATTGAAGACAAAGTCAGGCCGCAGGGCGCGCAATTTCTCGAACGCCGCAACATCGCCTTCCAGCCGGGTTACCTTGTATTTGCGCGATAAAGCCACATCCAGCGCCGCTATGGTTTCCTCGGTGTCGTATTCCGCCAACTTATCCGGAGGCTCGTCGTCTTCGGCCGCAGTCTCGGCCGCGCGACGATCGGGAGCCACCTCCAGGGCTTTATGTTTGGATGAATAAACGAGAGCAACGTTCAATGTTGTCTTCAAGCGTAAACCTTTGTGACCTCTTGCCATGCTCCGGGCACCTCTGCCCGGGCATCCGGCATGCTTCTGCGCTTCCTCTCCGGCTCGCGCCGCATCATCCTCATCATTGCCGGCAGTTTAAACGACTATGACAGGTTGTCAATAGTTTGGGCTGATTTTTTTAATTAAAAATAATGGCGGAGCCCCAAGCGCAGGCCGGCATCGTTGTTGCGGCCGCCTTCATCCTCGTCGGCAAACGCATCCTCGCTGGCCAGATCATAAAAAATTTCCGTCGAAATGGCCAAGGTCGGCGAGAGGAAGAATTTCAAGCCGGCGGCGCTGTCCACCAGCAGATAATTTTTATCGTAATGGCTGCCGAAGTCGAACATCAGGCGGAGCGCCAGGAACGGCATGACGGCGTTGTAAGTGTCGAAGTTGATTTCGCCGAACGCGCCGATGCGGTAGCCCATGTCCCGGCCGTCATACAGCATGCCCAGCATGCCGCCGGCCTGGATGTTGTCCATGAAAAAGTATCCCAGCGCGGGATAAAGATTGAACTCGACATCGCCGTCGGGGCTGTCGAAATCCAGGTTGCCCTGCAAACCAAGTTCCAGCGTTTCCTTCTCAATCACCGCGCCGAACCCGGCCGCCGCGGCCAGCAACATGGCCAGCAACAATGTTTTTTTCATGAGCGCCAATCCTCCTGTATTGTTTTGCCGGCCTTTTTACATGAATTTGAAATGTTGTCAACAGGTAATTTTTGCCGGCATGAATTTATTCGCCGCCGGGGTTCAGCCGCCGCCGGGGTTCAGCCCGCCAGCGGCGCCGCATGCAGCGGCGCGTATATGGGACCGCCGGGGCCGAGCCGGCTTTCCATCAGGTAAATCCGCTCGACTGTCAGCGCGCCGAACACGGCGGCGGCGTTCCGGCTGACCGCTTCCAGCAGGCGGTCGGCATTCCTGGCGGAACGCACGCGTCCGATAGTCAGGTGCGGGTGAAATTTTTGATCCTGCTCGCCAGCGGCGGCGCCCTCGCACGGCATGGCGCGGCAGAGTTGCCGGTAAATTTCCGCCAGCGGGGCCGCCGGCTGCAGTCCGGCCCAGATGATCCGCGGCGCGCGCGGCGGGCCGAAGCAGCCCAGTCCGGCGGCCTCCAGCGCACAGCTCCGGGCGGCGGCGGCCGCCGCAGTCACAGCCTCGGCGACAGCCGGAATGCCCGCGGCGGGGACATCGCCGAGAAACAGCATGGTGCAATGAATGTTTTCCGGCCGGGTCCAACTGACATGGCCCTGGGCCAGGGCCAGCCGCCGCTGCATCCGGATCAAAGCCGACCGGATTGCGTCGTTGATTTCGACCGCAACGAATGCGCGGATATGGCCGGGCGATGCCATCGTCAGACCGTGATTTTCAGGAAAGGCAGTTTATCCGTGGGCGCTTTCCCGGATTGTTTGGAAACACGGCTCAGGCAGCGGAACTTGATACCCCAGGCCCGGCCATGATTGGAAGCCAGGGCGAAGACCACGGTATGCCGGCCCTTGCCGGCCCGGAACGGGATCAGCGCCTTGTCCACGCCGGCCGGGTTGGCGCCCTTGTGATCGCAGTACACGGCGCGCCCGTTAACCCAGATTTTCACCGGGCCGTCATATCCCACTCCCAGGTTGATATGCGCGGACTTGGAACACACCAGGCGGCAGACAAAATAAACCATCAGGTCGCGCGGCGCGCAGTTGAATACATCCCGGTGCAAATCCCACAAACCGCCTGGAAACTTCCGGAGCTTGAGGCCCAGGCCGCTGAGATTCGCCGGAAGTTCCAGCTTGCGGATATCCGCCGGCGCGGGCAGCGGGCGGCTGACCAGGGCTTGATCTGCAAAGTTGCCGCCCGGTATCTGGCCGGCGCTCAAGGCTTGCAAGCCCTTCAACAAACTGCGCCGCAGAGCCGGATTTGAGAGAGACACGGGCCCGAACACCGGCAGGGAACGATCCGCGGCATCGGTGATATTGCAATAAGGCGCCAGGCCGCGCCCATAATGCAACACCATGCCGGAATGCAGCAGAGTCGCGCGCAAAACCGCGGCATTCCTGCTCAACTCGGCGCGATAGGCGTATTCCTGGCCGGCGGCTTCCGAGAGCGTGAAGCCGGCCGGCCGGCCGGGCGCCTGCAAACCGCCGACGACATTTTTAAAAGCCAGCACGACCTGCGCGCAGTTATGCTCGCGGTCGCGCTTGAAGCTGATGCCGCCCAATTCAATCGGCGGCAAGCCGCGGGAAGGCTCGCGGCGCAACACCAGCATCGCCTGCGCCAGCCGGCGGCCCAGGCGGATCATTTCACGCCCGGCGACATGGATGGCATCGTCCAGAGCCAGGTCAATCGCCGGCACGGCCAGGAGGTTATTAATCTGCCGCGGCAGGGAGCGTTGCTGTTCCTGGATTTGATTCCAGTACACTGCGCGTTCGGGCGGCCAATTATACACACCGGCCAACTGGACGATGGCCCATGGCAGCCGCGGCTGGCGGAAATCGCGGCGGACAGCGGCCACGAGGCGCTTCATCCGGCCGGCATACTTGTTCACGCTTTTTTCCTGGGCATCCGACTCGCCCTGGTACCACAATACCCCGGCCGCCTGGCCCCCGCTTTTGAGAAACCTGCGCAACATGGCGCCGTAGAGGCTGCGCGAGCCGAGGCGCTTGCGCGCTGGATTCCATTGTTCCATGGACGTCCCGCCATGGGCGCAGGCCAGCAAACCCTGCGGCGCGCCGGTCTGCCGGAACATTTCCTGGCCGAAACTCAGGGCCGGGCCGACCCCCACCCCGTGGGGCCGGCCGCGCGGGGCGCGGGCGCGCGGTGTCCGCGGATCCGGCCAGCCGCTGTGGACGGTATCCACCGACTCGGCCAGGACATGGATCGGGTCGCTTGCCACGCCCCATTCATCGTTCATGTACATGGCGCGCACCATGGGATGCGGCTTGAGCGCATCGCGCAGGCGGCCGATACCTTCCATATTCGACTGGCCGGCCAGGACCCAGACATCGCCGACCAGCACATCGGCAGCGGTGATTTCCTCCGGTACCCCGCCGGCCGGAGAACGAACGGCCAGAACGATGGCATAAGGGCCGCCGGCCGGCAGGCCCCGCAGGCGCCCTTCGAACTTCCCGCCGCGCGCACGGCCGATCGCCCGCGCCTTGAAACCAGGCAGAGTGCGTCCGTTGGCCGTCACCGTGGCGATCAAGACGCCGTTGTTGTGTGTGCAAACGCCCGTAATGCGGGCATCGCTCCGGTTGGCGCGATCCCGCTGTAACACCATTTTATCGAACAATCCGGTTTTGATTTCCATATTACTGCTTCCCCTTTGCCTTGGAATTCAAACCACAGTCATCCCACAGCTATAATTTATTACTTAAAAACGACGATATAAGGAAATTTGAGATTGGCTTATATTCTTCAGTTCCGGTTTTTCAGGTAATAGCATTGTGCCCGAAGGAGCATACAAAACAGAGCAAGTTTAGCACCAAAAATGCAAAATATGCATAAAATCAGATCATTTGAGACAGTTTCAAAAGTCTCGGATGACGTGGAAGTCGTCCCTCCAAAATGAAAAAAACGTTTTGGAGGGTCGGGTTCCACCCCGACCTTTTTGTAAGGACTTTTGAAATTGGCTCATTCACGATAAGATGATTTCGCGCAACGGGCGTTTGGGCACGTGATGGCGCCCGGCGGCGTCGCGCCAGTACTTGATCTCCCCGCGGCGCGCCGTCTCCAGCGCCACTGTCTCCCGCGGCCGGCCAAGGGCGAGCGCCAGCAGGATTTCGTAACGGGCGGGAATGCCCAGCGCGCGGCGCAAGCGCGGCCGGTTGATGGAACCGATCATGCAGCCGCCCAGCCCCGCCGCCGCGGCGCCCAGCATGATGCTCTGGGCGGCGATGCCGTGATCGCAGGTTATTTCCCTGCGGATGTCATTGTCGCCCAGGATGATGATATACGCGGCCGGGCGCTCGCCCGGGGCCGGCCCAGGCCAGTCTTTGAGGTACCCGGCCCAGGCCAGGCATGGAAAAATCGCGGCATTGCGGCGCGGCGCATTGACCGGCAAGAATTTCAGCGGCTGCAGGTTGCCGCCGGAAGGCGACAACCGGGCCAGTTCGATCAGCCCGCGCAGGGTTGACATGGGAATCCGCTGCATTTCGTAAAACCGCCGGAAAGTACGGCTGTGCTCCACCAAAGCCGCCACGTCCGGCAGCCGTGGAATTCCGGCAGCGGATGTTTTCATATCTGCCAGGCTCCTTTTTTGGCGGAATCCCGGATGACGGCGCAAGCGCGCGCCGGGCCGGTCTGCCGCAGGCGGTCGGCCAGCGGCTCATCCAGCGCCGGCAACCGTCCGACGGACTGAAACAGGCGGTTGCGCGCGGCGGGATTATTGCCGAATTCGGCGGCCGCCGCCGTGCCGTTATACGGATAATTCGCATAGCCTGCCAGGATGGTATGTCCCACCATGATTGCTGCCCCGGCCAGGAATTGATCGGCGTACGGCCGCAGCGCCTCCGCCGCCAGGTCGTCCACAAACGGCTGGCCATCCTTATTCATTTCCGTGCCGATCTGCACCGGCAAGTGCATGCGGTCGGCCAGCTTGGCGATTTCATCCAGCTTCGCCAGCTTCCGCGCGCGGACTGCCGGGTCGGCAATTTTATGGTTACGGTCGGGAATGATGTTCACCGCGCAGACGCCCTTGGCGCGCATGCATTCCAGCATGGCCTCGGGATCGGCTTCGGCGGCGCTGCCGCCATCCAGCCAGGCGATCATGGGCAAGGCATCGCATTCCCGCACCCAGCGGATAAAATCGTCCAAAGGCGGAAAAGTATGCGGGCCGGGCTGCTCGTAGCCGAGTCCGCCGGCCTTGACCAGCAAGGCCCGGATGAATTCCTCCATCGGCGCCTCGGCGGCGGCATGGCGGGCAATGGCATCAACCGGCTTCTTCGATAGGTCGGCCCAGAACCGGTGGTTGGCCGGCGCGGCGGGGAAGGCGGCTTCGGCTTTGCGGCGGTAGGCGCGCACGATATGCCGCTCGGTGGGCGCGCCTGCCGGGGTCAATGGCAGGATTTCGGCATCGTAATCCAGGGCGATAGCCGGCACAGCGGCGTTGATCCGGTTTACCAGTGCGCGGTTGCGCGCCTGGGCCTGCTCGCGGTATTGCTGCAGCACCACGCCTGGCGGCGAGCCCGGAGCCGGGAGGCGGACGAAGCCGGCGCCCATGATGTAAGCCACCCCGGGTTCGCCGGGCGAATTGATATCCGCCTCTGCGTATTCCGGAAAATATGCCCGGGTTTCTATATTGACAGTAGCGCGCAGACTCAGCAACCGGCCGGCGGCCAAAAACTCGTCCAACCCATCCAGCACGTCGAAATCGCACAACCCGGCGGCGAACAAGCCCGCGCGCGCGGCATCCCACGCCAGGTGCGCCGGGGAGCAACCCTGAATGTTGTAGGAAAAAAACGAATGCATGTGCATGTTGGCCAGAAGCGCCTCGGCCGGCGGACGCCAGCCCGGCTGGGCTGCGAGGCGCCGCAGGGCGGCCAGGCGCTGCGCCTGGTCAAACACATCCAGTTCGGGTTTTTTGGAACACAGTTCTTTTTTCATAGCCGCCATTCTAAAGCCTCCGACTTGAAAAATCCATGTAAAAATCCCGCCCCGGCAAGTGGCGGGGATAAATCAGATTTGTTGATTTAGCGCTGTGCCCGGGATGTGTAGCGAATTCCATTCGAAAAGCACGGCAGCAATTTTGAGGCGTCTATCCGCTGCGCGGACCCTTCGGGCGTGGTTGCAAGCAATCATCAAAGGATGATGAAATCGTCATCGGGGGGATTACGACAGCGCGTGGGACAGTCCCGGCGGCTGGTGAATGCCAGGGTCTTCCCGTTCCAACGCGGGTACAATCAGCCGGCGGCGGCCAGCCTGAAGAAATTCTATGATAATTTCCTGCCCGACCACGGCAAACCGCCGGCCTGGCGCCGCCAGGCGGCCGCCCGGCAGAACGATCGCAGTTAAACCGGCCGCCATGCCAACCCCGCGTGATGCAACGCCGCAACCGGACCGAACTCCGCAAAGTTTCACCGCAACCGGATCAGGGTGATGGAAGGACACAGATAAGTCAGGGTCACAAGACCGTTGTCCGTGTCGTAATTCAACCGGAAGACACGATTTCCTGCCTTGATTGTTGAATCATCGGGCAGCCCGCTGAATTCACCGGATAATGTTCCGCCGGCGTCAATGATGGTGAACACCTGATTGTCATGCCCGCGGAAATCATCCGCCGTATCAAGATGAAACTCCACGCCGTCAATGGTCGCGTTGTTATTCACCGCAATTAAAACGTTGGTAAAGCCTGTGTGCAAAGTCACCGCCAGAATGGCAGTAGATTTCATGTCCAATTCCGGGGTCGTTATGATCCCATCGGCTACACGAATAGTTCCGCCCGGCCACACACGCAGTCTTTCGCTGATGTTCACCGCCCCGCCATCATCCAACGCCAGCAAAGCGCTGCCGCCGGACGCGGCGCTGAGGCCGCAGAGGTAAATGCTCCTGGTCCCGATGAGATTCACCGCGGCGCCGCCTGATACAAACAGCGAACCATTCCCGCTCGCCTGATATCCCAGATAAATATTATGCCCCGACCGCCACTCCGCGCCGTCAGCGATCAACGCATGCCCTTCGCCGTAATTGCCGATAAATGGCGTCCCGGAATTAGTTAATAACGACCCGGCGCCGGCAATCACTATGTTGCCATAACTGCCGGCACTTTCACCAGCCGATACGGAGCCAAACCGCGCCTGAGCTCCGTTGGTCACGATCAACGCCCCCGTCCCGTTATAACCAACGTTTATCACCGCGTCAGAGAAAAGCTTTGCGCCCGCGCCGCTGACCGTGACCGTGCCTGCGCCATCGGCATAATATCCCAAACGAAAAGCGGAATTGCCGCAGCGCCATTCGGCGCCGTCAGACACCCGGACGCTTCCCGCGCCGTGTAAACCTATATAACTGAGCGACCCATTGGTTAGAAGAGTTCCCGCGCCGCTGAGTTCCACCCGACCGACGCTTCCAGCCGCATTGCCGACATAGAACAAGGAGGACACAGCCGCCGTCGCGCCATCGCTAATAATCAATGACCCGTCGCCGGAATTGCCTACATACATGGTTGATTTGGCAAGCAACTGCGCGCCGGCTCCGGCAACTGTGACTGTGCCAAAAGACGCGCTGGTGTCTGCTATGCAAACATGGGCAGTAGCAAGCCACAGTCCGCCGGTTTCGACCCGCAGGACACCGAGCCCGTAGCGGCCCACCAGGGCGGGGCCGGAATTGCTCAGAACTGTCCCCGAGCCGTTCACCAGAACCGCCCCGATAGTTCCATTATAATATCCCAGTTGCATTCCGCGCAACTCCGCTTTGGCGCCGGCCAGTATTTCCACTGTTCCCGTCCCGCCGGCATTAAGACCAATACGGACATCCTGAATTGTATTAGTGGAAGAAATCGGGTCAACATGCTGCCAGAGCATGTCGTTGCCTGTCATGGTCATTTTGCCGGGCGCATCCGCTGCGCCGGTGACATTCATGCCGCTGGTTTTTAATGTGCCGTTGGAAAAAACAGCCGTTGCCGGTTCAGTCGCGCTGCCAAAGCCGACATACGAAATATTATTATCGGACCAATGGCTCAGGAAATATGAATTGCCGCCCAAATTGAAATGCGACGTTGAATCCCACAGCAAAATACGGGCATTTGTCGCGCTACCGTCAAAAGTCACGGTATATGGACTGCCAATAACCGTAAAATAAGAATTGTCATTTGAACCCGGCGGGCCGGCCGGCGGCGAGCCGCCGGCAGATGTCGCCCAATTTCCGGAATCACCAAATAATCCGCCGGTTGCTGTCGCCCAATAAATATTGCTAGCTTCAACCTGCGAAATGAACATCGGCGCAATCGCTGCCAGCAAACAAACACACCTTGTTAATTCGCGGTAGAAATGATTGTTTTTTTGTGTCATGGCAATGCTCCTAACTGATGTTTGTTGAATGAGTCCGGCAAATCCGGCCGCGCGCTTACCGGGGCCGCTCCCGGATCAAACCCTCATAATTGTTGCCGCACATCCAAAACCATAATCTGGCCCGGCGGAATTGTGATGGAAGCCACTTTTTTGTCGCTGCGCCGCGTAAACCTGATATCCGCGCCGGCCAACACCTCCCGCACTTCCGTATCGGCATCAACTACCAAGTTCATATCCTTTGCGTAATCGTCAAGCAGGTATTCTTTCCCGGCGCCGGGATGTTTGATTACGCCGGAATTATTAATAAACACCACTTTCCAATGGCCAGCGTCAATTCTATTCATCAAAAACTGGCAAGGTCCCTCGACCTGAAACGGCAGGACTTCCATCTGCAGCGCCGCCAGTAGTTTCCGTATGAACGGATTAATGACTTTCTTGTTTGCGCCATTAAGCAGAAGATATTCGGGGGTCGCCAGTAAGACATGTCCCTGGCCATACTGATGACGGGTCAGCAGCGGCAAATTGTTATTATCCGACATGAACACCGCCTGTGCCCCGCGCAACACGACCCGGCGCACATCCATGTTAGCCGTGAATGTCCGGTACTCGCCAGCGGTACTTCCTGTTTCCATTTCGACTTTTATCGAATCTTCTACTTTCCCGCCGGTTAATTCAAGCCCTAAAAATTCCAGATCATTCAAAAGCTCCAGTTTTTGCGCGGCATTGACCACCAATGTCCCACCTTCACGCACATATTCCTTCAATCGTTCCGCCAGAGCCGGGGTGATCGTTACATCGCCCAGCAGCATCGCCACCGCATATCTGGCGACATATTCCTTTTTGATCGCGCCATCATGCTGCGGCGGATTGGCAAACGCCACGTCGAAGACATCGCCCAGCCGGGAATTCATCGTATTAGCGCTGTAAGGCGGAGAATACCGGTAATTCGTGGCGGTATCATCCGGCAATGGCGGGTCAATGGCGCGCACCACCTGCTCGACCATATAATCGCCATCGTCAAACTCAAGGTAATTCCAGGTTTTCCACCCGTTGCCCCAATCGCGGCGTCCGGTGCGGCCATGCGCGTAATCCACCAGCAGCAGGATGGGCGTGTAACTTTCACCGCGTTGCCCGGCCTCGGTTTTGGACCACTCATAAATCTCTTTTTTTGTCAATCCGTTAACGCTTAATTGATAGGTTTCGCCTTTGCGCACCGTGGTTGTGCCCGGCGCATATTCCTTGCCTTCCACGCGGGCCAGCAGTGAAAGCTGCTGGCCTTCACCCTGCAAAAAATTGGCGCCCATGTAATAACTGGTAAACAGTTCCCGGCGCGCCTGGCTGGGCGCCTTGCCCAATCCGGGATTGACGGGCGTCGGATGACTCATGCCGCTGAAATATGCTATGTAATGGCCCCATGGCACACCAAACTGCCGGGCGCCGCCGCGGGTGAACATCAGCATGGAGCGCACCGGCAGCCGGATGCTCATGCCGCTATTTTCCACAACAATCGTCCGCGCGCCCCAGGCGGCGGCGTATTGGGAATAGGCCAATCCGCCGCTTAAGGCATACAGACTGCCCAGCAGCAAATCCGCCTGATAATCCCAGAATGATTTCCAGTTTTTCACAGCGTCATGTTTGTTGGTATAATCCGGCAGATATTTGCGCAGGTGATCCTGGTTGGCGTCAGTAACGCCGTAGGCCTCTGCCTTGCGATTCTGGACTTGAGTGGTATTGCTGTCCCATTCCGGCAGCGCGAACCCCATGAAGGTTTCGTGGTATTCATCCAGAAACATCTGAAAACTTTCCCGATCGAAATTTTCCGCGGACAATCCCAGGAAATCGCCGCGATTTAGCCGGATGAATTCTCCGATGGAAAACGGATATTTCCTGCGCAGTTCCTTGTACGGCAACCGTTCCGGATGCATGCGGATCAGGTATGGCCGGGCGCGGCAGGTCAGCCGGATTTTTGCCGTGCGCACCGCCGTTTCAAGATGCAGAATTATGCGGTTGTTTTCGCCATCCGATTCCGCGCGACAGGCGACTGTGCGCCAAGACCTATCATACCAAGCCTGAACGGACGGCGGGCAGATACGGCCGTCAAAGCGCACGCCATGATCAATAACAATGGATTTGATATCAACCGCCGCTTCAAGGTTAATATCCACATCCGCCTGGATCGGTTGGAAACGCAATTGTATATCCTCAATTTCACCGCGCAGGACGAATACCGTATCGGGATTGCCATCGTTGATTTTATCCAATTGATATGATTTAACATCCGGCGCGCTGCTGACGCTGAATTTCGCGGAGCGGGCAAAATTCTTTCCGCCGCCGGCGCCCATGATGCTTATTGATCTGATCGCCAGCGTGCGGAACATGGTGTTCTCCTTGGTAATGGGAGTCGGGGCGTCCGGCACCCGGCTGGTGACGGGAATGCCGGCCAGGCCGGAATCCCTGATCATGGGTTCGTCCTTAATGCCGTCAATGCCGCGCAATGCCGGATCAATCATGAACCACAAATCCCGGCCCGCGAAAGTGTGGTTCGGCCAGGTGGCGGCCAGGCCGCGTTGCGGCTCTGCCACCAGCCCGGATTCAGCCGCGTTCAAACGCAATATCCCCATCACAACCATGCCCAGCGCAACCATCTTGATAATTTTCATGTTTTACCTCACCCCTGCACAAGATTTTCGAATTCCAGTTTCAAATTCCCGGGTTCCGGTTTCTTCGCCGCGGGCGGACCCGCCCGTGGCGGAAAGTTTCCGATTACCTTCCGCCCTTCACTTCATCCGCCGGCATCCCTGTTCGTATTCCGCGGCGATTTCCGCCGGGGCAAGCGCCCGGTTAAAAAACTTCAATTCATCAAGATACCCGCGGAACATCTGCCCCCATTGAGGATTGGTGGACGCGATATAAAAAGGCGTTCGGACATCATGTCCTACAAATCCCCGGGTCAGGTATGTTCCGCCTTCGATGACGACCTCCGCGCCGTTGGCGTAAAGGCGGGTGAACACGTCGTCCCAAGTCAGGGCAAGATGAATCCATTCCCCATCCGTTACCGGCGGCCCCTCAATGTATTGGACATAACCGTCATACACCACGGCTATCCACTGTCCGCCCCGAATTCCGAGTTGCAGGCCGGCCAACGAACACAGGCGGGCGCGTCCGGCTGCATCGCTGGCATACACCACGCCGCCATCCACGGCTTTAGCCCACACGGAAAATGTTCCGTGCCGGGTCTGCCCGCGGAATCCGCGCCCGGATATTTCGGCGTAAACCTTATGTTCTGGCGTGCCGTTAAAAAACAGGCAGTAGCCCGCGGGTGTTTTGCCCCATTCCGGGTTGCCGATCAAGGTTGCGTCGCCGATGCCGCCGGCCGTATCCCTTGTGATTTGCCCGCGGCCTTCGTCAAACGGCCAGTGGCCAAGCAGGCCGGCCGGCGCATCATCGGCGGACAGGGTCGCAACTATAACCGCCGTTAGAATAAACGCCGCCATTAATTTGATTTTTGCCGATTTATTCCGGCGCATACAGACCTCCAGATTAATATTTATGACCACTTCCCCTTTCGAATTTATTTAACTGACCGAGGGTGTATTTAATACCCTGCCGCAACAGGTCCATATCGCCGCCAATCCACAGAATATTCATGCCGGCCGCGAACCAGCGGCGGGCGATATCCAAGTCGCCGCAGTATATGCCGGATGATTTTCCATATTGCCGGCAGATATCAATGGTCTTCATGATTTCACCGACAACCGCATCGCTGTCAATATCGAGCGGTGTGCCCGCCTGGACTGACAGATCATACGGGCCGATGACAATACCGGCAATCTGGTCATTGTACTTTCCCAGAATATCCGGCAAGTTGGCCACGCCAAGGGGTGATTCGATCTGCGGAATCAGCAACCGGCTGGTTTGAAACTGGTCAAAGCTTTCGTTGGGCCGGAACTGACGGGATCCACCGCAGCCTTTGCGCCCGATCGGGGCAAAGCGTATTGCCGCGATGGCGGTTTCCACCTGTGTAATTGTTTCCGTTCGCGGCAGCATGATCCCATCAGCACCAAGGTCAATCGTTTTGGCGATCAGATGGTATAAGGCATCCTGCACACGGACTATGGTCGGGATATCCAGCGATCGGCAGCCCTGAAGCAGGCCGCCGATCTGTTCGGCATTTGATGGTCCATGTTCCAGATCGTAGAGTATAAAGTCAATCCCTTCCTTCTGGTAGTCGGGCAAAACCATGGGATCGCGCAAGGCGGAAAGAAACCCGTAAACCAATTCCCGCTGTTCCAGCTTGGTTTTAAGAATTGCCAGTCTATTCATAGCGCTTCCCTGTTGTTCTCTCCTTTAATTTGTGTGATTACCATTGTTCTAATGCAATTCATCCGGCAATTTTACGCCGGTCAGATGGGCTGCCTCATTCATGGAAGTCAAGGAGGCCGGCGGCAGCGCGATGCCATTCTGTTCCGCATACCGTTCTTTTTCGATTTCGATCTCACCGGGATAGTAAATACGATCAATCCCTTCGGACTTGGGCGCCGAGAGCAGCGTTTTAATCATTTTTTCGATGCGAGGGATAAAAGCCACACCCGGATTCAGATAAGACGGATTCAAAGCCATGAACGTATGGCCAGTGTTGCCGGGCGCCAGCGGGTCTTTATTCCAGGGACGGTTGCCATCCAGAACAGCGGCGCCGGTCAGCGCGCCAGCCAGCGATTCCACCATGACAGCCAGGGCATAGCCCTTGTGGCCGGCGAATGGCAACAGGGTGCTGCCCGGATTGAAATGTGCGGACGGATCATGGGTATCACGGCCATGGCTGTCCAGCAACCAGCCATAAGGTATGGGTTTATTTTCTTCCGAATACATCACAAGTTTTCCGCTGGCAACCGCGCTCATGGCGATATCAATCATAACCGCCCTGTATCTACCGGCCGGACATGCATAGGAAAAGGGATTGTTGCCGATGCTGTTGCACTTGCTGCCGGTAACCGCCATGATGGGCGGCACATTAGTCATGGCCAAGCCGATCAAGCCCTGATCGGCGCACATCATGGTATAGATGCCGGATGCCCCATTATGGTGGCTGTTATGGACAAAAACCAGACCAACGCCATTTGCTTTAGCCTTGGCAATCGCCATTTGCGTCGCTTTAACGGACGCGACCAGCCCGAGCCCGGCATTGGCGTTCATTACCGCGGATATAGGCGTTTCATTTTCAATTGCCGGCTCCAAACCGGAACGGAACCCGCCGGATTGCAGGCATTCCACATTGGTCTTCAGCCGCATGCATCCATGCGAATGGACGCCACGCATGTCTGTTAACACCAGAACTTCAGCGGCCAACGCAGCGTCATCGGCTGACGCCCCAGCCTTTTGTAATATCCGCCGGCAGATGTTTTCCAGATTTTCCCGGCTGATTGTTTGCATTTGGATTGCTCAGTGAATAATTTTGCCCGCGGTTGCCCGGTTATATGCCGGTTAGTGTTTACTCCAGCCGCAAGGCGCGCCCAAATCCCAGCGGATGTTGCGGTGGAATCGCTTTATTAAAAATTTCAGCCGCGGCGCGATTACCAACCGGCGTCAACGCCCGATCTTCGTAGCCGGCCAGCCAGGCTTCCATCCGGGTGGCAGCGGGATTATAATTTTCCAGGCTGAACATCAATCCGAATATGCCCCCGCTGGGAATATCCGCGGTAAAAACAACGCTTTTTTCCGGCGCAATCAGGTCGGGGTTGCGTTCTTCCCCATGGCTGGGTAGATTTCCGCATGGAATCCGGGCAACCGGCAGTTGGAAGAATGATCTTTTCAGGCCGGATACGACTGATGATCTGTTGCAGCGCGCGAACGCCATGATCTTGTTAATTGCGCCCCCGACAACTTTAACGCGAAGTTTGAAATCTTTCATCCGGTAGGGAGCCGCGACAATATACTTGAAGTGAGCAACAGTTCCCTCAACCTGATTTTCCCGTTGCATAACCACCAACTCGGCAATCCGCTGGATTTTACCCAGCATCGGCATTGAACCTCTGACCACAGCCGAAGCCGGATAATACACTTTTTTCCCGGTGGAGTCCGGCTGGACAGGGCGGGAAAGATTCCAGGTAAAAGGCCGCATTGACAAGGCGAACACCCTCACTTCATGAGGAAGCAAAGTCACGGTTATTATTGGCGGCATGCGCTCGAAATGCGGGTAAAACATCAACACATCCCTGACGGCATGTTCCGCGTATTGCTGAAAATCCACAGGGACGGACTGCGGGATGGCCTGCGGGTTGCGCAACGCCAGCCAGGTCTGATCCCGGCCGGGATGACAGAATCCGTATGGCGCACCATGGTTTGGGCAGCCACCGACCATGCGCGCCCGGTCAACATAAAGCCGGCTGCGGCAGGCCCGGCAGAATGTCATGATCGCGCGCCAGAACTCCGCCTGCCATGCCGTAAGCGTCTGGGGCGACACCATGAACGGCTGATACGTATTGCCGCGCAGGCACACCATCCACAAGGCGTTGGCCCAAGTGCCGGGGGTATCGTTGAAAGGCTGGTGTCTGGCCGCCGATAATTCGTGATTGTCGAAACAGTCCAGCGGCACGGGGGTGCGGTCGCGCTGCAGGATGGCGTAATACATCGCATCGCGATGGGTCATGGCCGATTCGCGGGGATTGTCGCTGGGCAGCGAGGAATATTCCATGTCCCCAGAATTTGCCAGCCAGACATGGTTGGCATGGCTCAGCCACCAGGGCGACGGCCACCATCCGTTGCGTATGACGACGGACGAGTCCGCCGCGCGGATGGCGGCCGCAATTTCCATGTAGGCATTAATGGAAGCCTGCCGGACATGGTCGCGCGTGGGATATTTATCTGCAAAATCAGGATTGGTGGCGCAGTCATTGTCAAAATCAATTTTAAAATGGGTGATGCCGCTTTTCACCAACTCAACAAATCTCTTTTTGATCGCTCGTTGAAACCGCTGATCCATCATCACCGCCGCCCACCCGCAATAGGCAGCGCTCTGGCCTTCGCCGACGGCGAATTTGTTTTTTCGGAGGAATTCCCGATTAAAACCAAGCCGGCCGTTATGCGTGACCCAGAGACTGATTTTGGAATTGGTTGCGGTGGCGAGTTTTTTAAGTATAGCCAGCCCTTTTTCGCCGTGGATTTCGGCGCGGGGGCGATAGATGGAATTCTTGTCATACCAGCCGGCATCCAATGAGAAGAAATCCGGCTTCAAACGCAGGCGCTGAAACCCTTCAATCATTATCTTGAGCGAATCATACGTAACGGCATACTCCAAACCGCCGGCGGTGAATGTTTTCGGCGCCGAATACCCATTGCCGAATGCTATCAAAGGTTTTTTCAGGCGCGGCAGCCTGATTAATTCAAGATACTCGTGAAAACAAGCCCGGGCGTCGGACGCCCAGCCGATGACCGTGTCGACAACCTGCAACGCACCGTCGTTCCATACGGGGTGATGGAAAGCCGTCACTACGCCATTTTCCACAACACAAAAAGCCGCCGGATGGGCGGCGCCGGCAAAGAATTCCCTGCCGATCGCCGGATACCCGCACCCGGCGATGAACCCGCCGGACTCCTCGTCCGGGCGATAAGCGTTGGTTTTATAGACGGATGGGCGGTAGCCGCAAACCGCCAGGTTGTCCCCCAGCCCGCTCTGCCGGTCCAATTGAACGCGGGCGGGAGTCGGCAGGGCTTTGCCACCGGTTATATGAACCGTCTTGGTCAGCCAGGCGCGGCGCGGCGCCAACCGGTAAACAACCTTGAAGTCAAGATTGCCGCGGCTGATCTGGAAAACCATTCCGCCTGCTTCCACCCGGGCGGCGCGGATGCCGGCAACATCGGGCGCGATGGGGGTCTTATTGACAAGTACTGCAACTGCCGGAAAATCCAACATCACTTTTTTGCGAAGCCCGGCATGTTTCAACATCAAGCGGTTGTCCGCAAACGACAGACTTAACAAACCATTTTCAATTTGCATTATAGTCCAGCCTTATCAGCACAACGCGTTACTCCGACATTCTAATCGCCGGCTTCCACGACCAGGATTGCAGCCTGGACAGGCGGCATATTACTTCACCGGTAAAATCGTCGGGGTATAAGGGAACACCATACATATTGTGTTGGAACCGGCCTTCTTGGAAAAAGGGATCGTCGGCAATGACCGGAAGATCGGGAGCGGTGCCGGGGCTGCAGGGGGTTGGGGTATGCCCGGCACGCCAATCCCGATACAGCGCGAGCATGGCCGACATCCATACGCCGGTGCCCAGTTTGGCGCTGCCGACTTCCACCGTCGCGGGCAAATGGCCGTAATCGTCCAGATCACGATCAATTGCCGGCAATTTGTCCGCCAGGCTTTGCGGGTGCACGACGATGTTCCGTTCTCGCGGTGCCGCCGTATCTTCGACCGGCCCGACCAGGCTCCGCATGGCAACCTGGTCCGGCCAGTCGCCGGTTTCATGGTGAATACGCAGGATGCGTGTAAACAGGCCAAAAGCTTCCGCCGGTGAAATGGAAACCGCGCCCAGTACCACCGCGTCCAGAGCGCGGGTGAGTTGTTCAGCCAGGGTATCCATTTCCGCCAGCGTCAGCCACTGGCCGGCGCCCGGATGATAAAGTCCCCGATAATCCTCATAACCGATGAAACGGCAACCAGGTTCGGCGGCTATTTGCAAAAGCGTTTTTTGGAGTTGCGCCACCTTGGCAGGACGCTCCGCCGGGGCGAGCCAATGGCCGTCGCCACGGCTTTGCAACGTGTCTTCATAGTGAATGTTCTCGCGATACTGCTTAACCGCCAGATGATACGCTTGCCAGTTTGCCCGATCCAGAATCACCTGATACATATGAATCGGTATTCGCAATACTCCCGGCGACATATTAAGGCGCGCAACCTGTTCCCTATACACGGTTATGTGCTTATCATCCAGACCTTGAAACAAATCATGACTGGACGGCACGAACATGTTACAGAACCAGGCCGCGCCCTGGCCGGCATTCGGCAGCGGGGCTTTATTTTCAGGGCCGCCGCGCATGAACCCGATAGAATGCATGCCGGCCAACCACGCCCCGTAAACTACCTGCGGAGCCTTGACGAATTCCGTGGTGTAATACATGGGGCGACGGTTGAACAACTCCTCCAGGATTTTCATACCCGGCGTTTCCTCCGCCAGCCAGGTTGCAACGGACTGGCGCCACGGTTCCCGTTCGCAATACCCGCCCATGAACGGGCGCGCGCCGTGATGATTGCAATGATAACCGATTTCATGCCGCGCCAGCGCCTTGATCACGTCGCGCCGGTTGTGTTTGCGCAAGGCCCGGGCGAAATCACCGGTCAGATGAAAATTGCCGCGCAACTTGTTGGCGTAAAGAAAATCGGCCATGTTTTTGAACATGTCGGCGATGACGGACGACCCGGCGGTTTCCGTTGCGAACGATAAAATTACATTCAGCATATGGTTGCCAATCCTTAACCTGCATTATTCATGAAAATTACATTTGCATTCACAAGCATTTCAAAACCAAAGGCTTTGAAATTTCGACGCGCCGGCATAAATCGCCGGCTTGCTCAAGGCTAACCCTGAGCACGAGCGACGTAAGTCGCTCACGTCGAAGCCGTTCGGGTGACCTATGCATGAAGAATTAAAATCTTCATGAATAGGTCAGGTTAACGAGATTACTTTGCGTTCATATCCGCCAACCAGCCCCGCACGACCGAATAATAAGCTTCGGCGCACTGGCGTTAACCCGAGGCGCAGTGATGAACGGCATTATTATTGTGTACCAAGGCCGTTTCCCCCGCGATTTGCACAACCGCGCGTGTTTTTCCCGTTCTGGCTTAACGCCTCGGAAATGCGTTGGGCGGCATTGCCTACCGCCTCGAACAGCCGACGCCGTTCCGCATTGCGGAAGCGAACGCCCGGAATCATCAACGCCACCGCCGCGGTCACGAAATCGCCGCTATACACCGGGAAGGCAATATTGTGAATCTGGTCATAAATATTTTCAAATTCCTGGTCATGGCGCAACGCATAGCCGCGCCGCCGGATTTGCGCCAGGGCGGCATGCAATCCTTCCAACGATGAAATTTCCGGCCAATGGTTATGCGGCAGGCCCGACTTGGCAATCAGCGCATCCCGGGCGCTATCCGGCATATAAGCCAGCAGCAAGCGTCCACTGGCGCTGTGATACGGATTGACGCTGAACGCAAAATCATACCGCAATTGCAACAGGCGGTTGCCGGTGGCTTTGCACAACACGAATCGGCGGCATTGATACATCGCGGACAGCGTGGCGGTTTCACCGGTTTCTTCGGCTAAACACACAATTTCAGGCTCGGCTATCAAGATCAATCCCTGGCGCATCGGTGTGCGGCAACTGATATGATCCAGCCAGGGGCCCAGGAAATAATTCTGCCTGGGCCCGCTCTGCGCCACCAACCCATGATGCTGCATGGTTTTCAGAATATTGGAGCAAGTGCCCGGGCCTAATCCGATATGCGCGGCAATCTCCTTCAACGGGCGCGGTTGCGCCGGATTAGTGGCCAGATAATCTAAGATCGCCACTGCGCGATCAAGCACCTGAATCATATTGCTCCGACTTTATAAACAACCATAATAAAATCTTTCTTACAATGTTGAATAAGAAAATAAGATCCCGGCATGTCACTGTCAAGCACAAAATGCCGCCCACTCTCTTTGCCGGTCTTCTACGCGGTAAAGGCGGCCAAGGCGCGGGCCGCGCTGGCGGCACTGGCTGCCCTACCCGAAAATGTGTTCGGCGCGTAACTTCCAACCGGCTCACCACAGGTTCGCCCTCCAACAGATTCACCATACTATTACCTGAATTTTGCACCGCGCAAGTTTGGCGCAGGGCGCGGCGCGAGGGGTGCCGCTGTATAAATATACCGCAAATCCCCGAGCAACAAAGCCCTGCACCAAAAACTTGTCCGCCATAGTCGGACGGCGGCGGATCGCGCGGCTGGCTGCCGGCGAATATTGGTGTTTCCGGAAAATTTACTTGTGTAACCATATGGGTGATAGCAAATAACTGTGCAAATATTAATTTGCACTCGCTATGATTGCTTTAAATCATTTCAACACCAATATTCGTGCAAAATTCAGGTATTATATGTAGATCCTGAATCCGTGACGGGATTTTATTTTTATTACATAATGATGTGTAAAGCAACCGTTTACGATCTATTAAATAGTCACCAAAAGGACAACCCGTTTGATTGAAGAAAAGAGCGCCCACCGGGTGAGGCCGGTATGTCGCATCTGCTTTGTTGCGAAGGATTCGCGGTATATGAATACAGCGTCATCCTTCGCGCCGCGCATCTGCGGCATCCGGGCCTCATCACGGATTCAGGTAGATGTTGGAAACGCCAGTGGAGGGCGAACCTGTGGTGAGCCTTCTGTTGCCGTTTTTGAACAATGCTCCTTTTGTATCCGCCCGTATGAAATCGAATAGACAAATTGCCGGGCGGATGTTATGGTTTGCCTGTTTTCCGTTAAAAAGGACATCGGCATGGTTCCCTTAAAAATACTGCAACAACTGGTCCGGCAATACGGCACGCCGCTGTTCGTGGTGGACCACGACGAGCTGCGCCGGAATTACCTGACCTTCAAGAAATACCTGCCGCGCGTCCAGGCTTATTACGCTGTCAAGGCCAATCCCGACCCGGCCATCGCCAAGACGCTGTACGATGCGGGCGCGAGTTTCGATGTCGCTTCCATGCCGGAATTCATGGTGGTTTACGAAAACATCAAAGACCTGCCTCCCAAGGAACGGCAGGATTGGATTTGGGACAAGATAATCTACGCCAACCCGATCAAAGCCGAGGAAACCCTGCGGGAACTCAATCAGTACAAGGCGCTGGTGACCTTCGATAACAGCGAGGAAATCGCCAAAATCCGGCAATTCGCGCCCCAGGCCGGCCTGGCGCTCCGCCTGAAGGTACCCAACACCGGCGCGATGGTGGAATTATCCTCCAAGTTCGGCGCGGCGCCGGGCGCGGCGGTGGATTTGATCCTGGAGGCCGACCGGGCGGGCCTGACGGTGGAAGGCTTGAGCTTCCATGTCGGCAGCCAGACCACGAATTTCGAAAACTACGTACAGGCGATCAACCTGGCCGCGGGCGTATTCGAGGAAGCCCGCGCGCGCGGCTATACCAAGATGTTCCTGCTGGATATCGGCGGCGGCTTCCCGGCGCCGTACGATGACACGGTCAAACCATTCCGCGAACTGGCCAGGAAAATCAACTCCGAGCTGGACCGCCTGTTTCCCAGGGAAATCCAGATCCTGGCGGAGCCCGGCCGGTTCATGGTGGCGACGGCCGGCACGGTCATCGCCAAGATCATCGGCAAGGCCGTCCGGGACGACAAGCTCTGTTATTACATGAACGACGGCGTTTACCACACCTTCTCGGGGATCATCTTCGATCACTGCCGCTATCGCCTGCAGGCGTTCAAGCGGGGGGAGAAACAGATTTGCACCGTGTTCGGGCCAACCTGCGACGCGCTGGACGTGGTTTCCATGGCCGAGGAGCTGCCCGGCAACCTGGCGCGCGGCGACCTGCTTTACAGCCGGAACATCGGCGCCTACAGCGTGGCGTCTTCCACGCCGTTCAACGGGTTCCCGCCCGCGCGGATCGTGCACGTCAATCAATAGGCGGGGGCGCCACGGCGATCATCGGGTTGGCGGCGGAAACGGTCACCGTGGCGGTGGACCTGGCCAACTCGTCATCCAGTGAGCCGACGGCGCCGTCGAACGACTCCTTGCCGCCCGGCGCGATTTCCTTGATCTCCGTCGGCAGACCGATTTTGTCAAGCAGGGCGATGAACGGCTCGGGATCCAGTTCTTCCACGTTCACCATGGTCCGAGGATTCCAGACGCCGTTGGCCACGAGCAGGGCGGCGGCCACCGGCGGCACCCCGGCGGTATAACTGATGCCCTGGGACTCGACTTCCTGGTAGCACTGCTTGTGGTCGGAGACCTGGTAAATCAAGACCTCGCGCGGCCGGCCGTCTTTCCAGCCCCTGACGAAATTGCCGATGCAGGTCTTGCCGGTGTAGTTCGGCGCCAGCGTCTGCGGATCGGGCAGCAGCGCCTTGACCACCTTCAGCGGCACCACCTGCTGACCGGTGGTCAGGGTGACGGGCAGATGCGAGAGGAACCCGAGCGTGCGCAGCACGGTGAAAACATTGATGTAATGGTCGCCGAATCCCATCCAGAACCGGATGCTGTCGGCATCAATATTCCGCGAAAGCGAATGCAACTCGTCATGGCCGTTGAGGTAGACCGGCTGGGCGCCGACCGCCGGGAAATTGTAAACGCGTTTCACGGAATGGGTGGGATATTCCCGCCATTGGCGGTCAATCCAGGTCCAGACCTTGACAAACTCGCGGAAATTGATTTCCGGATCGAAATTCGTCGCGAAATACTTGCCATGCCGGCCGGCGTTGACATCCATGATGTCAATCGTGGCGATCTTGTCGAAATAGCGTTTCGCCGCCAGCGCGCAGTAGGCGTTGACCACGCCCGGATCGAACCCTGCGCCCAGGATGGCCGTCAGGCCTTTTTCCCGGCAGCGGTCCCGGCGTTTCCACTCGTAGTTGGCGTACCAGGGCGGATTCTCGCAGACCTTGTCCGGCTCCTCATGGATGGCGGTATCGAGGTAAACCGCGCCGGTTTCCAGGCAGGCTTCCAGGACCGACATGTTGATGAATGCGCTGCCCAGGTTAATGACGATCCCGGTTTTGGTCTCCCGGATCAGGCGAACAGTGGCGGGCACGTCCAGGGCGTCGAGCGTCCGGGAATACAGGTTCCGGGCCGGATCCTGCACATGGCCCTTGCGCCGGACGCTCTCGATGATGGCGTCGCATTTGGCCCGGGTGCGTGATGCCAGGCAGATATCCCCCAGCTCGGCATTGTGCATGGCGGCCTTGTGGGCCGCCACGTGGGCCACACCGCCCGCGCCGATGATCATGACATTAGGTTGCATAGTTTTTCCTCCTCATCCCAGACTGGCAAGATAATCCTCATAGTTGAAAGCCCGCGCCCGGACCAGCCGGCCGTCCAGCCGCCGGATGCAGATGGCCGGCATAGGCAGGCCGTTGAACCAGTTTTTCTTCACCATGGTGTAGCCGGCGGCATCGGCAATGCGCACCAGGTCGCCCGGCCGCAGCCGGCGGTCGAGCCGGAATTCGCCGAAGACGTCGCCGGCCAGGCAGGAGCGGCCGGCGATGAGGCAGCGGTGCCGGCCGGGGCCGGGCGCCGCCAGCCGCGGGCTGAGCCGGTAAATCAGCAAATCCAGCATATGCGCTTCCGTTGAAGCGTCAATGATGGCAATATCCTTGCGATTACGCACGACGTCCAGCACGGTGGCAACCAGTTCCGCGCCGCCGGTAATGGCCGCCTCGCCGGGCTCCAGGTACACCTGGACGCCGAAAGCGCGGCTGAATTCCTTCAAGCGGGCGCAGAACCGGTCCAGCGGGTAGCCGACCCTGGTGAATGCCAGGCCGCCGCCCAGGCTGACCCAGGTCATTTTTCCCAGGAGCGCGCCGTACCGGCGGCCAATCAGGTTCAGCGCCGCCGCGAAATTTTCAAAATCGTCATTCTCGCAGTTGAAATGGAACATCAGGCCGGTCAGGCGCGGCGCCGCCCGGGCAAGCGCCCGGCGGTCAATCACCCCCAGCCGCGAATACCGGCGCGCAGGGTCGGCCAGGTCGTAATGCGAATAACTGATGCCGGGATTTACCCGCAATCCCACCGGCAGGTGCCGGACCGCGGCGTAATGCTCGTCCAGTTGGGAGACCGAGTTGAAAATGACTTTATCGGCGTAGCGCCGGACTTCCCGGATTTCGGCCCTGGAAAACCCGACGCTGAAAGCATGCGTCTCGCCGCCGAATTTTTCCCTGCCCAGCCGGGCCTCGTACAGCGAGCTGCTGGTCGTGCCGTCCATGTAGCGGCGCATCAGGCCGAAGACAGGCCAGGCGGCGAAACACTTTAACGCCAGGACGAACTTTGCGCCCGACGCCGCGCGCGCGCGTTCGATCAGGCGCATATTGCGCAGCAGCCGCCGCTCGTCAATCAGGTAATACGGCGTTGGGAATTTGCGGTAATCGTTCATGCGGATCGAAATTTTTCTGGCGGCAAAGGCGGATTTGCCATTTTCTTCCGAGCCAATTTCAAAAGTTCTATCAAAAAGGTCGGGGTATAACCCGACCCTCCAAAAACGGGTTGTTTTTCCATTTTGGAGGGACGACTTCCACGTCGTCCGAGACTTTTGAAATTGGCTCTTCCATTAGCGCCTTGCTCAAAAATCAAAACCAATAATTGTATAAACTTTTTTTAGTTGGAGCCGGGACGCCCACGTCTCGCCCTCTTACACGGGATCGGCCCGGAGACGCTTGCGCCCGCTTTCCTGCCCCGCCAATTTGCGTTAAACTATCGCATAACGCGGCGGAAAACACAATCAAAACCCGCCCGCCACGGCAGTGCCGCCACGGCTTGCGGCATCCGCTCCGCCACTGCAGTGCCGCACGGCTTGCCCTGCGTAGCTTTAGCAAAGCAGGGTGTGCGGCCAATACAGAAAAAAATCTCTCACAAAGCCGCCAAGCCGCCAAGGAGTAAAATTTGTTTGTTCCTTCTTTGTGTCTCTGTGCCTTCGTGAGAGATAAAATTCTGCTTGCCGGGCTTTTTCCGCCGTTTGAGCCAATTTTAAATCTCCCGTTTCGAAAGAATTCAGTATTCAGAAGCCAGAATTCTCAAAAGAATAATGCCTTGAAATCATTTTGCATTATGCTAACATACAGAAATGCGGACAACGCTGACCATAGACGACGATGTTCTGGACAGGGCCAGGGCGATGGCCGGCAGACTGCGCCGTCCGTTCCGACATGTGGTTGAAAAATCAAGGTAATATCAGGATCCAGTAAATATCTGAGGCGTGCCAGATTTTTGGAAGTAATCCACACCGTTGTTTAAAACGTATTTATCATGATTTTAAACCGGAAAGCTATGAACTTATTTATACTTCTACTGACTGACCCCTATTTCATACGAGGAGCTTCTTTTGAACTGGATCAGAGCCAGAAATGAGGTTTTTACTGGCGCAACCGAGGGCTTGAACAATAAAGCTCGAGTGGTTACCAAACGATCTTATGGCTTTAGAACTTTTCATGGCGCGGAAATGGCGCTATATCATACCCTTGGGCAATTGCCCGAACCGATAATCACCCACAAATTCTGGTGACGAAACAAAAAAATAATTATACCTGCGCCTATAGGAGTTTATTCTCCTGAATGGGGGCTTTGGTTTGTAAGGAATACAAATAATATACAAGGATATGAATCTTATCAGATAGGGGGCCAAGGATTTAAGCCTGCTCCAGGAGATTATGACGGAGACGGAATAATAGACCCTGCTGTCTATAATGAGATGACAGGAGAGTGGCAAGTCTTATTTAAGCAAGGGCTTGCATCAGCAACATTTGGAGGGCAGAACTGGAAACAGGTACAAGGAGATTATGATGGAGATGAAAAGGCAGACCCTGCTGTCTACAACAAACAGACAGGAGAATGGAAAGTGTTATTTTCAGGTCAAAATTATGCACAGGTATCTGGAATGTTTGGGGGAAATAACCAAGAGCCTGTAAAAGGAGATTATGACGGAGACGGAAAAAAAGACCCTGCAATCTATAAAAAGTCAACAGGAGAGTGGAAAGTATTGATGTCATCTGAAGGTTATTCTTTGGTTTCAACTCCAGAAGGTTATGGAGGGCCTAATTTAGAAGCTATAACAGGAGATTATGACGGAGATAAAAAGTCAGATTTGGGAGTTTATCATCCAGCAGGATTCTGGTATATATTAAAAAGCTCAGACTGGCAGCTTATGCAAAAACAGCTTGGCGGAGCAATGAAAAGCCCTGTTCCTCAGGATTATGATGGAGACGGAAAAACAGATCTTGCAGTTTATGACCATGGTACTGGAATATGGTCTATACATCTAAGCAGAGATGGATTTAAGCAGCATCAGTTTGGAGCAGAAGGAACAGTGCCGATTTGGGAGATAAAATGATAAGAAATTGCTGTGCAGTCAGCACTGCAGCCAAGACAGTGAAATAATCTCTCACAAAGCCACCAAGTACTTTGGTTCATAATTACGGCAACGTATTCAGTTGTGCACGAGATTCCTCGACTGCGCTTCGCTCGGAATGACTGGCGGAATCTGTCATGCCGAGCCCTTCGGCTTCACTCAGGACAGGCTTTGTCGAGGTATCTTTTTTGCGGGAACAATACGTAAATACAGAGCGTGCCGGACATGACACATGACATGCTTAAAATATTCCGGACAAGATTTTTCAGCGGATGTCGCTATCGCGCCACCGCTGAAAATTAAGTTCGCAAGATATTGATATGCAATATATTGTCAAAGTCCAACCCCAACGCAAAAAAAGACTTGCATCCTCCATACCTGTACGTAATAATGTCCATATGAAAGCCATGACATATACTGCAGCAAGGGAGACCCTTGCAGACACCATGCAACGCGTCTGCGAGGATCACGCTCCCGTGATCATCACCCGTCGGCGCGACCAGGCCGTGGTCATGATGGCGCTTGAGGATTACGAGTCTCTCGAGGAGACCGCCTACCTGCTCCGCAGTCCTCGAAATGCCAAACGACTGCGTGATGCCGTCGATCAACTCCGGCAAGGCAAAGGAACGGAGCGCAGTCTTCCGGAGATTTGATGAAGATCGTATTTGCAGACCGCGGATGGGAAGACTTCACCCATTGGGTCGAGAATGATCGCAAGATCGCGGCACGGATCGTCCGGTTGATCAAAGACATCGAGCGTGAGCCGTTCGAGGGATTGGGGAAACCGGAACCCTTGCGACATGACCTGACGGGATTTTGGTCCAGACGCATTACCGATGAACACCGCTTGATCTACGCTGTGGATAAGGAACGGGTGCTCATCGCCCAGGCGCGATACCACTATTAGCCAAACCAGCAAATCCCGCCTTTGCGTCCTTGGCGTTTTTGCTTGCCCTGCGAAGTCTAGACGAAGCAGGGGCGGTTAATCTGTGGTTAATATCCGATTTCCGACTGTCCTTGGTGGTTAATTCTTGCTTGCCGCATTGGAGCGGCGCCGGCGGAAGCCGGGCACCCCTGCCGTAAACAGCCACGGCTGCGTCATGCTTGCGGCTCACCAGGGACGGTTCGCCCCACCTCAGGCAGATATGGCCAAAATGGTAGGGCGAGGCGTCCCTGCCGAGCCTTCTTTTCCGAGAATGACACAGCCGTGCGTAAACAGCCAGCCGCATTATTGAGCCAATTGCAAAAGTCCTATCAAAAAGGTCGGGGTGTAACCCGACCCTCCAAAAACGGGGTGATTTTCCATTTTGGAGGGACGACTTCCACGTCGTCCGAGACTTTTGAAATTGGCTCTATTATGTGCTTGACTTTTTTTGAAAAATGTATAATCAGTAGAATCAGCAGAATGAAGATTCAATTCCAGATCGAGGAATCGTCGCCGCTGCCGATTTACGCCCAGGTGGCGGCGCAGATTGACCGGCACCTGCATGCCAGCGGCGCGCGCCGCGGCGCCCGCCTCCCGGATTTGCGGTCCCTGGCCGGCATGGCCGGCGTCAGCCTGAACACCGCTGATCGCGCCCTGAAGGAATTGGTCCGGCGCGGCATCTGCGTCCGGCGCCCGAAGAAAGGCGCGTTTTTCGGTCTGCCGGCGGCCGCCGCCCCGAAGGCGCTGGCGGCCATTTATCACGCGCGCGGCTTAAATTCCTTCGAACGCGACCTGGTGCAGGCCGCCATTTACCGCGGGATCGCCCAGCGCGCGGCGACGCGCGGGCTGGACCTGTTTTTCCTTGCGCAGGATGCCGATGCCAGCCTGGAATTTTACCGGCGCCAGGCAGTGCTGTCAGTCAAAGGCGTGGCGATGCTGCACTGGGAGTCGCTGGATGCCGGCCGGGAACTGGCCGCGCGTTTCCCGGACATGCGCTGGGTTTACATTAACTACTGGCTGGCGGATTTCGCTCAAACTCCGGCTAATGTTTACGGGGTGTTCAATGACGACCGGGGCGGCGCCTACCAGATGACCGAGCACCTGCTGCGGCTCGGCCACCGCCGCATTGCGCTGCTGGGGCTGGACATGCCCAATTTCCGGCAGCGGGCGGAGGGGTACCGGCAGTGTCTGCTGGATCATGGCCGGCCGGCCGACCCGCGTTTGACCTGCCTGCACCCGCTGGCGGCCGGGCAGGATCTGCGCCGCCTGGGCGCGGAGCTGGCGCAAACCATGTTGTCGGCGCGGCGGAACATCACTGCCATTTTCTGCGTCAACGACATCATGGCCGCCGGGGCCGGCGATTATCTCCGGCAATCCGGCGCGGCGGCGCGGGTGCAGGTGGCAGGCTATGACCACATCATCCCGGCGCTGAGCCAGGAAGGCGATTTCAGCACCGTGGCGGTGGATTTTGAGGCGATGGGGGAAAAGGCCCTGGATTTAATGGCGCGCCCACGGCCGGATGACCAGAAAATTACCCGGGTCATGCCGCGCTTGATTATCAGAAACCATGATGCCAAAAGGTAATGGAGTGGGTATTTTAACGCGGGCATTATTCCCGCGTTGCTCTGACTGTAGCGGCCGAACTGTGTTCGGCATCCGGAACGCAACACAGTTGTATTTACATACTGAAACGCGCATGACCAATGAAAACGGGGTTTGCCCCGCAACCAATTATGCATAATCAATCAACATTGCCGGAAACATTGCGCGAGAAGCTGGTCTATGGCGCCCAGTATTACCGCGCGCCCACGCCGATGCCCGCCGACTGGCCGGACGACCTGGCGCAGGCCGCGGACATGAACCTGCAGGCCATCCAGTTGCGGGTGCAATGGCGCTGGCATGAGCGCCGCGAAGGGCAATACAAGTTCGACGACCTGGACCGGCTGTTTGAGCTGGCCGAACAAAACGGCCTGAAGGTCATCGTCAAATTTCTGCTGGAAACCGCCCCGGAATGGATTTACCATAAATACAACGGCTACCGAATTGACCCGTTCGGCCAGCCGATCATGCCGCACGCCAACGGCGCGTTCTATGTCGGCGGCTGGCTGCCCTGTTTTGAAAACCCGGATGTGCGGGCTGCCGCCTCCCGGTTCGTCCAGGCCGTGACGGAACGCTACCGCAGCCGCAGTTCGCTGCTATTCTGGAACCTGTGGAACGAACCGCGCTGCCGGCCGGCGGGGGAATGCGCCTGCCCGCACAGCAACCGCCGTTACCAGGCCTGGTTGCGGGAAAAATACGGCACGGTGGAAAATTTCAACGAGTTTTTCGGCAAGGCTTGGGATGAATTTGAACATATCCTGCCGCCCACCTCCACCCGGGATTACGCCGACATGTTCGTCTGGCGGCAATTCATGATGGAGATGGTGGCCGACCGGCTGCGCTGGATGAGCGGCCTGGTGCGCGGGCTGGACCGGCAACACCCGGTCATGACGCATGTGGGTTGCTGTTCGATGATCCAGGATGTCCTCTGCGATTCGTCCGACGACTGGCTCAACGCACAGTCGGTGGATTTTTACGGCTCTTCGATGCCCACCCGGGACAATCATGGTCCCCAGCCTTATCTGGGCGACATGACCAACGACTGGATCCGGGCCATTTCACCCTACTACTGGATTCATGAACTTTATGCCTGCCGCGCCAGTTGGCAGCCGCGGCCGGAACCGTCGGAATTGCGGTTCAATGTCTGGACATCGGTCAGCCGCGGCGCCCGCGGCATTTGTTTCTGGCAGTACAAGAACGAACGGTTCGGCAATGAATCCGATGGATTTGGGCTGGTGAAAATCAGCGGCGCCATGACCGATCGCGCGGAGGAGGCCAAGCGCATCGGCGCGCGGCTGAAACGCCGGCCGGATATTTTCGGCCGCGCTGCGGCCCTGCCGGCGGATTTGGCGATCGTTTACGACCGGTCCAGCGACCTGGTCTCGCGCCTGGAACACACCACGCGCCAGAATTTCGCGGTGAATTACAGCCAGCCGACCCTGGCCGATCCGGATTACACCTACAAATCCTGCCTGAAGGGCGCATACCGCGCGGCCTGGGCGCTGGATTTGCCCGCGGATTTTGTTTCCAGCCACGACCTTGCGGCCATCCGCCGCTACAAGGCGGTTTACCTGCCCTGCCCCATCCTGCTGGAAAAACGCCTGATTCCCATCCTGCGCGACTATGTCGAACAGGGCGGCACTTTGATCTCTGAAGCATCGCCCGGGCTCCGCGAGGAAAACACCTGGGTCTCGGCCGTCGTGCCGGGCTACGGTCTCGATGCCCTGTTCGGCGTCCGCGAGCAATACCGGGTTTTGCCCGGGTCCCCGGACACGCTGACCGGAGCGGGCTGCGCCGGCGCCATCTGTTTGCCGAACGTGGTCCCGGAGTCGGACTTAATTTCCGCCGCGCTCCTGGCCGCCTGGCAATCGAATGGCCAGCCGGCCGTCACCCGGAACCAGGTCGGCCGCGGCCGCGCCATCCTGATCCAGTCCTACCCGGGCCAGGTTTACCATGATGCGCCGACCGCGGACAACCTGCAATTCTTCGACTGGCTGTTTTTCCGGCAGGCCGGGTTAACCCATGCGCTGCCGGTGCACGGCGACCGCGCCGGGATCGTCACCCGCATCTTGCAGCTTGATGACCGGCGCCTGGTCATGGTTTTTAATTACAACCTCGCCCCGCGGACTTTGATCCTGCGGGGATGCAACCTGGTTGAGCCGGATGACCTGGCCGGGGATAATCCCGCGCGGGCCGGCGCGGACGGCGTGGAAGTCACCCTGGCCCCGGAATCGGTAGGCGCCTGGCTGGTGGCAAATTCAGGCAAGATGAGCTATGCATGATGAACAGGAATCAAGGACAAATGCGTATAGTCAGACTTTTACTTACAAAGGGGCTCAAAATAAAGCGGAACAGATGAGCCAATTGCAAAAGTCTTGATAAAAAGGTCGGGGTGGAACCCGACCCTCCAAAAACGGGGTGATTTGCATTTTGGAGGGACGACTTCCACGTCGTCCGAGACTTTTAAAACTGGCTCAGATGCGTCACCCCGTGACGCTGCTACATGTAGCAGCCGAACGGCGTTCGGCATCCGGATTATCATGAAAAATACCCGGCAATATTTCCTGATCGCAGGGACACTGGGCGCTTTGGCTGCGGGCCGGCTGCCGGCCGCGGAGCGCGCCGCAGACGCCCAGTCGGACTTGCGCGCATCCGCGGCCATTGTCGCCGCCGCGGACACCAATGCGGCGTCGGCCGGCGCGGTTTATGAATTCGACGGGCGCAAAGCCTGGCTGCAACTGCCGGCGGATTATGCCGCCGAACCGGACCGCCGCTGGCCGGCTATTGTCTTTCTGCACGGCCGCGGCGGGTCGCACCTGCGCAATAACATTTTAAGCGAGTCGTACCGGCCATTCCGCGCGCTGGTGAAGCAGCAAGGCTATCTCCTGGCCGCACCCGATTACGGCGCCAACAACTGGTTCAACGCGCAGGCCGAGGAAATCATCGGCGCCCTGATCCGCTCGCTGCAAAAAACCCACCGGATGGACGAACGCCGCCTGCTGCTCATGGGGTCGTCCATGGGCGGGGGCGCCGCCCTGGCTTACGCCGGGCGCCATCCCGGCGAGGTGATCGGCGTCTGCGACGTGTTTGGCGTTTCCGACTGGGAGCAGCTTCACAAGGATGGCAAATTCCATAAATTCCTCGAGCCGGCCTTCGGCGGCCCGCCGCCGGCGGATGGCGGCGCCTACCGGGAACGATCGGCGATGAATTATATCCCCGCGCTGGCGCGCATGCCGGTCTTGATCATTCACGGTGAAAAAGACCGGACGGTGCCCATCGCTTATTCCGAGCGGCTGCATGAAGCGCTGCAAGCCGCCGGCGGCAATGTGGAATTCATCCGCGTGCCGGGCAAAGGGCATGACAATACGATCATCGAAGGGTTGGAGCCGAACGTGCTGGAATTTTTCCGACAATGCGCGTCAATCCCGGGGTTGTGAATGTTGATTCAGTAACAGTAGCATCCCATAGAAATACGCTTGATTATCTCACAAAGACGCAAAGCCACAAAGAAGATGGGGATTATTTATTTATGGCTGCTCCGCATAATCCATGGGCGACAAATCTAACATGAATGCTTTAATATGTTGCAGTATAGCTTATTGCGACAATAGCGACTCATATACTGATTGGTATCCGAACGAACACACCGCTGACCGGCAGCAGATTCACCACGGAGACACGGAGGCACTGAGCAGCCCGGT
>CAYXEK010000015.1:0-54266 GCA_964463985.1 uncultured Verrucomicrobiota bacterium
CTCCGGGTGAGCCGCAGCACAGTTTGTGCCGACCTCATTTCCGAAGCCTGAAACGAATCGCAGATGCTCCCTGCCGCACCCCGGGATGCGCCAGGGGGTTGACATCGCCGCGGCATTGTGTCAGATTGATTGAGAAAGATATGCCGCCGGCCGTTTGCGGCGGCGGTTGAAATCGGATGATTGAATCATAAATTGGAGGGAGCCATGAAAAGCGGATTGATCGTGATTGCGGCGGCATGTTCATTGGCGGTATTTGCGCCATTGGCGCGCCCGCAGGAGCATGCCCCGGCCGGTTTTGCATTTCCCGACTTGCCTTACGCATATGACGCCCTCGAACCCTGGATTGACGCCCGCACCATGGAAATCCATTACAGCCGCCACCATCGCGGATATTACGACAATTTTATCAAGGCCATAGCCGGCACTGATTACGAGCGGCAGACCATGCCGCAGATTTTCGCCGGGATCAGCAAGGCGCCGGCTGCGGTGCGCAACATGGGCGGCGGCTATTACAATCACAACTTGTTTTGGGAAAACCTGGCCCCGACGCCCGAAGCGCCTTCGGATGTTCTGCGCGGAGCACTGGAAGCCCGGTTTGGTTCGATGGAAGCCTTCCATGCCGCTTTCAACCAGGCTGCCGCTGCTGTCTTCGGCAGCGGCTGGGCCTGGCTGGTGCTGACGTCTGACGGGAAATTGGAGATCACGGCCACCGCCAACCAGGACAACCCTTTGATGGATGTGGCCGCTGTGCGGGGCGCGCCGCTGCTGGCGCTGGATGTCTGGGAACATGCCTATTACCTGAAACATCAGAACAAGCGCGCGGACTACATCGCTGCCTTCTGGAAGGTGGTCAACTGGCCGGAAGTGAGCCGGCGCTACGCTGCTGCTCTGGATGCCGGTAAAAAATAGTTTTCCAGCAGGTCAGCTATTGCCGCCGGCGCGCCCTGCCTCCCGGCACGGATGCATCACGCCCCGCTTCGTCAGACTGCGACGGGACAAGCCGTGACGCTCCTGCAGAGCGGGATCCGGTTTTCTGCCGCTGTAGCAGCCGAACGGTGTCCGGCATCTGCTTGGCTGTCCATCCGTGCGCGGCAGAGGCTGCCGAAAATTTAGTTGACAATTTTGCGATAAAGTATATATGCCGGAACCGAAGCTGGTTTTATTTAAACGGAGGCCTTATGAACTGTTTCAAATTTGCGGCCTGGGCGGCGTTCTGGGCGGGCGCGGGCATGACGGCTTCGGCGGCCATCAGCCTGAGCGATATCAATTTTGTTGACAGCAATGCCGGACCCGTCAGCATCACCGCCGAGGTGGCCGGCACTGGATACGGCGGCGGCGTGGTGTACTGGGCGGCTACGCTTGACAGCGGACTCCTGAAATTGTACCACGCGCCGGATATGCTTGAACCGGGAACGAATTTCTGGACCTCGTCGTGGAATCCCTATTTCCGGGGCAGGTATGATTTTGATATTACCGCCGTGGATTTGCCGCCCACCGCGCCGCCGACGGAATACCAATCCTCCCACACCGTCGGAGTGGCGCGCGCGATTTCCGGCGCGTTGATTGCCCTGCAATACAGCAACAGTTTTTCCGGCGGCGCCTGGGCCAACCTGGATGTCTCGAAAGTCAAGCTGCATTGCATCGGCTACAACACGGATGAGACCGAAGTCGCTTCCATCGGCTGCAACCTGCTGAACGCCAATTTTGAGCCGAATTCGGGGATGTCGCCGGAAGTGACGGATATCGGTTTTACCGACATCAGTTCCAATTATCCGGTGGGCACCGTGTTCCGGTTTGACGTTGACCTGCATGCCCGTCCGACATCCATCATGGGGTTCGGCGGGTTATCGCGCTTCGTCTGGACGCCGCAGGATCCAGGCAATCCCGCCGGGGCGGGCAACCTGTCCGTGGATGTCGCAAGTTGCAGCCCCTGGCGCAGTTCTTACACTTACCCGCTGGGAGCGCATGCCGGCTTTGCGCCGTTGTTTTTCGGGGATCCGGAGGATGCGGAGGAATTCGAAGGCGCGCTGATGTGCACTACCGCCCATTACCTGGATGTCGCGCCATCCATGCCCGAAGATGAGGCCGACCGCATCGGGCTGGTGGTGGACGGGCATGCCGGCACCACCAATTATCTCCAGATTTTCCTGCCGGACCGGATTCTGGAAGCCTGGGGTATCACCAACCTGGCAAACGCCGCCGCGGTGAAAGCGCAGCTCGGGTATTTTGTGGATGGGCTGGAGTTGGATGAGGAGGACGCCGCGCCGGTCGTCATGCGGCTTGAGGATGCCGGCGGAATGTTTGAATTCGAATGGGATGGCGACGGCGTCGCCGACGCCGGCTGTCTCGTGCGTTTCACTTTCGTGTTCCCGGAGGAACCTGTTTCGGCCGCCCGCGCCAATCAACGGGGATTGGCGGTGGAAGTCGGCCCGCACGATACAACCCCTCCCGAGCCGAAACTGGGGCCGTCCATCCAGGTCAACGGCCAGACCGGCGAAGTGGTTTTGGCGGTCGGCGAGTTGATGGACATCACTGTGTCCATGAATGCGGGCCAATATTCGGGCGTTGCGGTTGACTGGTGGTTTGTGGTTTGCACCCTTTCTGCGCAGCCGGTCTGGTATTGCATGAACGCCGCCGGCCAACTGGAGGTCTTTGACGGCAATAACCTGGCAACCTGCCGGCCGGCGTTGCAGGGGCCGCTGTTCGATTTGACGCCGTATTCCGTCGTTTCCATGCCCATGCCGCCCGGCAATTACCAGATTTGGTTTGCCGTGGATTATCCCATGGATGGATTCCTGGATGTGCAGGGGCAGTTGATGATGGACACCGTCATCATATATGGCGCCCAGTGACGGCGGCGCGGACGGCTCCGCCGGAATATTATCCGGCGAGGCCGTGGCGTTCCAAGGCGGATTGCGCAATCTGGCAGAGCATGCGGCGGTACCCCTCGGCCGGATCGGTAGTTGGATGGTACAGCGCGTAAATCTGCGGACTCCAGCTCTTCAGCGGTTTCAAGCCGGGGATGCCGTTGGCTTCTATGATTTTCAGGCTGCCGCGGGCGTCCACCCGCATGTCAAGCCGCACGTGATCGTGGCAGTCCAGGGCCGCCGCGGCTTTGCATGCCAGTTGCCGCGCTTCTTCGCTGCGCTCTGACGGAATACTGATTCTGGTGACGCCGACTCCGCGCAAATCGCTGCGCAAAATCCGGTATTTGCCGTAAAGCGCCGGGTCAACTTTGACCACGCCGGGCAGGCATTCCTGCCGCGCGCCGTTGCCCAGTACCAGCACCGTGTATTCCCGGCCCGGCAGGTATTCTTCGATCAGCGCCGCCTGTTTGAAAGTGTTGTGAATATACCTCGCCCGCCGCGCCAATTCTTCGGGCGTATGCACCACGCTTTCGTCGCTGATGCCCACGGAACGGGATTCGGCGCAGGGTTTGACGAAAGCCGGGTAGGCGACTTCCGGCAAATTCACGCCGGGCAGCGCCAGGTGATTGGCGGGCACGCGCATGCCATGCGCCTGCAGGATGCGATGGGTGGCTGCTTTGTCAATCAGGTTTTTCATGGCCTGCGCATTGGGGCCGATATAGGGAATGCCGCGCGCATCCAGCAGGTCCGCCACCCATAAATTGCCGCCTGCGCTTAGACCGATAATATCCGCGCGCGGCGTGATGTAATACAGGGCGGACCAGATAATGTCACAAGGTTGATCCGCGATGGCGTGTTCGAAGTCAGCAGGCGTTTCCACCCAGGCGATGGCTGCGTCAAAACCGCCCGCAACCAGGGCATCGCGCATGCATTCCGTCACGCGCCGGTCCCCCCATCCCTGAGCGTCGCCGCCCGGCCCGGTGATTAACGTAATTTTTTTCATAATAGTTCCTTTCAGCAGACAAACAGCCCGGGATCGTACCGGTATTGCCGCAGGGCCGCCGCGGTAATCGGCGAGATCGGTTCCAGAACCCGGCTGATCGCCCGGATTTTTTCATCGGCAAAAGTGGTCTTGGACACCATGGTCACGGATATGCGGGCGGGCGGATTCGTCCCTGCGCGCGGCGGGCCCGCCAGGCAGGCGCTCATGGCGCGGTTGGGATTCAGGATGACCGCGCCTTCCCCCGCATGGCGCGCCAGGCTTTTTTCGAAAAGTTTCCGGCTGTAGCCGAAATGCGTGCAGCAAAGCGCCGCCGCCAGCGGCTGTCGGCGGTCGGGCAGGCGCGCGGCCGCCTGGCGGACGTAATCCTCGATCATGCCGGCCACCAGCGGCCGCTCCGGGCCGTTTTCAATTTCGCCGGCCAGCCGGTCGCAGGGCTGGGCGATGATCCGGCCGGCGGCGATGCCGCGCGCGATCAACCGCGCGGCATGCGTATTGGCTTCAATGGTGGTCGGCGTGCCGAATATGATCACCCGCCCGGCAGGCGCGGCCTGCAGATACGCCTGCATTAATTCCACGCCGAAATCAATGATATCCACCACCGGCATGGCAGCCAGCCGGCTGAAAGGCGTGTGTTCATAGAGGACGGAAAGCGTATTGCAGGCAATCAGGATCGCGTCGGGTTGCAGCCGCTGCATGCCTTCCAGGGCGCAGTTGAAAACGCGGATTTTTTCCGCCATGTCCGGCAGCATGTTGTACCCCCGGCGCTGTTCCGGGCGGGCGTCAAAACAGACGATATCCGCCGCCTCGAAACCGCCGCGCTGCGCCAGGTTGCGCGCCAATTCCGCGCAAACCGACAGGCCGCCAAGGCCGGAGTCGGTAATGACGATTTTAACCGCGGGTTTTGCCAGGAACGTGGTCATTTTTAGTCAGGTGTTTTGGCTCCGCTGTGGAGCGTCAGTGGCTTGGTCTCATCCATATCGCTATCGCTGTCGGGATCGGGAACGATTGCGACGTAAGTGATCGCAAGGCGATAGACGTCCAATCTCTCGTGTCCGAGCGCCATTAGCGTTTCTTCTTCTTTCGATCCCGATAGCGATAGCGATCCCGATCCCGATAACGATTATTCCTATCCTGAACCCAACATCATGGCGGCCCTTGGTCAGCGTTTGCGGGTCAGCCACTCCCGCGCCAGTTCGAACGCCCAGGCTGGGGCCCGGTCAATCGTGCCATCCATGATCCGCGTCAGCGCGGCTTCCCAATGCTCGCGGTGCTGCATGGTGGTGAGTCGGTTGCGGAACATGGCGGCGCCCTTGGACGGGTCCGCCGCGAGCCGGTCCATGATCATCCGGACTTCCGCCTGGAACCCCCGTTTGCCGTAATAGCGCAAAAAACCGCGCCAGGCCTGTTCCGCGCCTTCGCGGCGCTGCAGCGGGCGCGAAACCCGGGCGAGCATGGTGAAAAAATGCGCGCGCCGTCGGCCCCGCAGCCGGCGCAGCCCGCCGGCCGCAATTTCGTAAGGAATGATCTCGATGCGCGCCAGGGATCCCCGGGCGATGCCTGCCCGCACCAGGTAGCCGATTTTGCGGTATGCCAGGTCGGTTTCCTGGTAAAAGACGAAGTTGCCCAGGCTGTAGCAGATTGGCGTGCGCCTGTGGATTTGGACGCCCTGCGGCACATGCGGATGATGGCCGATGACCAGGTCCGCCCCGGCTTCGGCAATGCGCTCAAACGCGCGCGCTACATACGGCGGTGGGAATGGGATGTATTCCAGGCCGCAGTGGCCCACGGCCAGGATGAAATCGGATCGTTGGCGCTCCGCGCGCACCTGCTGGACAATGGCGTCAATTTCCCAGCCGCGGACGCCCGGGCCGGCCGTGGCCGCTGTCAAATCTTCGGCCTCGCTGAAATTGACTACCGCCAGGCGCAGTCCCTTGACTTTCAGTCGCAGCGGCCGGCAGGCTTCTTTGCCGGTCATCCCGGCGCCGGTGGCGCGAATGCCGTGCGCGCGCAAACCCCGGCAGGTTTCCCGGAACCCGGCAATACCGTAATCGAAAACATGATTGTTGGCCAGGGTAACCGCTTCAAAGGGCACGGCGGACAACCCGCGCGCGTCGGCGGACCGGCCGCGCAGCACGGATCCGCTCTTGCACGCCGGTCGTCCCCGGGTGGCGAGCGGGCATTCCAGGTTCGTAATCCGCAGATCGGCCCGGCGCAGATCATCCAGCAAATCGCCATAAATTGTTTCCGGATCGCGGGCGATGACCGGCGCGAAATCGCGGATCGGCGCCCAGTCGGACGCAATGATGATTTCCGCCTTCGCTGCCGGCGCGCCGGGCTGTTCCCAGCGTCCTTGCCGCCAATCCAGGCCGGTTTTATTTTGCATGTGGTGCGCCTCCGCCATGCCGGCCTCGGCGCTTCCGTGAACCGCGCGCAGTCAAGCCGACATATGCAGGCCAAATTAGCAGAATCGTTTTTCCGCCGCAACGCTATTCACCACAAAGATCGCGCAAGGAAAATCTTGGGATTGGAACAAAAGAAAACGACGGGTGGATGAGGAAATTGAATTTGTTTGGTCCAGGAACGGGCAACAGACGGCTCACCACAGGTTCGCCCTCCAATAAAAAACCTAAAAATCCTTGTTCTGCCCTTGTTCCGTCTTCTGTTCAAACCTCCAGTTCCGCCATCCATCACCTCAGGAATCCGGAATTTTGAACAGAAGGCAAACCAAGGGCGGCACAAGGTGGGATTTCCGGAAATCCTTCCGCCGCGCCCGTTCACTGCGAAACGGTTAATCCGGCTGCGAATTTTGCTCGCAATGCGCCTTTAATTCGGGTTTTATCTTAGGGCAGCGCTGCCGTTGGCCTGCCGGGGGGTTGCCGGCGCGGGGCCCGCCAACATGGCGCGCGCCGTTTCCCCGCGGGGAACCAAGACTGATGCAAAAGTGAAAACCGACTTGAAATTCAACCGCGAGTTGCTGACACGGCTGCGGCAGGCTTTGGCTCCGGCAGGCGTCCGCCGGCTGCCCGCGCTGCCGTTTTCCGCGGCGGCGTTTCTGGCGGCGGAAATCCGACGCGCGTTGCAGCGCGGGGTAGTGGCGGTGACCGACAGCCTGCGGACCCTGGAAGAATTCCAGCGCCACTTGGAAGTGTTCTGCGCGCCGCATGAAATTCTGCGTCTGCCGGCGGAGGACATCAGCGCCGGACGGGAGCGGGCTGCGGAAGTCGGACGCCTGGGCGGCGAACGCGCGCAGGTGTTGTACAAAATTTCACAAACCCCCCGTCCGCTGGTGGCAACCTGCATTCAAGCCTTGATGCAGACTGTGCCGCCGGCGGCCAGTCTGCGGGAGATGGCCCTGCGCCTCCTGCCGGGCGCGCGGCATGATCCGGTGTCCTTGATGGAAATGCTGGCGAAACAAGGTTACGAGGTGACAGCCGAAGTGCAGTCTTCCGGCCAGGCGGCGCGGCGGGGCGGACTGCTGGATGTCTGGCCTCCCGGCATGGAATGGCCGTGCCGCCTTGAATTTTACGGGGAAACATTGGAGTCGTTGCGGTGGTTTGATCCGCTGACCCAGCGTTCGCAGGCGCGGGCAAACGAACTGGTGCTGCTGGCGGAGCCGGCCGGCGGCGGCAGCCCGGCGGCAACCGGGCCATGGGAAACGCCGGTGAAACAAATGCCGGCGGATGCGGTGTATTTGTGGTTCGAGCCGGCCGGTGATGCCGCGGAAGCGCCGGGCGGCGTTGCCGGCATTGAAGCCCATGCGGAGATGCTGCTGCAGGCGGCTCCGGAAGCCCTTGCCGCCGGCCGGCCGGCGCCCTTGTCGGAGGTGCGGGCCGTGTTGGCGGAGTTTGCCCGGAAGCCGCCCGGCGCGCGGGAATTGCATATCGGCGGAATCGTGACGCCTGATCCGGCGCAGGCGTTGGACTTGGCATTCCGGCCGTTGCCGCCAATGTTCAGCGGAGGCGAACGCTCGCTGGCTCCGGACGTTTTCGAATCCGAGCGGCGCAAGTGGCTGGAAGACCTGGAGCGCATGGCCCGGCATGGCCGGCGGGTATGCGTGTTTTTTGGCTCTGTCGGCGGTTTGGAACGTTTCCGCGAGTTGTATCCCCGTCTGCAGTTTGAATTGCGACTGGGGGCGCTGGCGGACGGGTTTGACAATGATCTGCTCGGTCTGACGGTGGTTTCGGAATCCAACCTGATAGGCCGGCGCAAACGCTTGCCCGGCATCCTCAACCGTCAAGCCGCGCGCCGGGCGGCCTTAAACGCGGCCGGTGAAACCATTACGGACGCGATGAAACTCGAGCCGGGCGACCTGGTGGTGCATGTCGAACACGGGATCGGGCGCTACTTGGGGATTTATGAAGTCGAGTTCAACGGTAAACGCCAGGAGGCTTTGACCTTGGAATACGCCGACCAGGCGCGCCTGTACGTGCCGGTTTCCCAGGCGCATTTGCTCAGCCGCTACATCGGCGCCGGCCGCCCGCATGCAGTCACCCTGCACCGTTTGGGCGGCGGCCGCTGGCGCCGGGAAAAGCGCGCAGCTGAGATGGCCGTGCGCGACCTGGCGGCCGGCTTGCTCGAAACCCAGGCTTTGCGCAACGCCCGGCCCGGTTATGCGTTTCCGGCGGACACCGCCTGGCAGCATGAATTCGAGGCGGCATTTCCGTTCCATGAAACCGAGGACCAGGAACGCGCCATCCGGGAAGTCAAACGCGACATGCAGGCACCCCGTCCGATGGACCGGCTGGTGTGCGGCGATGCCGGCTACGGCAAGACCGAAGTGGCGATGCGCGCCGCTTTTAAATGCGTGATCGCCGGCCGCCAGGCGGCGATGCTGGTGCCGACGACCGTCCTGGCCCAGCAGCATTTTGACAGTTTCCGCGAACGGCTGACGGATTATCCCGTGCGGGTGGAGTTGCTTTCCCGGTTTCAGTCGCCCGGCGTTCAGGCGCGTATCATCCGGGATTTGCGCTCCGGCGCCGTGGATATCGTCATCGGCACGCACCGCCTGGTGCAGCCGGATGTGGCTTTCAAGGACCTGGGCCTGGTGATCATTGACGAGGAGCAGCGCTTCGGCGTCGAACACAAGGAACGCTTGAAACACATGAAACAACTGGTGGATGTGCTGACGCTTACCGCTACGCCTATTCCCCGCACCCTGTACCTGAGCCTGACCGGCGCCCGCGAGATCAGCGTGATTCAAACTCCGCCCCGGGAACGCCAGCCGATTGAGACGATCATCGCCCGCTATGACGACGCGCTGATCCGCGCCGCCATCCTGCGCGAATTAAATCGGGGCGGGCAGGTGTATTTTCTTTACAACCGCGTGATGACCATCCAGCGGATGGCCGACAGGCTGCGCCGGCTGGCGCCGGAAGCCCGGCTGGGAGTCGGCCACGGCCAGATGGCCGCCGGCGAGCTGGCCCGCGTGGTGCGCGCCTTTGCCGAAGGGCATCTGGACCTGTTGCTCTGTACCACCATCATTGAAAGCGGCATGGATATTTCCAACGCCAATACCATCATCATTGACCGCGCCGACCGCTTCGGCATGGCCGAACTTTACCAGTTGCGCGGACGGGTGGGACGCGCCAACCGCAAGGCCTATGCCTACCTGCTGCTGCCTCCCCACGGAAATTTACTCAGCGATGCCCGGCGCCGGCTGGGCGCCATTGTCGAATACAGCGGCGCCGGCGCCGGGTTCCGCCTGGCGTTGCGGGATCTGGAAATCCGCGGCGCCGGCAACCTGCTGGGAGCGGCGCAAAGCGGCCATATCGCGGCGGTGGGATTCGAGCTTTATTGCCAGCTTCTGCGCCAGGCCGTCGCGGCCGTTACCGGCGCGCGCGGCGGCGCGCCGCCGCCCATCGTCAACGTGGAATTAAATCTCGATTTCATCGAATTCTCACCCATGGCGGCGGATGCCGGCAGCGGCGCCTTTTTGCCGGCCGATTACATGGAAGATGAAAGACTGCGGCTGGATTTTTTCCGCCGCCTGGCGTCGGCCGGCCTGGATGAACTGCCGGCGTTGCGCGCAGAACTGGCCGACCGCTTCGGCCCCCTGCCTCCGCCGGCCGCGCGTTTGCTGCAGTTGGCGGACTTGCGCCAGCGCGCCGCGGCGGCCGGGATTACCGGCGTGGAAGTGCGCGCCGGCCGCGTGATGCTGCGCCGCGGCGGCGGCTATGTGCAGCAGCGGCATCAATTCCCGCGTTTGCGCGGCGGCAGCGCCGATGAACGCCTGGCGGAACTGGCGGAGTTGCTGGCGGCGGTATGAGCCGCGCCCCTTAATATGGTTGACGTTGCGCAAATATCATGCTAATTATAATTCAATAGTTGTTATTAATGGTTGATTGGTGTGCCGCTGCCGGAAGGCGGCAGGTCTTTAAAGTCATGGCTGCTCTCAATGTTTTGATTGTTGATGATGAATCGTCCGTCCGCCGGTTGCTGGCCAGAATTTTGTCGGGAGTGCAGGGGGTCTCGTCCGGCGAAGCCGCCAGCGGAGGACAGGCCTTCGCCCTGGCGTCCCGGACGCGTTATGACGCCATTGTTTGCGATTTGTATCTGCCGGACATTGATGGATTAAAGTTAATCAAAAACCTGCAGAAATCCGGCATTTGCCCGCCGCTGATCATGATGCTTTCCGGGGCCTTGAAGCCGCCGGAGGAAGAACTGCCCGCCGGCGCGATTTTCATCAACAAGCCGTTCACCCCGGGCGATATCACCGCGCCGCTGGAAGCTTATGCGCGCGCCGCGCGGCAACCGCGGCCCGAGCCGCCGGGCCAGTCATAACGGAGCACATCATATGTCCGAAGGGAATAAATTATCCCAGACCATGCGCATTAAGATTGACGCGGACTCGGACGCGCCGATCACGCGGCGCATGCCTTCCATCCGCGCCCGCTCGTTCAGCACCCGGTTGCCGGTCAAGGCGCGCCTGAGCCCGGCCGAGAATACGCTTTACCAGCAATTCATGAAGAGCATTTACGACGCCGTGCTGATCACCGATCCCCAGGGCGCGCTGGTGGACGCCAATGGGCGCGCCTATGAGTTTTTCCTTTACGATTTGGACGAACTGTGCACGAAAACGATTTTCGATATCGTCTGTGGATTCAACGCGGTGGTGCTGGGCACGATCATCAGCAACTTGAAGAACGAGCGTTTCACCCTGATCGAAGCCTGTTGCCGCCGGCAGGATCAGACCTTGTTTCACGCGGAAATCGCCACCAGCCTGCTGCATCTGGGACAGGCGCCGCATTTGTGCTTTTTCGTGCGCGATATCAGCAAGCGCAAGCAGGACGAAGCCGACCTGGCGCAAACCCGCGCCCAGCTTGACCGGGCGGAACGGCTGGAAATGGCTGGCAGCATTGCCGGCCACATCGCCCATGATTTCAACAACTTGCTGACGCCCCTGCTGGCCTATCCGCATTTTATCCGCGAGGCGCTGCCGCCCGGGGCCCAGTGCCGCCAGGACCTGGACATCATTGAGAAAACCGCCCAGCAGATCGCGGACATCAACCAGCAGCTGCTGGCGCTCTCGCGCCGAGGCTATTACGAACAGCGGGTGCTGGACATCAATGCTGTGATCGAAAACGTGATGGTGCTGCTCAAGCGCGGCGGCCAGATGAACGGGGTGGAGTTGGATTTGCGACTGGAGGAAAACCTTTTGCACATCAAGGGTTCCTCGGAGCAGCTGCTGCGGGTGATTCACAATCTCTGCCAGAATGCCCTGGATGCGATGGACCAGCGGAAACTACTGACCATCACCACCGAGCAGGTGTACCTGGAAGCGCCCTTGAAAAAATATGAATCGGTGGCCCAGGGCGAGTATATCAAGGTCACGGTGGCGGATACCGGCCACGGTATTCCGCCGGAAATCCAGGACAAGATTTTCGACCCGTTTTTCACCACCAAGGAAGCCACGCGGCAGCGCGGCTCCGGCCTGGGTTTGAGCGTGGTCCACGGCATCGTCAAGGATCACCAGGGTTATATTGATTTGGAAAGCGCGGTCGGGCAGGGCGCCGCCTTCAGCCTCTATTTTCCGGTGTGCCGCGAAGAACTGACCGAGGCGTCCGTAAAGGAATGCACCGGCGGCCATGAAACCATCCTGATCGTGGACGACGATCGTCTGCAGATCGAGGTGACCACGCGCATTCTCACCAAACTCGGATACCAGGTGCTCAGCGCCAACAGCGGCGAGGAAGCCCTGGACCTTATGCGGCGCCGAAATCAGGAAGGGCAATTGCCCGACCTGGCCGTGCTGGATATGATCATGGGCGGCGGGATTGACGGCACGGAAACCTACCGCCAGATGAAGGAGATCAATCCTCTGCAGCGCGCAATTATTTTTTCCGGCTATGCGGAGTCCGTGCGGGTGGGCATGGCCCAGGAGTTAGGCGCCGGCGCTTACCTGCGCAAGCCGGTCAGCCTGGACAAGCTCGCGCAGGCCGTCCGCTTTGAACTGGACCGCCCGGCGTAACATGGCCGCCGCCATCCAGATCGCGCGGATTTGCGGCATACCCCTTCGGATCCATTATTCGCTGTTGCTGATCTTCCCGTTGTTTGCCTGGCATTTCGCCGCCGGTTTGGGCGGGGATGCCGGCGCGTGGGGGTTGGGCGGGGCATTGGCGGCTTTGCTGTTTGCCAGCGTGGCCTTGCATGAATTGGGCCATTCCCTTACGGCCCTGGCCATGGGAGTGCGCGTGGCGGAAATCATGCTGCTGCCCATCGGCGGCGCGGCGCGTCTCGATCAAATGCCCCGGCGGTTCTGGCAGGAACTGCTGCTGGCCGCCGCCGGTCCGGCGGTCAGCCTGACATTGGCCGCCGCCGGGTGGCGGGCGGCGGACGGGGTTGCCCAATCATGGCCGCGCGCCGGCCGCGTTCTGACGGACCTGGCCTGGATTAATCTGGCGCTCGGCCTGTTTAATCTGCTGCCCGCTTTCCCCATGGATGGCGGACGCATGCTGCGCGCGCTGTTGACTCCCTGGCTGGGCCGCCTGGGCGCCACCCGCCTGGCGGCCCGGCTTGGCCAGGCGCTGGCATTGGTATTCGGCTTGATCGGAGCCTACCCTCCGTTTAATCCGGTGTTGGTGGCGATAGCCTTTTTCGTTTATGCCGCCGCCGCCGCCGAGTATCGCCAGGTTTTGCGCGAAACGCTTGGGCCCCCGCCCATGGACTCGCAATAGCCTGGCGTCCGTGCGCCGGCCGTCCGGACGCGCCTCATTCCCCGAGATAGATGATCAACTTGTCGTGAGCCAGCAGCGCCAGGTCGCCGATGCCGTCGCCATTGATATCCCCTGAAGCCGCTTCGCGCGGTTCCATCCCGCCGCGTTCGGCGGCAAAACCAGGGTCTTCGAAAACTTCAAATGCCAGGCGCTCCGCCAGTTTACGCCCGGAGCGCTCGACGATTTCCAGCGAGCGGTTGCGCGTGTCGGTCAGGGCAATCAATGGGCGCGGCGGACATCCGAGGCGGACCAGCCGCACATCGGACAGCGCCGGCTCTTCGGCGGGCGAGGCGTATTCGGCGTCATGCTCGATCCGGAAGGATGCCGGCGCGTCATGGAAGATGTAAAGTTCCTGTTCCGTGATCAGTAATAGACCTGCGTCGCGCCTGCCGTCGTCCGCGGTAAGCTGGTGCAGCCCCACCGGCGCGGGCAGGGGCACGCCGATGTGCAGCCGGCGCGGCAGTTCCGCCGCGGGGTCGAACCAGAGCAGGTCGTTGCCATCCTGGTCGAAAATCAGGGCGCCGGCGCTGGCGGGCGTTTTTTGGAAAAAAACCGCGGCTGTCAGCGTGGCATTGCCGGCGGCGGAACTGAATTGCCGGCGGGGATGCCATGCGCCGTTGCCCCACGCGAATTCCCTGGCTACTTTTCCCAATGCCAGCAGCATGGCGCCGGGTTGGCCGTCATGCATGGCCGGCCGCAGCGAAGCGTCTGCAGCATTGAACGAAGAGGCCTTGGCGGGCGCCAGTTCTTCGGTTTCGGTAAGCGCGAAAAATACCGGCGGCTGGTAGGGTGTAAAAAGCATGATGCCCAGCGACTTTTCGCCCAGCGGCCAGATGCGGATGGCATCCGGGTCGTTTGGCAAGTCCACGGGGTGGGCATAGGGCGGCTGGCCGGAAGATTCCTCGCCCAGCGGCTGGATCGTGATGGTGGCGGCGCGGGTAATGGCGTCGCGGCAGACCCAAACCGCCGCCGGCCGGTCGGGCAGGGCGGCGGCCATCAGCGGTCCGGGATAGGGCGGCGGGAGAAGCTGCGGGAACTCCTCCGGATGATTGCGGTCGTGCAGGGCGGCGGTTTTTTCCGCGGCGCTGAACACCAGCAGATTGCCGCTGGCCGTCAGGCTGATCGAATTGATGCCGGCCAGCGAATCGCAGCAGCGCGGCTCGGCCGACAAGCCTGCGGCGTTGCCGTGGTAAATGTGAATTTGGCCCGATTCCGGGGCCGCGACACAAAAATCGGCGCGGCCGTCGCCGTTGAAATCGCCGACCGTCCAGGCAGGCGCCTGGCGCTGGTTAATCCCCCGCAGCGGGATGCGCACCGGCAGAATTTCATCCTGGTCGAGAAAACTCGCCGCGGGTTCCGGCTTGACGGTGTAAAGGCGCAGTCCGCGGCCGCTTTGAATGATGCTGCCAATCTGCTCCGGCGCGCCAGCCGCCAATCCCAGCGCCGCCGACTTTCGCGCGGGCGCAATGGGCAGAATGCATTCCGGGCCGAATGCCCTGGATCCCACGCCGGGGCGGAGGCGGAGCAGGGTGGCATTGTCGGCCAGGAAGATCAGCAAATCGGCCAAGCCGTCGCCCGTGAAATCCGCGGTGTAAAATTTCAATGCTTCCGGCGGGGTAATGGGAATTTCCGTGCGCTGCGCGAAACGGCCTTCGCCTTCGTTCCACAATAACTCAAGCCCATCTTTGCGGCAAACCGCGATGTCCACCCGCCCGTCGCGGTCCAGATCGGCTGTTCGCAGGTCCATAAGCTTTTCCGGCGATTTGAGAAAAATCTTCTGCGCAGTTTGCAGCGCGCCATCGGCGTAAGGATAGACATGCAGACCCAGTTCCCGGCCCAACGCCAGTACCGCCGGTTGGTCCGGTCCATAAAGATCGGCTGTCCGGCAGGCGATGATCTGCTGGTCCACAACCACTCCCAGGTTGGTGAAGGTTTCCTCCAGTCGCGGCGCGCGGCCGGCATCCGGCGGGGCCGACGGATGCGCCCGGATAAGCACTTCCAGGCGCGAGGCCTGGTTGTTGGCGAAGATCACGTCATCCATGCCGTCGCCGTTCAAGTCATGGGTATGCAGCAGTGCCGCGCCATTTTCAAACCGGTAGATTTCCATGCCGCGGAAGCCCAGTCCCGCGGCCGCATCCGCCGTCGGCTCGCCGGCCGCCAGGGCGGCGGCGGCCGCCATCGTGGCGATCAACACCGCTTTCCGACAGGATTTGAAGAATGGTTGCATGTTAAGCCTCGTACAGAAGTGTGCCGTGTCCGGTGTTCTGCACTGTGGCGCCGAACTGCGTTCGGCGGCCAGAATCAGAATCAGATTGCAGCACGCAGTGCTGCACTACAGTTCAGAAACTTTGTGCCTATGTGTCCTTGCCCATTATTTTCATAACTTTTCGTTCCCGCCACGCAAGGTGGCAGGGGACGCGTTTTGGAAATCAGGGATTTGTCCAGACCGTTACGCTTTCCCAGCCGTCGGGCGTGGCCGCGCTGTAGGAAAGCAGCGGCCCGAAAAACGCGGCGATCTTTTCCGCCGGCGGCAGACGGTCGAAATTCACGCCGGAGGCTTGACCGGAACGCGTTTGATGCTTGGCGTTTAATTGCTCCAGGTAACGGCGGATTTGCCGCCATTGGGCGCCCGTCAGGTACCCGCGGATGGCTGCGCCCAGGTCCAGCAATTCGTAGGAGCAGGCTGAGGCTGGTTTGAGGCGCAACAGGTCCTTGTAGGCAGCGCTTTCGTAAAAATCCGCGCCGCTGCCGGGGGTGTCGGCGGCGCGCAGAGCGGCGCGCACCATGGGGTCGTCGCCCAGCGCCAGGTATTGTCCGACCATGGCCAGGCTCCAGGTATTGGACCCGGCGGCGGGATGGGCAAAGGTATAGATGGGACGTCCGCGGAATTCCGAGGCCTGGAAATTTTCGCCCAGTTGCGCGCGCAGCGGAGCGCCATCCGCCAACAGCCGCGCCATGGCCGCGGCGGCTTCCGCGGGTTGTTTTACCTGCCAGTACATCAGCGTGCGGCTGTTGCCGTCCCGCATCCGGCTGCAGGAGGCATATCCGGTGTCCAGATGCCGGAGCACGTCGTTGGGCAGATCAAGGCCGAAGGTCTGCTGCAGCATGAGTTCGAAAAATTGCCGGGAGGCGGACAGCGTTGGATTGATCTGATTGAGCATTTCCGGAAGCGCCGCCCAGAGCGCGGCCAGGTTCATCCGGTTGGCGTTGTAGGAGAAAACATCCGCCGGAATATGCGGCAGACGCCAATCCGCCGGCAGCGGCGCGGGATCCAGCAGCGTCCAGACGCCCTGCCGGCAACTGCGGTTGTTGACGCGCAAAGCCGTGCGCAACCGGCCTTCCTGAGCGGAAATGTCGAAAGATATCTCCTGCAACTCGGAAATCTTCAAGGCCTTGATCAAGTCGCCGGGCTTGAAAAGCGGCGGAGCATTGGTGGCGGCGTTGCCCGTTGTGCGCGGCGGCCGGGGAGTGATCGCTTTTTCAAGCAAGGCGCAGAGCCATGCTCCATCCGCACGACCTTGCAGCAGATAGGGCGCGGCGGCGCCGGCCGGCGGCCGGGCCTGAAGGCGGCTGATGCTTTTTTCCACCCAGGCGCGATCGGCGGAGTCCAGGTAGGTGTTCTTGACGAAAGCCTGCCAGGTTGTATTGGTGGTTTTGCCGGGCGATACCAGGGTGGTGCGCAGCAATTCCACGCCTTGAAAGCTTTCGCGGACAAACGTAATTGATTCCGGCAGCAGCTGGCTGATGCGCCGGTCCAGTTCCTGCATCCGCGAGTATTGCGGCTCGGACAATTGCGCTGCAATGCAAAGCCCTGATGCCGGCCCCGGCATCAGGCCGATTGCCAGGTCTTCCTGAAGCAGCCGGAGCGATTCCTGCTGCAAATGACGTATTTCATCGCGCAGGTGCGCGGGCGCGCCATGGTGCGGCAGCCATCGGGCGGGATCGGGATGTCCGAGAAAATCCTGCATGGCCTGGTCGCGCCAGCAGCGGCCCGGGGGTGACGATTCCAGCGCGGCGCACAGGTTGGAAACGCTGGGAATATGCAGCCGGATGGCGCTGTCTTCCGGCAGCAGCTCCCGCCGCGCGGCGGCCGGCAGCGCTAGGGCGGTCATCAGGATGGCGGCAAGCGGCGGCAGGCGGGCATGGTTCATGGTTCCTCCGGGGTGGATGATTGACACTGGCGGGACGCGCGGCGCGGCGGGTCGAGATATAAAAATCCCGATTCGGAATTGTTTTCATCGAAGGCATAATCATCCAAATGATCCAGCAGGAAACGGGCATGGCGCACCGGGATGGCAAAGTTCAGCCCCTGCCTGACGGGAATCTGCATGTTGATGACGCCGATCACCTGTCCGCGGGCGTTGAATAACGGGCCGCCGGAATTGCCCGGATTGACCGGGGCATCCGTTTGCAGAAAAAGCAGGCCGTTGAAATTCCGGGCCGTCTGGCTGATGACTCCCTGGGTCACGGATCGTTCCAGCCCCAGCGGGTTGCCGATGACGAACACGGCTTCCCCGGGCCGGCAGCGGTCGTGCGGCGCCAGCACCGCCGGGGTAATGGGGGCATCCGTTTCGATTTCCGCGACCCGCAGCACGGCCAGGTCGTGGAAGGCGTCCACTGCGACGATCCGGACATCCTGGTGGACAATCCGCCGCAGGACCTGCCGATCCCGCACGAAGCGCGTCACCGCCGCCCGGCGCTCGCCGCGGATGACATGAAAATTGGTGAGCAAGTACCCCCGGCGGTTGACAAAAAACCCCGAACCCAGGCCGCGCGGCGTGCGCACGACGGCCACTGACGGGGCAAACTGCGCGGCCGCCTCGGCGATGGTTGCGGCGTCCGCCGCGCCGGCGAGGTAGAAGGCTTCAGCGCCGGATGCTGCGGGCGCGGCATCCCCGCCTGCCGCGCGCGATTCGAGAATCGCGTTTGCCGGCACGGCCAGAACTTCATGGCCCAGGTCCAGGAACACCGCCTGTTCATCCTGCTTCAACACCGGGGCTGTGACTACGGCGCCTCCGCGCAGCGTGATGGACACTACCGGCGGCCCGGGGTCAACGGCTCCGCCCGCCGCCAGGGCCAGCAGACTTATGCCTGTCGCGCAGGCCCTTCGCCCGGCCAGTCCAGCGAAAAATTTGAAACGCATGCCATGTATTGTAACGCAAAAACCGGCGAATGGAAGCGGAAACATTTTGATTGACATGGCGGATCAATAAGTTCAGATTAACCGGAATTGCAGCATATAAAAAGAAAGCGCTCCATGCGCGCTTGAAAGGATGGACGGCATTATGCAAAAAACGATTTTCAAACATGTGAATGCTTGGGCGTTATTGACTTGGACCTTGTGCGGCAGCTTGACCGCATTGGCGGCCGCCGAACCGGTTGCCGAAAAACCGTCTGCGGCAGCCGCCCCGGTTGCGGCGGCGCCCGCGCCGGTTTCCGGCGGACTTGCCGCCGCGCCGGTGGCCGGAGAATCAGCCGCCGACCCGGCGGAAGTGATCATTACCGTCAACGAGCAGAAAGTCACCCGCGGCGATTATAACCGCGAAACGGAAGAAATCACCCGGATGATGAAGAAACGCGGCGTGCCCGAAGCTCAATTTGAAAAAATGATCCAGAGTTTCAAGCCCCAGATCGTGGACGGCCTGGTAACCCGGGCATTGATCAGCCAGGCTTGCGCTGAGAAAAAAATCGCCGTGAGCGATGAAGAACTGGCCGCCAAAATTTCCGCTTTCGAGAAAAACCTCCCGAAAAATCTGACGCTGGCCGGCGTGCTGAAACAAAGCGGCTTGACGCGCGAGATGTTTGAAAACGACATGCGCGAGCAGTTGAAACTGGAAAAACTGCTGCAAATAGGCCAGGCGACTGAGGAACAGGTAATCGCCTATTACGAGGAAAACAAAGCCCGGTTTTTTGAAAAGCCCGAAATGACGCATGCCCGGCACATTCTGATCACCGTCAAGCAGGGCGATACCGAGGAGCAGAAAAAAGAAAAACGCGCGCGGGCCGAACAACTGCTCAAGCAACTCCGGGAAGAAAAAGCCGATTTTGCCAAGCTGGCGGAGGAAAATTCCGATTGTCCCAGCAAGGCCATGGGCGGCGACCTTGGCGAATTCCGGCGCGGCCAGATGGTGAAGGAATTCGAGGAAGCGGCCTTCAGCATGCAGACCAACGAAATCAGCGGCGTGGTGGAGACGCAGTTCGGGTACCACATCATTCAGACCCTGGGCCATTCCGAGCCGAAAACCCTGGAACTGGATGAAGTGCGGGACCGCATTGTTGAAGCGCTCAAGGGCCGCGCCATCCAGGAAAAGGCCGAGACGTTTCTTGATGGTATGCGCAAGGACGCCAAGATTGCCTACACCAAGGATTTCGATCCCGCAAAGAAGCCGGATGCGGATCAGCCGGCGGACGTGACGCCGGCGAAAACGCCGGCGCCCGCGCCCGAGTCCTCCAAGCCCGCCGCGGATGCGTCCGAGCCCGGAGAGCCGTCTGCCGCCGGGCAACCGGCCAAGCCGGCTGCCGCGCCCGCGGAGTAAACGCCGGGCATCGGGTTTGATGACGGCCGGCCGATCCGGGCAGATCCGGCATCGGTTGCGCCTGGATGCCGCGGCCTGCCCTTGGTTGACCTCCCGGCGCTTCCGGCTGCCCGTTACGGTGATCGGCGCCGGGCGTTATTTGCCCGCGGGTCCGGCGGATAATTCATGCATTGGTTTTTAAATGCCGACACTATGAAAACGGAAGAACTGCAGAATTTGAAAGCGCAGGCGCTGCTGGAGATCAGCCGGGCGGAGGGACTGAATCCGCTGGAAGCTTTGCGCGTTAAATACCTGGGCCGCAAAGGCTTGCTGGCCGGGATCATGCAGGCTCTGAAAACCGCCGGGCCCGATGAGCGCCCGCAGCTTGGGCGCTTTGCGAATGAATACAAAACGGAAGTGGCCGCGGCCCTCGATGGCCGCCGCCGCGCATTGCAGGCGCCCGTTGCGGCAAGCGCAGGACGCTTCGACTGGACCAGGCCGGGCTGCTGGCCGCAGTCCGGCACGCGCCATCCCATCAGCATCATCATCGAGGAGGCGGTCCGGATTTTCACCGCCATGGGCTTTACGGTTGCGGATGGCCCGGACATGGAGACGGCTTATTACAATTTCGAGGCGCTGAACACTCCCGCCGATCATCCCGCGCGGGATTTGCAGGACACCTTCTGGCTGGCGGATGGACGCCTGCTGCGATCCCAGACCTCGCCCGTGCAAATCCGGGTGATGGAACGCCAGGCGCCCCCCGTGCGTATCATCGCCCCCGGCCGCGTCTACCGCCGCGACACCACCGATGCCACGCATAGCGCCAATTTTCATCAGATTGAAGGATTATACGTGGACCGCCATGTGTCGCTGGCGGATTTGAAAAACGATATCACCTGCTTCGCCCAGCGCATGATGGGGCCGGATGTCCGCGTGCGGTTCCGGCCGCATTTTTTCCCGTTCACTGAGCCCAGCGTGGAATATGATTTTTCCTGCCATGTGTGCGGCGGCCGCGGTTGCCGCGTTTGCAAGCAAAGCGGCTGGATCGAAATTTCCGGCGCCGGGCTGGTGCATCCGCGCGTTTTTGAAAAAGTAAATTATGATCCGGAAATATACAGCGGTTATGCTTTTGGTATGGGGGTTGAACGGATCGCCATGATCAAGTACGGCATCCGCGATATCCGCGAGCTTTATGCCAATGATCTGCGTTTTTTGGAGCAGTTCCAGCCATGAAAGTTTCCTTGAACTGGTTGCGCGAATTTGTCGCCTTTGACGCCGACCCGGCGGAATTGGCCGAACGCCTGACGTTCGCCGGCCTGGAAGTCGAGGCGGTGGAAAAGTCCGGAGCGGATATGCGGGATATTGCTGCGGCCGAGGTGCTGGCGATCAGCCCCCATCCCCGGGCCGACCGGCTCAGACTCTGCGACGTGTCGGACGGCCTTCAGACCGTCCGGGTAGTCTGCGGCGCCGCCAATTTTGCGGTGGGCGACAAGGTTCCGTTGGCCCGACCCGGCGCCGTGCTGGCCGATGGCGTCCGGATCAAGCCGGCGGTGCTCCGGGGCGAAAAGTCCGATGGCATGCTGTGCGCGGCCGATGAACTGGGAATCAGCGACGATCACCAGGGCTTGATGCTGCTGCCGCCGGAAACCGCCGCTGGAACGCCCCTGGCGGAAATCGTCGGCCCGGCCGACCATGTATTGACCATTGAAGTTACTCCCAACCGGCCGGATTGCATGAGCCTGATCGGCATTGCCCGCGAAGTTGCCGCCCTGTTCGGCCGCCGCCTGCAGCCGCCGCCGGCGCCGCTGCCGGAGCCGCTGCCGGCAGCCGACCCGGCTTTCCGGGTAGCGGTGGAGGATCCGGCCGATTGCCCGCGTTACATGGCTTGGCGGCTGGCGGATGTGAACGTGCGTCCCAGCCCATGGTGGCTGCAGCGCCGGCTGTTTCAGTCCGGCATCCGGCCCATCAACAATATCGTGGATATCACCAATTACGTGATGCTGGAAAGCGGCCAGCCGTTGCATGCCTTCGACCAGTCGCTGCTGCAAGGCGGTCAAATCCGCGTGCGGCGCGCCCGCGCGGGCGAAACCCTGGTGACCCTGGACGATCTGCCGCGTAAACTCACTCCGGACATGCTGGTGATTGCCGATGCCGAACGGCCGGTGGCGCTGGCAGGCATCATGGGCGGCGCCGGCAGCGGCATTCTGGACGCCACCCGCGCGGTAGTGCTGGAAAGCGCCTGCTTCCAGCGCGGCCTGATCCGGCGCGCCAGCCGCGCCCTGGGTTTGACATCCGAAGCCACCTGCCGTTTCGAGCGCGGGGTGGATGCCATGCAGACGGCATGGGCGGCCCGCCGCGCGGCGTCGCTGATGATCAGGCTGGCCGGCGCGCGGCTGGCGGCTGCGCCGATAGATGTTTTTCCGGTGGAACCGGAGTCCCGTAAAATCGAATGCCGGTTCGAACGGTTGCGGCAACGGCTGGGGTTGGAAATATCCGACGAAGCCATCACTTCCATTTTCGAGGCTCTGGAACTTAAAGTGCCGGCGCGCGGCCGGAAAAGCTGCACCGTCTGCGTGCCGTCTTTCCGCCCCGACCTGGAAGGCGAGGCCGATTTGCTGGAAGAAGTCGCCCGGTTGCACGGGCTGGATAAACTCCCGGCGCCGCCGGCGCCGTCCCGGCAGCCTGCGACCGTTGAATCGCATTCCCAGGCCCTGGCCGTCATGCGTTTAAGGGACGGCCTCGCGGGCATGGGGCTCGCGGAAATCATGAATTACAGTTTTACCGGATCGCGGTTGATGGATTTGTGCGACGGCAGTTGCCCGGAAAAACGCGTGCCGATCCCGAATCCTGTCAGCGCCGAACATGCCTGGCTGCGCAATTCTCTGCTGCCGCAAATGTTGGAGACCTTGGGCCAGAACCGCGCCCGCCAGGTGCAGCATGCGGCTTTTTTCGAGATTGGCCGGGTCTTTTTCATGCCTTCCGCATCGGCCGCCTCCGGCCATTGCGCGGCCGCGGGGGACGGCATTCCGCCGGATAAATCCCGGCCTGCCGCAGCCTTGCCGGCCGCCGAAATGGATGTGCTGTCCGTCGGACTGATGGGCGCCGCCGGCCGGCCGCCGCTGGATCAGCGCCGCCCGGTGAATGACGATGAGGCCTGGCTATGGCTGAAGGGCATCCTGGAAAACCTGTGCCGCGGCATGAAGTTTGATCTGCCGCGCAATTTCCATGGTCTGCCCGCTGCCGGCGGCCTGCAATTTGTCCCGGCGGAAGAAGCGCCGGCCGGTTTTGACTGGCCTAATCACGCCGCTTTTGCAGCGGGTTGCGGATTCGCCGTGCTGCTGGACGGCCGGCCGGTGGGCCGGGCCGGATTGATCCGGCCGGATTTGCGCCGGGAATGGCGCATCCACGAACCGCTGGCCGCGGCGGAAATTGCGGTGGCGCCCTTGCTGGGTCATCTGGAGGCGGTTTGTACGCCCCAGACTCCGCCGGTGTACCCCGGGGTGCAGCGCGACCTGGCCTTGCGCGTTCCCTTGTCCCTGACGCATGCGCGCGTCCTGGAGGTAATTAAAAAATTATCCCCGCCGGAATTGACGGATGCGAGACTTTTTGATATATTCGAAGGCAAGCAGATAGGAGCGGGGTATAAGAGCATGGCTTATGCGTTGACTTATCGCTCCGGATCGCGAACCTTGACGGATGAGGAAGTCAACCGCATGCATTCCCTCATTCTTGAAGGTTTGCACAGTGAATTGCAGGTGGAAATAAGGGCTGGATAGTTGCGGTTGGCGTTGAACTGCGGCCGTTCAGGGTATGCGAATGATCGTCAGCATGGCAATATTGATAAAGTGTTTCTTCTCAGGCGCGCGGGCATTGATCCGCGCGGCTGTTGCCGGCGCGCTGCGCAAGCCGCTTGCGCCGGTTTGGCGGTTGGTTCCCGGTGATGCCGGACAAAGGCGCGCGGCGCGGGCCGGCGCGATGGACTTGCGTTCCGGGTTTATCATTCAGGACAGCTCGCGGCCTTTGTTGCGCTGTCCGCCATGTTGGTTCTTTCAAAGTCAATCGGTGCTTGCCGCCCATCCGCAAGGATGATGCGCCAAAAAATCGAATACCCTGCCTGGTGCGTGGTTGGGCCTGTTTTCTGACCCATTAACTATCCAACGGGGGAGCCGGATGCGGTTGGAGTGCTGCATGCCCCGCAAGGGGAAGCAAAACCCAGCCGATATGGCGCCCACTTGGTTTTATCGGAACAGATAAAGGTTCGTAACGGCCGAGGTGGGGTATTCCTTTTTTGGGGGCGGATTGGATGGACCTTTTTGAAACCAGACCTGCAGGCTTGCCGGCTAATGCCCCGTTGGCCGCGCGGATGCGGCCCGGCGCCCTTGATGAAATCATCGGCCAGGACCACCTGCTTGCGCCCGGCAAGCTCCTGCGCCGCGCCGTCGAATCCGACCGCCTGGGCAGCATCATCCTTTACGGACCGCCCGGCTGCGGCAAGACCTCGCTGGCCGAAGTGATTGCCGGCGCCACCCGCCGCCGTTTTGAACGCGTCAGCGGCGTGATTGCCAATGTCGCCGCGCTCCGGGATATCCTGCAGACTGCCGCCCTGCGCCGCCAACGCGACGGCGCGGAAACCATCCTGTTCATAGATGAAATTCACCATTTCAACAAGTCGCAGCAGGATATCCTGCTGCCTTACGTCGAAGATGGATCGGTCACGCTGATCGGCGCCACCACGCATAATCCGTTTTTCTTCATCAACAGCCCGCTGGTTTCCCGTTCCCAGATTTTTGAGATGGAGGCGTTGAGCGAAGACGCCGTCGGCCGACTCCTGCGGCGCGCCTTGCAGGATGCCGGGCGCGGACTGGGCGGCCGGAACATCCGCGCGGATGATGAGGCTCTGGCGCACCTGGCGGCGGTCTGTGAAGGCGATGCGCGCCGCGCGCTGAATGCCCTGGAAATCGCCGCGCTGACTACACCCCCGGGCCAGGACGGCGCGGTTCGTATCACCCGCCGCGCCGCCGAGGATTCCATCCAGAAAAAAGCCGTGCTTTACGACCGCGACGAAGACGGCCATTACGATACCGCTTCCGCGTTTATCAAGAGCGTGCGCGGCTCCGATCCCCATGCCGCGGTTTACTGGCTGGCCAAGATGCTGGAGGCCGGCGAAGATCCGCGGTTTATCGCGCGCCGGCTGGTTATTCTCGCTTCCGAGGATATCGGCAATGCCGATCCGCGCGGCCTGCTGGTGGCCAATGCCGCCAAGGATGCCGTGCTGTTTGTCGGCATGCCCGAAGCGCGCATTGTGCTCGCCCAGGCCGCGACTTACCTGGCCTGCGCGCCTAAAAGCAATGCTTCTTACATGGCGCTGGAAAAAGCTGCGCAGGATATCAAGCGCGGGCGGGTGCTGCCCGTGCCCAAGCACCTGCGCGGCGCCAGTTACCGCGGCGCGGAAAAGCTCGGCCATACCGGCTACCGCTACGCCCACGATTTCGAAGGCCACGTGGTGGATCAGGAATACATCCCGACTTCCGCTGTGTATTACACTCCCGGCGATCAGGGTTACGAGGTTTACATCAGGCGGCAGATGGAGCTTTGCGCCGAAATTCGCCGGCGGCAGAAACAGGCGGCGGGAAAAAACGAAAAATCGCTGGAAAAAGGCGGGAAAGCGGCCCGGGAAACTTAATCCGGGAGTGGCCGGCAATGGTTTCCGGCAGTTGGCGATCAGGGTTTGTTTGTCGGAGAACAATGGTGTGTTATGTCTGGACGGAACAATAATCCAACCGCGCAATCCGCTGCCGGCGCTGTAGCGGCGCAACTGGGTTGCGCATCCGCCCCAACACCGCCCGGCAAGGAGAGCATCCGCGACGAGATGCGCCGGCGCCGCGAGAATTTGCCGGCGGAAAAAGTCCGCCGCGACAGCGCGGCCGCCCAGGCCCGCCTGGCGCGATTGCCGGAATGGGCCGCATCCCGCGCTGTCTGCTGCTACCTGGCCGCGCCGGGTGAAACGCAAACGGCCCGGCTGCTGGCGGATTGCCGCAGGCATGGCCGCCGGATTTGCGTGCCGGCCTTCTGCCGCCGCCGCCGGGCGTATTTCCCCGCCTGGCTGCTGCCGGATTCCGCGCTGGCGCCCGGCTACGGCGGCATTGCCGAACCGCAGGTTCCGCAATGGGTGCCGGAAGGCGAGAGGGTGGACCTGGCGGTGGCGCCGGGGCTGGCGTTCGACCCGGCGGGAATGCGCCTGGGGCATGGCGGCGGGCATTACGACCGGCTGCTGGCGCTGCCGGTTTTGCGCGGGGCTTTCAAGGTCGGATTGGCGTTTGAAATGCAAGTGGTGAAAGCATTGCCGGGCTGCCCGTGGGACGTCGCGATGGATGCGGTGGTGACGGAGCTTGGCGTGTATCGTAAACAAACATGACGGGAGGTTGCAAATGACGCAATGGTGGACCGGGGCGCTGGTGGTGATGCTGGCGGGCACCCTGGGTTATTATATAAGGTTGATTATCGGACGCTATGCCGCCAAGTCCTGTGAACGCGATGTGCAGCGTCTGCAGGCCGAGGCCAGCCGCGAGGCGGACAACATCCGCAAGGAGGCGGTGTTGCAGGCCAAGAGCGAAGCGCTCAAGGCGCGGGAAGCCCTGGAAGAAGAGATCAAGCGCCGCCGCCAGGAAGTCGTGGCGCTGGAAGAGCGCATGAACCAGCGCGAAGTGAATCTCGACCGCAAGGTCGCAATGATTGACAAGAAAAACCAGTTGATTGAACAGAAACTGGCCGAAACTGAAAAAAAAGAAAAAGAACTGCAGCAGCAGCGCGAAACATGCGATGTCCTGATCAAGCAGGAAAAGGATAAATTGCAGCGCATCGCCGGCATGACGCCCGAAGAGGCCCGGCGCACGCTCATGGCGCGGCTGGAGGAGGAAGTCCGCGGCGAAACCGGCATGCTCATCCGCCGCCGCCAGGAGGAAGCCCGCCAGACCGCCGAACGCGAGGCCCGGCGGATTGTCGCCACCGCCATCCAGCGATACGCGCTCAGCCATTCCGCGGAACTGATGACCAGCACCGTCACCTTGCCCAGCGACGACATGAAGGGGCGGATCATCGGCCGGGAAGGGCGCAATATCCGCGCACTGGAAGCCGCGACCGGCGTGGACTTGCTGGTGGACGATACTCCGGAAGCCGTGGTGATTTCCGCCTTCGACCCCATGCGCCGGGAAATCGCCCGGCAGATTCTCGAACGCCTGATCGCCGACGGCCGGATTCATCCGGCGCGGATCGAGGAAATCACGGCCAAGGTCAAGGAGGAAATCGAGGAAACAATCCGCACCACCGGCGAGGAAGCCGTTTTCGCCATCGGCATCCAGAGCGTGAACCCGGAATTGATCCGCAACCTGGGCCGGTTGAAATTCCGCAGCAGCTACAGCCAGAATGTCTTGAATCACTCCATGGAGGTGGCCCACTTGATGGGTGTGATGGCCGGCGAGATGGGGTTGGATGTAATGCTGGCCAAGCGGATCGGCTTGTTCCACGATATCGGCAAGTCGCTGGACAGCGAGGTGGAGGGCAATCACGCCTTGATCGGCGCCGATTTGCTGCGCCGCCATGGCGAAAACCAGGTGGTCGTCAATGCCGTGGCCGCCCACCACGAAGATGTGCCGGCGGAAAGCATTTACGCCATTCTGGCGGCGGCGGCCGACGCCATTTCCGCCGCCCGGCCTGGCGCGCGCGCGGAAACCAGCGCCATCTACGTCAAGCGCCTGGAACAGTTGGAAGCCATCGCCAACAGCTTGCCCGGCGTGGAAAAATCATACGCCATCCAGGCCGGCCGCGAAGTGCGCGTGCTGGTGCAGTCCGACAAGGTGGATGATGCCGGCGCCATGCACCGCGCGCGTGAAATCAGCAAGAAAATCGAGCAGGAACTGCAGTACCCCGGCCAAATCCGCGTGACGGTGATCCGCGAAACCCGCTTCGTGGAATATGCCCGTTGACGGGCCGGCTGCGCCGTCAATTCGTGCTGACCGGCTGGATGGCGATGTGGGTGATGTAGGCCTCGGCCGAATGCACCACGGCGGTGGATGTGCCGTTGGTGGAAGTTCCGCCGGTATTCTCGCTGTCGTTGTCGGAGAAGTAGGATGCGACCGTGACCACCTGGACTTCCGGGGTGGCCGTCGGCTGCGATAAGCTGGTGTAATTGACCTGGTTGCCAGCGTACGTGTTCAGCATGCCGATCTGGTAGTTGGACAGCGACCACTGGTAACGGTAACCGCCGGAAGCGGTCAGCGTGACGGTTTGTCCGACATGATTGACGTGCGCCCCCGAAGGATTGATGCTGATGGATGAGTCGGCGGAGTCAACTTCGCAGCCGGCGCCGGAAAGCAGCAGCGCCGCCGCGCCCGCCAACAGCAAACCTCCGCGCGCGCCGTTCCGGCCTGAAAGCATTTTGAAAATCAGAAATGTTATTTGCATGACATCGAAACTCCGTATGTTTAACCCTCCGCCTGATGGTTAGTGGTTAGCGAAGCAGTATAAATTGCCCGTGCAACAAGTCAAACTTATTTGCAGCGGCTTGCGGCAGGCACGGATAGATGTTCATCAAAAAGAATGCCGAGGAACGGCATGGCAGAATCGACTCAACAGATCAGCCGGGGATTGGACGCAATCAGGCGCCTGCGCCGGATATTCCTCGGCATCCTGTTCGGGTTGCTGCCGGTCACGGCGGCGACCATGGTGTTTATTGAACGCTCCGGGCACTGGCCGGCGCTGATGCTGCCTTTCGGATTGTTTTTTTGCGGGATGTACGTCCAGCGCCGGCTGCATGCGCGGAAATGCCCCCGCTGCGGGCAATATTTCTTTGTCCAATCCGTGTCCAGTGACCGCTACACTCCATTCAGCAGCATCAGTTTTCCGCCGCAGAAACGATGCCAGCACTGCGGCCTGGTCTTGTACGGGGAATAATTGCTTCCTGAACGCCGGTTCAGGCCAACGCGCTCCAATGCGCGCGCCGTGCATCCGGCACCGAAACGTCCGGTCCCGCGGCAGTCATTGTCAGGCGGCTGCACTGCGTCATTCCGGGATGAAAGATTCGCGCCCCGTCAGCGCCAGGATGGTTTCCGAGAGAATCTTGACCGTGTCATCCAGGTCGCGCAGGGCGACAACTTCCACCGGGGAGTGCATGTAACGGTTGGGGATGCTGACCAGGGCGGCAGCGCAGCCGCCGCGCGACAATTGCATGGCATTGGCGTCGGTGCCCGTCCCGCGCGGTTCGGATTGCATCTGGAACTTGATGCGGCGCCGCCGCGCGGTAGCGCACAGCATTTGCCCCAGCACGGGGTTGATGTTCGGTCCGCGGTGCAGGATCGGGCCGCGGCCTACGCCGATGTCCCCGGTTTTCTTGGGATCGCCGCCGGGGTAATCGGCGGTGTGCCCGACATCCACGGCAATGCCGATGTGCGGTTGCACGCTGTAGGCGCTGGTGACGGCGCCGCGCAGGCCGACTTCCTCCTGCACGGTGGCGACGGCATGCACGGCCACGTTCAATTTTTTGCCGCGCAAGGCGGCCAGGGTTTCCGTAATTGCCCAGGCGCCGGCGCGGTCGTCAAACGCGCGGCCGGCCAAAAAGCCGTTGCGCAATTCCATGAATTCGCCGACCACCACCACGGAGTCGCCGATTTCCACCGCCTGCAAGGCGTCCTTGCGGTCCTTGGCGCCGATGTCAATCCATAGATCATCCAGCTTGACGCCCTTGCCGCGATCGTCCGGCGCCATCAGGTGTATCGCCTTGCGGCCGATCACTCCGCGCACGTCGCCGCGGCGGTTGCGGATGCTGACCCGCTGGCCCAGGGCGACGGGGGCATCCCATCCGCCGACATCGGCGAAATAAATGAAGCCCTTGTCGTCAATGTGCGTGATCATCAGTCCGATCTCATCCGCGTGGCCGGAAAGCATGACCCGCACCGGGGCCTTGGGGTTCAACACGCCGAAAACATTGCCATGCACGTCCGTGCGTACGGTGTCGGCGAATTTTTTCATCCGGGCGCGGATGATTTTCTGGCCCGGCGTTTCAAAGCCGGAAGGCGACGGCTGTTCCATTAAGTCCTTCAGGAATTTCAGGCTGTCAGCTTGCATTGTTTGCTCCCGTGTTTCAATGCGCCCCAAGGGCGCGGTGATGATCCGTTTCCCTTTAAACAGCTCTGCGTCGAAGGCGAACTATCGCAAACACCGGTGCGCATGTCAAGCGCGCCAGCGCCAGGACAGGCCGTCTGCCGCGGCGCGGGCGCCGGGGAAGGCGGCGCGCGCGGCGCGGGCAATGGCGTCAATCCGGCGGTCGGAGCGTTCGGGGGCATGATGGGTCAGAATCAATTCCCGGACTTCGGCGGCGCGCGCCAGGCGCGCGCCCTGGCTCCAGACGCCATGACCCCAGCCCCGGCGGCGCGGGTACTCGCGCGGCGTGAACTGCGCGTCCAACACCAGGATGTCGGACTGGCGGCAGAAATGAAGGAATTGCGCGTCTTCGCCGCCATCCCCCGGCTCGTAATCCGTGGCGATCACGATGGAGCGGCCCGGCGCATCCAGGCGGTAGGCCAGGCAGGGCTGGGGGTGGCGCAATGGGCGCCATGAAATTTTGACGCCGTATAATGCCAGGCGGCCGCTCGCCGGCAAGTCGCGCCAGCCGATGCGGGCGCCGAATTGTTCCAGATTCAACGGCCAGTACGGCCGGCCGGCCAGCCGTTTCACGGCGCCGCGCCAATCCGGGGAACGCCGGCCGTCCGCCAGGAAGGTGACGCGCGCTTGAGGCCGGTAGAGCGGCGCGAATGCCGGCAAGCCCATCACGTGATCCAGGTGCAGATGTGTGAAAAAAACGGCGATCGGCAGGGCGTCGGCGGTGCCGCGGCCGGCGTTGATGATGCCGGTGCCGGCGTCGAACACCAGCAGCCCTTCGGGGGTGCGCAGAGAAAAGCAGGTGGTATGCCCGCCGTACCGGCGGAATTTTGCGCCGCACACCGGGAAACTGCCGCGCGTGCCGTGGATTGTAAAACAGTAATCGGCTGCCATGGGCGGTCTCCGCAAGTAATTTGCGATGCAACAGCGCTTGACAGCCTAGGCCATGGCCAAGCGAATGTCAAAAAAATTTTGCCGGTCGGATGCCGCGGGCGCATGTCATTTCCTCAAGGGTTTGTGGCGAAGGATTATGTTGGACTGTGGCGGCAATCATCGCGGAACTGAAATGCGCCCACACGCCCGCCCGCCCGCAAAACGTGATAGACATAGGGCGCCTAAAGTGATATTGATCAAGGGAATTTCGGCAGGGTACATCCCGGTTTCACAATGTAGGATTGTGCCCGGTGTGGATTATTAAAATATAGGAGCCAATTTCAAAAGTCGTCCCCTGCCACCTTGCGTGGCTGGAACGCAAGGCTGTGCAAAAACACAAAGTGTTGTACTTAACAGAAGGCGAAGTTTTGCACAACTTTGGTCTCCGGCGGGACAAGCCCGCCGGGGGACTTTTGAAATTGGCTCATAGGACTTAATCCTTTTCCGGAGGAATCCGATGCCGGCGAAACGTAAATCGCGCCCTAAAGCGCAGGCCGTGCGCGAGGCAGCCGCTGTCTATGGCGGGCCGGGTGGCGAGATCGTCCTGTACAGCACCCCGGACGGGACGGTGTCGCTGGACGTGCGGTTGGAGAGAGAAACGTTGTGGATCAGTCTGAACCACTTGGTAATATTGTTCGGCCGAGATAAGTCCGTGATTTCGCGCCACCTGCGTAACGTGTTCTCCGATGGCGAGTTGAACCGGGAGTCAGTTGTTGCATATTTTGCAACAACTGCCTCCGACGGCAAAACCTACCAGGTTGAGCACTTCAATCTCGATGCGATCCTCTCTGTCGGTTACCGCGTCAACTCCAAGCGCGGCACGCAGTTCCGCATCTGGGCCACGCGGGTGTTGCGCGAACATATTCTCAAGGGCTATACGGTCAACGAGCGGCGCCTCAAAGAACTGAATCAAGCCGTGCGCCTGATCGCCGAGGTGTCCCGGCGGCGGGGGATGGCCGGGGACGAAGCGGCGGCGCTGCTGCGGGTTGTTGGCGAGTTCAGCTTCGCGCTTGATCTTTTGGATGACTATGACCACCAGCGTGTGAAAGCGGCGAACTTGCCGCCAGCCAAGGCCAAAAGTATTTCACCGGAGGAAACCCGCCGCGCAGTGCACAGCCTCCGCGCCCGCTATGGCGTTTCGGATCTGTTCGGGCGGGAAAGGGACGATAGTCTGTCCGGCACGCTCGCCGCGGTGTTCCAGACGGTTGGTGGACGCGATACCTACCCAAGTCTCGAAGAAAAGGCTGCGCACCTGCTATATTTCCTCGTCAAGAACCATCCGTTTGTGGACGGCAACAAGCGCATCGCCGCCGCGTTGTTCCTGTGGTTCCTGGAGAAGAACGGCGCGCTGTACGCCGCCGGCGGAACGCGGCGCATTTCGGAAGATACGCTCGTCGCGGTGACGCTTCTGATCGCCGAGAGCCGCCCGGCGGAGAAGAACGTTCTCACCGTCATCGTAGCGCGTCTGCTGCACACCGCCGGCAGCCAACCGCGAGAGTCCACGAGATGATCCCCAAGGTGCGTCCTCCCGCAGAACGTAATGGACAAAGGGCGTTTGAAGTGATATTGATCAGGGGAATTTCGGCAGGATACACACCCGGTTTCACAATGTAGGATTGTGCCCGGTATGGATTATTAAAATATGGGACTGACCCCTTTTCCCTTGGAACGCCGCACATGGGATCAGATGCCGTCGGTGTCCAAGGCGGAGAGATGATTGCACGGGGGCGAGTAAAATGAATGAGTCTTCCTGTATGACATATACCGATGGAGCGTTTGATTCCGCCCGTGAAGTTGCGACTGTTTGCGAGGGAAAGCCACATGTAGTGATTCTCGGCGCGGGCGCGAGCCGGCAGTCGTGCCCCGATGTCGATGGATGTGGCCGGGCTCTTCCAATCATGAGAGACCTCGTCAACGTGGTAGGCTTAGGTCCCATCCTTGCTAAGTATAGGGTTGATTCCGATGACGAAGATTTCGAAAAGATATACAGCCGACTAGCCGAGCAGAGCCAATTTAACGATTGTCGTGAGGCGCTTGAAAAGCGTGTCCGTGACTACTTCTCCGCGCTCAGGCTGCCCGACCATCCCACGATATACGACCATCTTGTTCTGTCCCTGCGACCTCGAGACGTTATTGCCACATTCAACTGGGACCCTCTTCTTGTTCAGGCCGCTCAGCGAAATGCTGAACATGTTGAGATTCCTCGATTGCTTTTTCTACACGGTAACGTGGCCATTGGCTATTGCGAACGGGATAAGTGCAAAGGGCCATATCCGGGCGTTTGCCCGAAATGTGGAGATGTTTATCAGCCAACGCGGTTACTTTATCCCGTTCGAAAAAAGGACTATCCCAACCAACCTTTCATTTGGGATGAATGGCAGGATCTCCGGGACGCCATGAAGACGGCTTGTGTACTGACGATTTTTGGCTTCGGATCGCCCGATACAGATGTTGAGGCGGTGGAACTAATGAGGACTGCGTGGCCAACCCGGCAAGAACAGAAAGCGCAATGGGTTGAAATCGTAAACATTGAACCTCGCGACAAACTGAGAGAACAGTGGGATTCGTTCATTCTTTCACATCACTATGATGTCATTACGGATTTCTACGCGTCGCGCATCGCTCGACATCCGCGGCGGACCTGTGAGGCGTGGGCTGCCACCCATCTATTCGGCATGTGGGAAGTCGGAAACCCGTTACCCAAAGATGCGGGGTTTTCTGAATTGTGGGCTTGGTTTGAACGTCTAAAAGAAGTTGAGGATCAAATGCCGCAAGCCGCCGAGGATTTGTGATATATAGGTTGCCGGTCATATGGACCTGTCGCGACAATGATAAAGAAGGTTGTCATTTTGATACCTGACAATACAATCATATTTTTTGGAAAACATCCGATGAATTAAGAGAAAAATTAATAAACCGCATATTGGCCACAATCGGGCACGCTGGAAATTAGAATTGCAATATGCAGACAGGATATAATCGTGTTTGTGTTACGGTCTGACGGCGGAGGAGATCGCGATCGTGGAGTCTGCTTCGCGCTAGGCTTCGCAGACCAAAGGGGGCGGGAAGTGAGCGGCCGCACTGCTCGCGAGGTTACGCGAGCAAGGGAGGGGAAAAGAATGGAAAACCAGGCAGACAAATCGGACAGGTTGGATAGGTCAGACGGGTTGGACAGGGCGGAAGGGGTGGGACGCCCGCGTCTGATTCCGAAATACGGCGGCTACCGCAATCTCCGCAGCTTCCAGACCGCGCAACTCGTCTATGACGGCACCGTGTCGTTCTGCAACTGGTTTGTGGACCGGCGCAGCCGTACCCACGTACAGATGGTGCAGGCGGCGCGCTCCGGCGTGCAGAACATCGCCGGGGGCAGCGTGGCGTCCGCGACATCCAGAAAAACCGAACTCAAGCTCACGGGCGTGGCTAACAACGGCTGACTTTGCTTTGCGCGTCTGCGCAGGTGACGGATTATGAAGAACCCGATGGACAGGCAATTGGAGAAGAAGTTGTCAGACCGCGCCGTGGCAATTGGGCGTGAAGGCAACCTGGCGGCGTTTGGCGAACTTTGTGAATTGTTGCGTTCTTCTTCGGCTAATGCGCGCCGGCTGGCTGCCTCGGCGCTGGGCAAGCTGGCGTGGATGGGCGTGGATCAGGCGGCGGCAGTAGCCGCCCTGACGCCCGTGGCCAGGCGCGATCCTCATGCGCAGACACGGCAATACGCCATCAAGGCGCTGAAAGCCTACGGGATGGCCGCACAAGACTGCCTGTCCGATCTGCGCGACATGTCGGCCAACCCGACGGAGAAGGACTACATCCGGCGCGATGCCGCCGCTGCCGTGGGATTCATCGAGGAAGCACTGCGCGTGGCCGCGGCGCAGGTGCAGCATCGGTGCCAACGGTGCGGGGCGAGCGTCACGGCGGAAGAGTTCGCCCGTTCCCATCAGTCCTTTCAGCGAGTTTTCTGTGACCGGTGTTTTGACGAGGTGTTTCTGGAGCGGCGCAATTTTGAGACACAGGTGGAATTGAACAAAACCATCGAGGCGCGCGACGGCACGGTGGTGCAGTCCGATGGCGAGCGGCGTATTGCCGAATGGCTGACGGCTCACGGCATTGCCTACCGCTACGACGCCAAGTTCAGGATCATCGGTGAATTCCAGATTCGTCCGGACTTCTATCTCCCGGAACTGGACGTGTACATCGAGTATTGGGGTCTTGACACGCCCCAATACAAGATGAGCATGTACAAGAAACAGACCTTATACCAGCAAGAGGGAAAGCGGCTGATTTCGGTTTATCCGGTGGACCTGCCGCGCCTGAGCGCCTTGCTGGCCGCAAAGTTGAAGCTCATCGGGTTCACGGTGGGCATTGACGCGCGAAGCGAAGTCAGCCGGGCGGGAGGCATTGAATGACCAATTCCACCCAACAAGAGACATCGCCCATGACATTATCGAAACGCATGCTGGCGTATGCCCATGCACATGGGCGCCAGTTCACAAGCCATCATAGACAATCCACCTTCGCCAAGGCTACGGCGGACAAGTCGCACCGGGAGATAAACAGTGCCTACCCATGACATCATAGACAATCGTGCTGAAAAACTGGTTGACCACCTGAACCAGATGCTCGGCACAAGCGAACGCGCCCGGTTCGCGGTGGGCTACCTATTCCTGTCCGGGCTGACCAGCGTTGCGAAGCGGCTCCTGAACCTGAAGGAACTGCGCCTTCTTATCGGCAACACCACCAACCGCGAGACGGTTGAAATGCTGGCCGAAGGCTGCCGCCGGCTGGACCTGGCGGCGGAGGAAGTCGAGAAGCAGGTTTACCCGAAACGCGCGGAGTCCGGCAGGATGGCGCGGGAGACCGCCGGGAATCTCCGCGGCGCCGTCGAATTGATGGATCAGACGGACGAGGCGCAAGACCTGATTGCCGGTCTGATCCGCATGATCGAGGAGCAGCGGCTGAAGGTCCGCGTCTTTACGAAGGGCCGGCTCCACGCCAAGGCGTATATCTGCGACTACGGCAAAGTCTTCGATCTGGCCGGCAAAGAGATTGAGCGGCACGAAAAAGGAATCGCCGTTGTCGGATCCTCCAATCTGACGCTTGCGGGCCTGACCCACAACACCGAGTTGAATGTGATTGTTCAGGGCAATCAGAATCACGGCGAACTTGTCCGCTGGTTCGACGACCTCTGGAAAGAGTCGCAGGAGTTCGACGAGTCCTTGATGACGGAACTCAAGGAGTCATGGGCGGGGGCCCAGGTGCGCCCTTATGACATCTACATGAAGACGCTTTACGCGCTCGTCCGCGACCGGCTGGAGTCCGAGGACGAACCTGAATTGCTCTGGGACGATGACATCTTCCGGAAGCTGGCGAGTTTCCAAAAGGTGGCTGTCCGGCAGGCGGTCCAGATGGTTCGGGACTTCGGGGGCGCCTTTGTCGCCGATGTGGTCGGTCTGGGCAAAAGCTATATCGGCGCGGCAATCGTGAAGCACTTCGAGCGCACCGACCATGCGCGGCCGCTCATCATTTGCCCGGCGCCGTTAAAAGAGATGTGGGAACGGTATAATGAGGCTTACGATCTGAATGCCCAGGTTCTTTCAATGGGATATCTGCGTGAAGACGAGGAAGATGGGGCTACAAAACTTCTCAAGGACTTTCGCTACAAGGACCGGGACTTCGTGCTGGTGGACGAGAGCCACAACCTCCGCCACCCGGACACCCAGCGCTACAAGGTCGTGCAGACGTTCCTTTCCACAGGGCGGCGCTGTTGTTTCCTCACGGCCACACCCCGGAACAAGAGCGCCTGGGACGTTTATCATCAAATTAAGTTGTTCCATCAGGACGACCGCACAGACCTGCCCGTCGATCCGCCAAACTTGAAGGAGTTTTTCAAGCTGATCGAAAAGGACGAACGGAAGTTGCCGGAATTGCTCTCGAACATCCTTGTCCGCCGCACGCGCCAGCATATTTTGCGCTGGTACGGCTTCGACGCGGAAACCAACGAGCCGGTTGATCCGAATCGCTTTCAGGCATACCTGCAGGGCGCCCGGAAGGCCTACGTGCTGGTCGGCGGGAAACATCAGTTTTTCCCGAAACGGGAACTTGAGACCATCGAGTACAGCATCGAGGACACCTATCAGGGGCTCTATCAGGAATTGCGCGGTTACCTGGGCAAGTCCCGGAAGGGGAAGCCGGCCCGGGCCGCCACCGATGGCGAACTCACCTACGCCCGCTATGGTCTGTGGCACTATGTCAGGGCGGAGAAGCAGAAGAAGGAACCGTACACGAGCCTCCAAAGGGCCGGGGCGAATCTGCGCGGGCTGATGCGCATCCTGCTGTTCAAGCGGTTCGAATCGAGCGTGTATGCCTTCAAGGAGACGGTGAGGCGCCTTCTCCGAATGCATCAGGCCTTTGTTGCGTCGCTGGATGCCGGTTTTGTGCCGGCGGGCGAGGATGCCCAGGTCCTGCTCTACGAAAGCGATATTCTGGAGGAAAGCGATTTGGTGGACGCGCTCCGGGATGTCTCCCGGCGGTACGACGCCGGCGACTTTGACCTCGGCACGCTCCGGGCGCACATCGAGCACGACATCGAGTTGCTGGAGAAAATCCTGAAACTGGTTTCGCCCATCACCCCGGAGGAGGACGCGAAACTCCAGACGTTGAAAAAGCGTCTGGCGGAGAAACCCTTGCAGGGAGCCAAGCGCCTGATTTTCACGCAGTACGCCGATACGGCAAAATACCTCTTTGCCAACCTGAACCCCGCGGGCATACATCCGGAAATCGAGGTCATTTTCAGCGGCGACAAGAGCAAGGAGAGGATCGTCGGCCGCTTCGCGCCAAATGCCAATCCCGAATACCGCTTCGGCAAGGACGAGGCGGAACTTATGACCGTGATTACCACCGACGTATTGGCCGAAGGGTTGAACCTGCAGGACTGCGACAATATCATCAACTATGACCTGCACTGGAACCCGGTCCGCCTGATTCAGCGCTTCGGACGCATTGACCGTATCGGGTCGGAACACGAACGCATTTTCGGCTTCAACTGCCTGCCCGAGACCAAGCTCGACAGTAATCTCGGCCTGAAGGACAAACTGCATAACCGCATTCAGGAAATACACGACACCATCGGGGAGGATTCCGAGATTCTGGACCGAACCGAAAAGTTGAACCCGGACGCCATGTACGCGATTTACGAGACGCACGGCGGCGCTCCGGTTCAAATGGACTTGTGGGGCGGCGCGGACGACGAATTCCTCGATTTGAACGAGGCCGAGGAAATCCTGCGGCAGTTAAAGAAAGACAACCTTGGCGAGTACGAGCGCATCGCCAACCTTAGGGACGGCATCCGCACGGCCCTCCTTCGTCCAGGCTTAGCTTCGGGCTATGGAGGGCAGGACCGGCCTGCCTTCTACGTCTTCTGCCAGGCGGGGCGCTTCCAGCAGTTGTTCCTGCTCGACGACAAGGGCGCCGTGATCTCCCGCGACGTGCCGAAGGTGGTCGGCGCGGTGAAGTGCGCGCCGGACGCAAAGGCGGCCCCCTTGCCGGAGGGCTTTAATCAGAACGTAATGGCTATCCAGCGGCAGTTTGCCGAAGAAGTCCGGCGCCGGGAGGCCGAACGGAAATATACAGCCAACCTGACCCACGGCCAACTTTACGTTTTGCGGGAATTGCGAATCCTTTTTGAGGCGACGGAAGATGAGGACATCAAGCAGAACGTAAATGTCCTGGAGAAGGTGTTCCGGGGGCCGCTCACGGTGGCGGTGAAGAGGGAATTGAACCAATTGCGAAGGAATTCCGTCACGGGAGAGGGGCTGCTCAAGAGCCTTATTCGCATTTACGACCAGCACAACCTGAAGGATGCATCCGCCCAGGGCAGCCTCGCGATGGCTGACAGGGCGATCCCCAGGATCATCTGCAGCGAGGCGTTTGTGTAATCCCGGAGCCTTGACGAGCATTGTCGTTTTTTGCGTTGGCGCCGTCCCGGAAGTTGACAAAACGCCTCGAAACGCCCCGCTTGCCTGAGGCGTTTATGAGCCGTTTCGAGTCGTTTTGGGTCGTTTGTTTTCACGCTCTTGGGGTGTAGCACAATAAAATAGCGCCAAAGCGCCCATCGTCCGTGCCGCGCGCCGGCCGGTAAACATGGCCTGGCGCCGGTGGCCGGAAGGGAGTTTGCCCGGCCGGCATATTTAAGGAGCGATGCTGATGCATGCTGAAAAAACTGCTGGAACAATCGCAACGGCGGCCCCGCCGGCGCCCTGCGGGGCCGTGCCCAGCGCCCGCCAGTTGGAATGGCATCGCCTGGAAACCTACGGTTTCCTGCATTTCACGGTGAATACCTTCACCGGCAAAGAATGGGGGTATGGCGATGAATCGCCCGCGGTGTTCAATCCAACGGAATTCGATGCCGGCCAGATTGCCGAAACCGCCGTGGCAGGCGGGCTGGCCGGGCTGATCCTGACCTGCAAGCATCACGACGGTTTCTGCCTCTGGCCTTCCAAATATACCGGGCATTCCGTGAAAAACAGTCCCTGGCAGAACGGCCGCGGCGATGTAGTTCGTGAAATCTCCGATGCGTGCCGGCGCCATGACCTCAAATTCGGCGTATATCTGTCGCCCTGGGATCGCAATCACCCGGAATATGCCCGCCCGGCTTACCTCGAGTATTACCGCGGACAGTTGCGGGAATTGCTGACCGGGTACGGCGAATTGTTCGAAGTCTGGTTTGACGGCGCCAACGGCGGCGATGGATACTACGGCGGCGCCCGGGAACGGCGCGCGATAGATCATCTGGCATATTACGGTTGGCCGGAAATCATCGCCCTGGTGCGCGAACTGCAGCCCCGGGCCTGCATTTTCGGCGAAGCAGGCGCGGATATCCGGTGGGTTGGCAATGAACTTGGTTATGCGGGCGATCCCTGCTGGCATACAATTGACGAAAACTGCCGCCAGCGGAACAAGCTGGGCTGGATTTATCTCGAGCAGGGCGAGAGTCAGGGCCGCACCTGGCAGCCGGCTGAATGCGATGTTTCCATCCGGCCGGGCTGGTTCTATCATGCCGCGGAAGATGAGCAGGTGCGCAATCCAAATAACCTGCTGGCGCTGTATTTCAATTCGGTTGGGCGCGGAGCGTCCTTGAATCTCAACCTTCCCCCTGACCGCCGCGGTATGATACCTGCGGGCGACGCGGCCGCGCTGCGCGAGTTTCGCCGGTTGAAAGATGCCATCTTCGCCTGTAACCTGGCGCGGGAGGCGCGCGTTTCCGCCGACAATGTCCGCGGCGATTGCCCGGCTTTCCAGGCGGCGAATGTCCTGGACGGCAATCCCGATACCTACTGGTGCGCGGATGATCCGGTGCGGCAATCCATCCTGACGCTGGTTTTTCCGCGTCCGGTGCGGTTCAACGTGATACGGCTGAGCGAGTATCTGGCGCTGGGGCAACGGATTGACGGGTACACGGTCAGCGCGGGAGCGCAGGGCGGGTGGCGCGAATTGGCCGCGGGACGGAGCATCGGCAGCCGGCGCCTGATCGCCGGGGAGACGATTGCCGCCGATCGCATCCGGCTGGAAGTGCGCAGCAAACATGCCTGCCCGGCATTGGCCGAAATCGCGGTTTACCATGGCGCTGAATTGCCGTGGCGATAGCAGGCCCGGCAACTTGTTGCGCCGGTTCGCATGCAGGTTATGAATCTTTTTGAAAAAATCAGCGGTCCGGCCTGCCCGGACCCGAACTTGTCGCGCAAGGCCGGTCTCTTGATTGACCGCCTGCGGGCCATGCCGTCGGCCCTGGTGGCCTTCAGCGGCGGGGTTGACAGTTCCCTGTTGGCGGTGCTGGCGCAGGCGGCGCTGGGCGGACGCGCCCTGGCGGCGACGGTCGTTTCCGCTTTGCTGCCGCAGGCCGACCGCGATGCGGCCGGGCAGGTCGCGGAGCAATACGGCTTGCGCCATGTATGGGTCGAGATCAATCCGCTCCAGGATGCTGATTTTGCGGCCAATCCGCCCAACCGCTGTTATTATTGCAAATCCTTCATTTTCCGCGCTCTGCGTCATGAAGCCGCGGAACGCGGCCTGGCGCTGATCCTGGACGGCGAAAATGCCGGCGATGCCGCGGATTACCGCCCCGGCCGGCAGGCGGCCCGGGAGCAGGGGGTGGTCAGTCCGCTGACGGAAGCCGGTTTCACCAAGGAAGATATCCGCGCAGCCTCCCGGCTGCTGGGATTGCCGACCGCCGGGCGTCCGGCCGCCGCTTGCCTGGCGTCCCGCGTGCCTTATGGCGCGCCGCTCACGGCCGAGGTTTTGCGCCGGATTGATCAGGCGGAAACCATGGTGCGCGCCCTGGGATTCGCCCAGGCGCGGGTGCGCGTCCATGGCGATGCGGCGCTGATCGAACTGGCGGCGGCCGATATCCCGCGCGCGGCGGGGCCGGAAGTGCGCGCCGGGATTGTCCAAGCCGTCCAAACCGCCGGTTTCCGTTATGCCGCCCTGGATTTGATTGGTTACCGCACGGGCAGTTTAAATGAGGTTTTGTAAATAGATTGCCGGGAATCTGACGGTTTGGCATACTGTGCGCATGAATCACCCAGGCAACGCTTGCTGGAACCGGGTCGGAGCGGCGGGCGACCAATCCTGCCCGGAACTGCTGCGGTTTGTGCATTGCCGTAATTGCCCGGTGTTCGCCGCCGCCGCGGGTCAATTGCTGGAGCGCGGCCTGCCGGAAGGCTATGCCCGCGAGTGGGCCGGCCGGCTGGCGGAACCGGATCGGTCGGCCGCGGCGCCCGACTGCAGCGTGAACGTGTTCCGCGTCGGCGCGGAGTGGCTGGCGCTGCCGTCGTCGGCGTTCCGGGAAATGGCGGCGGTTCAGCCGGTGCGTGTTATTCCCCACCGTTCCAACGCGGTGCTGCTGGGCCTGGTAAGCGTGCGGGGCGCCATCCACTTGTGTTTTTCCATGGAGGCCTTGCTGGGCCTGAACCCGGCGGCTGCGCCGGCGCCGGATGCTGAGCGTTCGGTCATTGCGCCCCGGCACTGCCTACTGGATGACCACGGGCGGGGCTGGGTGTTTCAGGCGGATGCGGTGCTGGGTCTCGGTCGGTTTCATGCCGCGGAACTCCGCCCGCCGCCGGCCACGGTGGCGCATGCCTTGCCGCAATTCAGCCGGGGGCTGATTGACCATGCCGGCCATGCGGTCGGTGTGCTGGATGAGGCGCGGCTTTTCCAGGCTCTGGACGGGGTAACGGCATGAAGGATTTGAGCGGATTTTCCATGCTGGACCTGTTCCGCCAGGAGGCGGAAGCCCAGACTGTAATTTTAAATGCCGGCCTGCTGGAACTTGAACAGGGCGGCGCCGCTTCCGCGGGGCTGGAAGCCCTGATGCGCGCGGCGCATTCCCTCAAGGGCGCCGCCCGCATCGTCGGACTTGATCCCGCCGTTAAGGTGGCGCATGCGCTGGAGGATTGTTTCGTCGCCGCGCAGAAGCAGGCAATCGCTATAGACTCGCCCACGGCGGACATACTGCTGCGGGCGGTGGATTTGCTGGGGGCCATCGCGGCCGCCCCCGACGACCCGGCGGCAGCCTGGCGGGCCAATGGTGAAATGCCGGTTGCGCAGGCGCTCCGGGAGTTGGCACAGGTTTTGCATCCGGACGCGCCGCCGGATGTTCCGGCGCCGGCAGACTCCGGCGAAAACGTTGCGCCAGCCGGCCCGGCCCCGGCCGGCGCAACGCAGCCTACCGCGGCCGCGCCGGCGGAATCGCCGCCTGCCGCCGTCCCCGCGCCGGGAGCGCCATCCGCCGTGATTGAGGATCGCACGGTGCGGGTGGCGGCGGAAAGTCTCAGCCGCCTGCTGGAAATGGCGGGCGAGGCGTTGGTGCGCACGCGCTGGCATGCGCCGCATCTTGGCGCCATGGCGTTGTTGAAAACCGCCCTGGCGGCGCTGGCGCGGCAGATAGAGCAAATGGCCGAACGGATACGGCAGCGGCAGGAACTTCAGCCCGCCGAATGCGCCGACCTGATCCGCCAGGTTGCGGAAATCCGCAAACAGGCCGGTGCAATTCAGTCGGATTTCGAATTCTTCGCGCATCGTTCTGCGGATTTGAATGAAAGAATCTACCAGGAAATAGTCGCCAGCCGCATGCGGCCGCTGGCCGACGGCGCGCAAGGCTTCCCGCGCATGGTGCGCGACCTGGCCCGGCGCCTGGGCAAGCAGGTCAAATTTGAAATCGTCGGACAGGATACCGCCGTGGACCGCGAAATCCTCGCGCGATTGGAAGCGCCGTTGACGCATCTGTTGCGCAATGCCCTGGATCACGGATTGGAAACCCCGGCGGAACGCCAGGCGGCCGGCAAACCGCCCGCCGGCCGCCTGCAATTGGAAGCGCGGCATCATGCCGGCCAGTTGTGGATTACGGTCGCCGATGACGGCCGCGGCCTGAACATTGAAGGCATCCGGCGCAAGGCGGCCGCCCGCGGTTTGAGCGCGCCGGAGACCCTGGCGCGCATGTCGGATGAAGAAGTGCTGGATTTCCTGTTTCTGCCCGGTTTTTCCACGGCGGCCTCGGTTTCGGAAATTTCCGGGCGGGGCGTGGGGCTGGACGTGGTGCAGAATCTGGCCCGGGAGCTGGGGGGCGCCGCGCGCCTGGAAAACCGCCCCGGCCGCGGGGCGGCCGTGCATTTGCATCTGCCCATCACGCTTTCGGTGTTGCGCGTGATATTGGTGGAAATTTCCGGCGCGCCGTACGCCTTGCCGCTGACGCGCGTGGCCCGCCTGATTCAGGCCGCGCCCGGCGATTGGCGCATGCTGGAAGGGCGGCGTTACCTGCCGATGGAAGGGCGCGATGTCGGGGTGGTGGACGCCGCGGCAGCGCTGGAATTGCCGCCGTCCGCGTCCCGCCAAACCTGGCCGGTGGTGATGCTGGCCGCGGGCGCCGACATTTACGGCCTGGCGGTGGACCGCCTGCTGGGAGAATGCAAATTGGTGGTGCGCCGGCTGGATGACCGTCTGGGCAAAGTGCGCGATATCAATGCCGCGGCTTTGCTGGACGATGGTACGCCGGTGTTGATCCTGGATGCCGACGATCTGGCGCGTTCGATTGAGACCATGCTGGGCCGCGGCGGATTGAAAAACTCCGCCCGGCCGGCGGCCGGCGCGTCGGAGCAGCATCGCAAGGCGATTTTGGTCGCTGACGATTCCATCACCGTGCGGGAAATAGAGCGCCGTCTGCTGGAAAACCGTGGCTACCAGGTGGATACGGCGGTGGACGGCATGGAAGCCTGGAACAGTTTGCGCGAGCATCCGTACGATTTGCTGGTGACGGACGTGGACATGCCGCGCCTGAACGGCATCGATCTGGTGCGGAACCTCCGGCAGGATGCGCGGCTGCGCGAGTTGCCGGTGGTGGTGGTTTCCTACAAGGATCAGGAAGAGGACCGCCGGCGCGGCATGGAAGCCGGCGCCAATTATTATCTGACCAAGAGCAGCTTTCAGGACGAGACTTTTGTCCGGGCTATCGCGGATTTGCTGGGGGCCTGATGCGAGTGGCGATTGTCAACGATATGCGGATGGCCGTGGAGGCGCTGCGCCGGATAGTGGCAGCCTGCCCCGAGCATTCGATTGCCTGGGTGGCCCGCGACGGCGCGGAAGCCGTGGCCAACTGCGCGGCCGACACGCCGGATGTGATCTTGATGGATTTGATCATGCCGGTGATGAACGGCGTGGAGGCTACGCGCGAAATCATGCGGCGTTCGCCTTGCGCCATCCTCGTGGTGACGGCTACGGTGGACGGCAATATTGCCCTGGTGTTCGAAGCGATGGGACATGGCGCGCTGGATGCCGTGAATACTCCCGTGCTGGGGCCGGATGGGCTTTTGCAGGGCGCCGGGGAGTTGCGGCGCAAGCTGGCCATGATCGGCCACTTGATCGGCCGCCAGCCGGACCCCGCGCCGCCGCCGCCGGCAACGGATGCGCCGCGCGCGACGGGCGCGCCATTGGTGTTGTTCGGCGCTTCCACCGGCGGGCCGGCGGCCATGTCCGATATTTTCAGCGGCTTGCCGCCCGATATGCCAGCCGCGCTGGTGGCCGTGCAGCATGTGGACGCCCAGTTTGCGCCGGACCTGGCAGCCTGGCTGAACCGGCGCGGCCGTTGGCGGGTGGCGGTGGCGGAGCCGGGCCGGCCGCCGCCGGCCGGCATGGTCAGCCTGGCCTGCACCAACGATCATCTGGTGTTTGCGCCGGATGGCGCGCTGCAGTATGTGCGCGATCCGCAGGATTGTTTTTACCGGCCGTCGGTGGATGTTTTCTTCCGGAGCGCCGCGCGCCACTGTCCGGCCGGCGGCGTGGCTGTTTTGTTGACCGGCATGGGCCGCGATGGCGGGGCGGGCCTGCTGGAACTGCGCCGCCGCGGTTGGAGCACCATCGCCCAGGACGAGCATAGTTCGGTGGTTTACGGCATGCCCCGCGCCGCAGCGGAATTGGGCGCCGCGTCGGAAATCCGGCCGTTGGAGGAAATTGCCGGCGCCGTGGCGCAGGCAATTCAGCGGCGGCGTCAGTAAGGCCGCGCCGGGGACAGGGGCGCTTCCGCGGCCCTGCCCGCGGGCAGATTCAAAAAATTCAAAAGGGAATATGATGCAAACGCAAACTGTCACCGCCGCCGATCTGCGGCAGCATGGCATCCGGGTGTTTCTGGTGGACGATCAGGCCATGATTGGCGAGGCGGTGCGCCGCATGTTGGCGCCGGAACCCGACATTGTTTTTCATTATTGCGCCGATCCGTCCGCCGCCGTCCGGCAGGCCGCGGAATTCGCCCCCACCGTCATTCTGCAGGATTTGGTGATGCCGGAAATTGACGGGCTGACCCTGGTGAAATTTTACCGCGCGCATCCCGCCACGCGCGACGTGCCGCTGATAGTTTTATCCACCAGGGAGGAGCCGGCCACCAAGGCTGAGGCGTTTGCCCGGGGCGCCCACGATTACCTCGTCAAACTGCCCGACCGTGTGGAACTGGTGGCGCGCATCCGCCATCATTCCAGCGGTTACATCAACCTGCTGCAGCGGAACGAAGCCTATGGCGCCCTGGTGGCCAGCCAGCAGGCGCTGGCCGCCGAACTGGCCGAAGCGGCCGCTTATGTGCAGTCGCTCCTGCCGCCGCCGCTGACCGCCGGTCCGGTGCGGACTGCCTGGCGTTTCATTCCTTCCGCCCAACTGGGCGGCGACGCTTTCGGCTATCACTGGCTGGATGACGACCGTTTATGCCTCTATCTGCTGGATGTTTGCGGGCACGGGGTGGGAGCGGCCCTGCTGTCCATCTCGGCCATGAACGTCCTGCGGTCGCAGGCTTTGCCGCACACGGATTTCCGCGATCCGGGACAAACCTTGTCGGCCTTGAACGAGGCGTTTCTGATGGAAAAACACAACAACATGTATTTCACCATCTGGTACGGCGTCTATGACCGCGCGGCCGGTGAAATCCGCTATGCCAGCGCCGGGCATCCGCCGGCCCTGCTCCTGGCGCCAGCCGCCGGCGCTCCGGCGGTTCAGGAATTGCGCACCCGCGGCATGGTGTTGGGGGGGATGCCCGGTACAGCTTACGCCGGCGCCGTATCCCGCGTGCCGCCCGGCAGTTCCATTTTCCTGATGAGCGACGGCGTGTATGAAATCAGCCGCCCGGACGGCGCCATGTGGTCGTTTGCCGGGTTGGTTGAGTGCCTGGCCGGGGCGGCCGCGGCCGGCCGGCCGGAAATCGCCGCATTGGAGCGCCGCGTGCGCGAGTGGCATGGCCCGGGCGCCCTGGATGATGATTTTTCGATTGTGAAATTCGCCTTCCCGTGATAAATTTTCCGCCGTCCAGTCATTGATCCGCAACCTGCCATGTACGCAAAAAAAACCGGGAGGCCAGATGCAAATTTCCTCAAACATCCGCAATGATAATACGATTGTGAAAATTGACGGGCGCCTTGATTCCGGCACGGCCGCCGCCGCTGAAAAACAATTGCTCGCCCTGGTGGACGGCGGCGCCAGCAAAATCGTGCTGGATTGCGCCGGCCTGGAATATATCAGCAGCGCGGGATTGCGGGTGCTGCTGGCCCTGGCCAAGCGCGTGGGCGGGTTGCAGGGGCGCCTGGCGCTGGCCGCGCCCGCTGCGCAGGTGCGGGAAATTTTCGACATCGCCGGATTCGGCGATATTCTGCCGGTATTTGCCACCGTGGAAGAGGCGCTTTGATGCCAGACGAAATCCAGCTTGCCGTGGATAACGAGCTGCTGGAAATCAGCCGGCTTTGCGCCGCATGCACCGAATTCATGGAACAGCGCGGCTTCGCTCCCGCCGGCATATATGCCGCCAACCTGGTGTTGGAGGAAATGGTCACCAACATCGTCAAGTACGGTTACGACGACCTGGCCCGCCATAAAATCCAGGCGCTCCTGCGCGTGGATGGCGAACTGGCGACGATTGTGCTGGAGGATGACGGCCATGCGTTCAACCCCCTGGCCGCGCCCGCGCCGGATATCGGGCAGCCTCTCGCGAAACGGCCGATCGGCGGATTGGGCATTCACCTGGTGCGCCGCATGGCGGATTCCATGCAGTACCGCCGGGACAATGGCCGCAATATTCTGACCATTAAAGTGCGGGGCGTTCCAGCGCCCGCGGCGGCCGGTGGGGTAAATGTTTAATTCCGGACATACACGGCGCTGCTGCTTAATCTGGTCGGCGGGTTGGCTGGCGCTCCAACTGGCGGCGGCGCAGCCCGCGGGCCGGGCGGCATTCATCCCGCAATGGAAGCACCAGGCCCAGTTTGCCGGTTTCTATGCCGCGCTGGAAAAGGGGTTCTTTCAAAGCCGCGGCCTGGAAGTCGTTATGCTCGAAGGCGGACCGGCGCAGCCGGCCGTCCGGCTGCTTGCCGAAGGCCGGGCCGATTTCGGCACAATGTTTCTGGCCGACGCCATTCGTGCCCGCGCGCGCGGAACGCCGCTGGTGAATATAGCGCAGTTGGTGCAGCGTTCTTCACTGATGCTGGTGGCGCGGGAATCTTCCGGCATCCGCTCTCCGGCCGATCTGAACGGCCGCAAAGTCAGCCTTTGGACCGATTTCCGCGTTCAGCCGGAAGCCTTGTTCCGCCGGTTTGGCGTTGCGCCGATAATCATCAACCAGGGTTCCACCATCAACTTGTTTCTGCGCGGCGGCGTGGATGCGGCTTCCGCCATGTGGTACAACGAGTACCATCTCCTGCTGAACGCCGGACTGGATGCCGGTGAATTGACGGTGTTTTTTTACGATGATTACGGCTTGAATTTCCCGGAAGACGGCATTTATTGCCTGGAACAAACCCTGCGGGAACGCCCCGAAGCCTGCCGCGCCTTCGTCCAGGCCTCCCTGGAAGGCTGGCGCTACGCGTTCGCTCACCCGGAACAGGCTTTGGACCTGGTCATGCGCTGCATGTCCGCCGGCGATTATGCCGCCAACCGCGCCCATCAGAGCTGGATGCTGGCGCGCATGCGCGATATCATCTTGCCCGCCGGCAACCCGGCGGCCTTGGGCGAACTGCGGTTGGAAGATTTCCAGCGGGTGGCGGGAGCGCTGCAATCCAGCGGCATGATCCAGGCGGCGCCGGCATGGACGAATTTTTATGCAAACTGCCTTACACCAGCAACCGAATAAGTGCTGCGGCCTGGCCTTGAAACTCAGCGTTTGGATACTGGCCGGTGCGGCGGCGGTTTTCCTGACGGTGTTTTTCTATTATTTCTTCAATACGCGCCGCATGGCCTTGCGCGACATCGAGGATAATATCCGGCACCTGACCCTGGCTACCGCCAGCCGGGTCGAAACGATTTTCCGGTCAACGGAAAGCATTCCCGGCTACATGGCGGCCATGCTGGAACATCAGGACGCCGGTTTGGCGGCGCTGCCCGGGATGATCAGCAATGCCGTCAGCGCCAATCCCGTGGTTTACGGCTGCGCGATCGCCTTCGAACCTGGCCACGCCGATCCCGGCCGCCTGTATTATGCGCCTTATGTCTGCCGCAAGGCGGCCGGCCTGGAAATGCTCTGGCTGGGCGGAACCAACTATCATTATTTCGACTGGGACTGGTATCAGATTCCCCGGGAACTGCAAAAGCCGGTCTGGAGCGAGCCTTATTACGATGAATCCGGCGGACGGCAGTTGATGACCACGTACGCCGTGCCGTTTTACCGCCGGCGCGATGGCGCGCGGCGGCTGGCCGGCGTGGTTACGGCGGATATCACCCTGGAACGGCTGTTGGAAATGGTCGGGCGGGTGTCGGTTTTCGAATCCGGTTACGCTTTCTTGATTTCCCGCAACGGCGTTTTCCTGGCGCATCCCGATCGGTCGCTGGTCATGCGGGAAAGTATTTTCAGCCTCGCGGAAGAGGCGGACAACCCGGAATTGCGGCGGGTGGGCCGGGAGATGCTGCGGGGCGGCAGCGGCATGGCCCGCGTTGATTGCGGACGCATGTCGCGCCGGCGGGCGCGGATGTATTATGCTCCCCTGCCGGCGCTGGGCTGGTCGATGGGAGTGGTGGCGCCGGAAAACGAGCTGTACGCCGGAGTGCATCAACTGGGCCGCCGGGCCGTCATGTTTGCCGCCGCCGGGCTGGCGGGCTTGGCGCTCATGGTGGCCTTGATTGCCCGGAAGATTGCTCGGCCCGTGACGGCGCTGGCTCACAGCGCCGCGGAAGTCGCCGCCGGGCGCTTGAACGCCGCCGTGCCGGAAGTGCGCGCGCGCGATGAAGTCGGCGTGCTGGCCCGTGCTTTCCGCGGCATGACGGCCAGCCTGGCGGCTCTGGTCAGGCAGGTGCAATCCGCCGCCGGGCGGCTGGTGGATACCGCCGCCGGCATGACCGATAATCTGCGCCGCCAGGAAAACACCGTGGCGGAATTCGGCGCTTCCACCTCGGAAATCGCCGCGGCGGTGAAGGAAATATCGGTTACCGGCCAGGAGTTGTCGCATACCATGCAGGAATTGCAGGAGGCCGCCGCCGCCGCCGCCATTCTGGCCGACAGCGGACGCAGCGGCCTGGGCGACATGGACGGGTCCATGCGCCGACTCGAAGCGGCGGCGGCCGCTCTCGCCGCCCGCCTGGCCGCCATCAATGCCAAGACGGCCAGCATCAACAACATGGTGGCCATCATCAACCAGGTGGCCGAACAGACCAATCTGCTTTCGTTGAATGCCGCCATCGAGGCGGAAAAGGCCGGGGAATACGGCCGGGGATTTTCCGTGGTCGCCCGCGAGATCCGGCGGCTGGCCGACCAGACGGACGTTGCGGCGGCCGATATCCGGCGGACGGTGCGGGAAATGCAGGCTTCCGTTTCAACCGGCGTCATGGAAGTGGATAAATTCAACAACGAAGTATCCGGCGGCCTGCATACCGTCAACAGCGTGGTGGGCCAGCTCGGCCGGATCATTGAGCAGGTCAAGACTTTAAGTTCCAGGTTTGTCCTGGTGAACGAGGGGATGCAGGCCCAATCCGCCGGGGCGCGTCAAATCAGCGAAGCCATGTCCTCCCTCAATGCCGCCGCCCGCAAAACCGTGGATTCGCTCGGACAATTCAACGCCGCCGCCGTTCAATTGAAAGACGCCGCCACGCAGTTGCAGTCGCAGACCGAACAATTTCAGGTGTGATGCGGTTCGGCGGCGGTTGACTGCCTGCGGCCTTGGGATTAGCTTATGCACGCGAACCGACCCTTGATTACTGAAAGCCGGCTGCGGCGGCGGGTGCAACGCCTGGCGGGGGAAATTGCCGAGGATTTTGCCGGCGGCGAAGTGTTGGTGGTCGGCCTGCTGAACGGCAGTTTTGTCTTTGTCGCCGACCTGATCCGCCAGTTGCACGTCCGGCGCCTGCCGCTGATCGTGGATTTCATGACGGTTTCCAGCTATGGCGCCGGGCGCCGCTCTTCCGGCAGGGTGCGGCTGCTGCGCGATATCAGCGTCGGCGTTCGGGGCCGGCGCGTGCTGCTGGTGGACGATATTGTTGACACGGGGCGCACTTTGCAGCTTGTGCAGACAATTTTGCGGCGCCGGCGACCGGCGCTGTTGAAAACCTGCGTGTTGCTGGACAAGCCGGCGCGGCGGACGGCGGGTTGCCGCGCGGATTATGTCGGCTTCACCATTCCCGATGAATTTGTGACAGGGTATGGACTGGATGATGCCGGGCATCACCGGGAACAGCCGTTCGTATCCTTGGCGCCGCGGTGACTTCGGCGCCTGCCGTTTCCCCCCTTGCCGGTGATGCAAACATCATAGATTTGACATCGTTGTGGCATGGTTTATACTGTATGTTTAATTGATTGCCCGCAGCGTTGCGGGCAGTAACGAACGGAAAGACAAAGGAGCGTCAGCAACATGGCGAAGCGGCGCGAAAAGAATTCGCAAATCAGGATTGGCGTCATCGGGGTATCCGGACGCGGTAAACTGGCCAAGAGCATGCACCAGCCGCAAGGCGATGCTGTCGTTGCCGGCGGCGCCGATATTAACGCCGGATTTGCCGAAGAATTCCGTGCAACTTACGGCCAGGACGCGTTTTTCACCACCGATTACCGGCGCTTGCTGGAACGGCCGGATATTGACGCCGTGGTGGTGGCTTCGCCGGATTATTGCCACGCCGAGCATGCCATTGCCGCCTTGCAGGCCGGCAAGCATGTTTACTGCGAAAAACCCCTGGCCATCACCGTGGCGGATTGCGACCGGATTTTGAAGGCCTACCAGGCTTCGGGACGCCATCTCATGATGGGGTTCAACATGCGTTACATGAACATCTTCCGCTGCATGAAGGAAATCGTGGATTCGGGCGCCATCGGCGAAATCAAGGCCGTGTGGGTGCGCCATTTCGTCGGGCATGGCGGACGCTGGTATTTTCACGATTGGCATGCCGACCGCCGGAAGAGCACCGGGCTGCTGCTGCAGAAGGCATCGCATGATTTCGACATGATCCACTGGATTGCAGGCGATTACACCGCCAAGGTGGCCGCATTCGGCGGCCTGGATTTCTATGGCGGCCGGAAACCCAACCGGCGCGAGTGTCCGACCTGCCCGGACCGGCGCACATGCGATGAGTACCAGGAATGGCCGCATCACCAGTCCTGCTGCTTCCGGAAGGAAGTTGACGTTGAGGACAACAGCGTGGTGATCATGCAACTGGCGGGGGGCATCAAGGCCTGTTACACGCAGTGCCATTTCACCCCGGACTACTGGCGGAATTACGTTTTCATCGGTACGGAAGGCAGGTTGGAAAACCTGGATGACCACAGCGTGGTGACCGTGAAAATGCGCCGCGGCCGGAAATGGAAAAACCTGGCGGACCGCAATTATGCCATCAAAAAAGCCGAGGGCACCCACGGCGGCGCCGACCCGGTCATCTGCCGGGACTTTCTGGATATGCTTACTACGGGCAAGCAGCCGGTATCGTCCCCTCTGGCCGGCCGTATGAGCGTGGCGGTGGGTTGTGCGGCGACGGCTTCCCTCCGCGCCGGCGGACGGGTAATGGCGATTCCGCCCTTGCCGGCCGGCTTGCGGGACTTGAAAGGTTGAGGTTGGCGGCGCGGTCAACGGGAACTGATCCAGGCCCGGTTTCGGCTGCGGTCATCCCCGTCCAAGCCGGCAAGCGTTGATATGGCGGGGAAAATTATCAGGAAAGGCGAAGCGTATGGAATTTGATGTCAAATCGGATGCGGTCAATAAAGTGCTGGTTTTGCATTTGCGCGGCCGGTTGGATGTGGGGGGCGTCCAGGCCGTGGAAGCTGGATTTAACCGGCAACTGCAAATGGCAACCCGGCCGGTGTTGCTGGAAATGTCCGGCGTGGAGTTCATGGGCTCGCTGGGCATCCGTCTGCTGCTGGGCGCTGCCAAGCATTTGCAGCAGCGTTCCCTGTCCATGGTTTTGCTGAACCCCGCGCCGCTGGTGGAAGATACCTGGTATTCGGCCGGGCTGGCGGAAATTGTGCCCGTGGAGCACGATTTCGACAGCGCGGTGGCAACCTGCCGGGAGCGCGGCGGGTAATCCCGCCCGGGGCCGGTTTGGTCAGGCTAGCCCCGCGGTAATTTTTCGCGGTCACGCTTATGAGCATGCAAATCCTGGATTTTGATTTCCTGGTCGTGGGCAGCGGCATCGCCGGGTTGATGTCGGCCATCCACCTGGGCCGGCACGGCCGGGTGGGAGTGTTGACCAAGAAAGACCGCGCGGAGAGCAACACCAATTACGCCCAGGGCGGGATTGCCTGCGTGGTTGCTTCGGATGACAGCCTGCAGGAGCATGTCAACGACACGCTGGTGGCCGGCGCCGGGTTGTGCGACAGGCGGGTGGTGGAAACCATCCTCGCCGCCGGGCCGGCGCGGATTGCGGAACTGGAGCGTTTCGGACTGAAGTTTGCCGAGTTGCCGCCATCGGAAGCCGGCCGTTACGATCTGGGCCGCGAAGGCGGCCATTCCCGCCGGCGGGTGCTGCATTGCGGGGACATCACGGGCCACGAAGTGGAGCGGCTGTTGCTGGACCGCGTGCGGGCGATGCCCGGGGTGTCCGTCCTTGAGCATTGCATGTGCATTGACCTGATAACCACCGGCCACCTGGGACTTTCCGGGGAAAATCGCTGCGCGGGTGTGTATTTCCTCGATCAGCAGACCGGGCAGATTTCCGCCGCGCGCGCGCCTTACACCATCCTGGCCACGGGCGGGGGGGGCAAGGTTTACCTTTATACCAGCAATCCGGACATAGCTACGGGCGACGGGCTGGCCATGGCCTGGCGCGCCGGCTTGCCGATAAAAAATCTCGAGTTCATCCAGTTCCATCCCACTTGCCTGTATCATCCGGACGCCAAATCATTTCTGATCAGCGAAGCCGTGCGGGGCGAGGGAGCGTTGCTGGTGGATGCGGCTGGCAAGCCGTTTATGGAGCATTACGATCCGCGCGGCGCGCTGGCGCCGCGCGACGTGGTGGCCCGCGCCATTGACCATGCCATGAAAGCCAGCGGCGCCCGCTGTGTCTACCTGGATATCCGCTTCAAGCCCGAGGAGTTTCTGCGGCGCCGCTTCCCGAATATTTTCGCCGCCTGCCTGAAGTTCGGCATCAACATGGCGCGCGACCTGATCCCCGTGGTGCCGGCGGCGCATTATTTCTGCGGCGGCATCGCCGCCGGCGTGGATGGCGCCACCGAGATGCCCGGCTTGTTTGCCTGCGGCGAAGTGGCTTGCACCGGCCTGCATGGCGCGAACCGCCTGGCCAGCAATTCGCTCCTGGAAGCCCTGGTATGCGCGCATGCCATGGCGGAAAAAATCGCGGCGCTGCCGCGCGAGCGGCCGGATGTCGCCATTCCCGACTGGCGCACCGGCTCGGCGGCGCCCAGCCACGAGGAAGTCGTGATTGCGCACAACTGGAATGAAGTGCGCACCTGCATGTGGGATTATGTGGGCATTGTGCGCGGCAACCGGCGGCTGGAGCGCGCCTTGCACCGCATCGCCAACTTGCAGTCCGAAATCCGCGAGTATTATTTCGATTACATCGTCACCGGCAATATCCTCGAATTGCGCAACATCGCCGCCGTGGCCGAAATCATCATCCGTTCCGCCATGCAGCGCCGTGAAAGCCGCGG
>CAYXEK010000015.1:54366-58126 GCA_964463985.1 uncultured Verrucomicrobiota bacterium
GCCGCCGGCGCCGCTTGCCGTCCGGCATGGGGCGCCGCCTCGGAACTGGCCGGCCCGCCGGCCCCGGCGCCCGCGTTATGGGTGGTTCATGGGGAGGACCTGGCAGCCATGCTCCGGACCGGCATTGAACGCCTGGGGGGCTGGCCGGCTTTCGTCAAACCAGGGCGGGCGGTGGTGTTGAAACCCAACGCCGCCTGGGCCAGTTTGCCGGAACAAGGCGGCAACACGCATCCGGACCTGGTGGAACATTGCGTGCGCGCCTGCCTGGCGGCGGGCGCGGGTGAGGTCATCGTCCCGGAAAAAACCTGCTCTCCCGCCAAGGATGCCTTCCGTATGAGCGGCATTGAAGCGGCGGTTAAGCGCGCCGGCGGCCGAATGTACACGCCCCGGGCGGAACATTTCCAGACGGTGGATTTGCCGCGCGCGGTCAATTTGAAACAGGCGGCCGTAATTCGGGATGTGCTGGAAGCGGCTTGCCTGATCAATATGCCGGTGGCCAAATCGCACGGCGGAGCCACGCTGACGCTTTCCATGAAGAACTGGATGGGTGTGGTGCAGGACCGCGGGTTCTGGCATCGGAACAAATTGCATCAGTGCATCGCCGATTTCAGCACCTTCTTGCGGCCGAATCTGATCATCATTGACGCCACGCGCATCATGCTGACCGGCGGCCCGCGCGGGCCGGGCAAACTGGCCCACCCGCACCAGGTGATATTCGGGACGGACCCGGTGGCGGCGGATGCCTATGCGGCAACCTTGTTCGGCAAGCAGCCTTTTGACATTCAGCACATCCGCCTGGCCCATGAGATGGGCGTGGGCTGCGGCGACCTGGCGTCGGTCAAGATCGAACATGTCGAAGTTTGAACCGGCGTCGCGGCGGCAGCGGTCTCCGGTTGGACACGCCCTGCGCAATATGGAACTTAATCATGCGGCCGATGGTGAAAAAATGGGCTGGAAGGCTTTTACCCCCGGCAACGGCGCTGCTGGGGGCGCTGGCCGTGCTGCGCGTCTTTCCGGGGGATTGGACGCCGGCTCTGCCGGCGGCGGCCAGTCCCTGGGTGGCCGTGTGCGCGGCTCTCGCGGCCCGCGGCGGCGGCATCCTGGCCTGGGCGGCTTTGCCTTTGCTGTTGTTGGCCGCTTGGCGCGGCCGCTGGTTCTGCCGCGCCGTTTGCCCGGTGGGATGGCTGCAACGCCTGTCGGAATGGAGGCGTCCGGCGCGCGGCGCATGGCTCCGGCGCTGTCCGCCGGTGGGGCAATGGATCATGTTGGCCGGCTTGGGCGGCGCCTTGGCGGGATTTCCACTTTTGCTGGCTTGGGATCCGCTGGTTTTGTTTACGGCTTTTTTTTCCGCCTGGCGCCCGGCGCCGCCGTATTTGCATGATTGGCGGCTCGCCGCCGGTTTGCCGGCGCTGCTGTTGCTGGCCTGGATGATTCCGCGCTTATGGTGCGCGCGGCTTTGCCCCCTGGGCGCCTGGATGACTTTCTGCGGGCGCGTATGGTCCTGGTTTGCGTTGCGGCTGGCCGGTTGGCGCCGGCGCCGCTGCGGCGCGCCGGAATCGCTGGAGCATAATGCGGACGATGAGCGCAACCCGCCGAGCTCCGGCGCGCCGGAACCATTACGGCCGGCCGGCATCAGCCGGCGCGGTTTTGCCTGCCTGGCTGCCGGCCTCCTTGCCGCCGGCTGGGTGCGCGCGCGGAGCGGACATTGCGCCACGGCTTGTCTGCGCCCTCCCGGCGCCGTCGGCGAAGGTCGCTTCAACGGACTTTGCGCACGCTGCGGTAATTGCCTGCGCGCCTGTCCGGCCGGGATTATCCGGCCGGCGCTGGGAGCGGCCGGTTGGACGGGAGTATTGACGCCGGTGCTTGATTTCAGCAGCGATTATTGCCATGAAACATGCGCGGCCTGCGCCCAGGTTTGTCCCACGGGCGCGATTGAGCGTTTTGCGCCGGACCGGAAACCGGATTATAAAATCGGCACGGCCCGGGTGATCCGCGATCTGTGCCTGGCCTGGGAACATGGCGAATACTGCATGGTGTGCGATGAGTTCTGCCCTTACAAGGCCGTGCGCATAGTGCGCCACGGCGGGGTTAATTGTCCGGAGGTGGATGCCGCTTTGTGCCGCGGCTGCGGCGCCTGCGAGTGCCAGTGCCCGGCCGAGCCCGGCCCCGCAATTGTGGTGGAAAGGGCGGAAGGATGAATGATGCGCCGGTACGGCGCTTGAAGAAAGGTATTATTCAGCAAAATGCGTAAAAAATTCCTGGGATTCGGATTTGGCGCCATCCAAGGCGGCCTGTTTTTGTTTGAGGCCTTCCAGTCGGGTAATTTCGAGGAATTGGCCGTGGCGGAAATTATGCCGGAGGTGGTTGATGCCCTGCGCGCCGCCAGGGGAGTTTACCGGTTAAACGTGGCGGGACCGGCCGGCATTACCCGGCATGAAGTGCGCGGGGTGAAGGTCTGGAATCCCAGCGACGCAACCGACCGGCAAAAATTGATCGCCGCCGTAGCCGCTGCGGATGAAATTGCCACGGCGTTGCCCAGCGTGGAATTTTACGGCGCCGGCGCGCCTGATTCGGTCGTGGGCATTCTGGCGGAAGGCTTGCGGCTGCGGCGGGCCGTCTCGGAGCGGCGCGGTTGCGTCATCTACACGGCTGAGAATCATAATCACGCCGCGGAAATACTATGGGAACGCCTGGCGCGGCAACTGGGCGACGCGGCGGAATGGGCTGCGGAACATGTCCAATGCCTCAACACCGTGATCGGCAAAATGAGCGGGGTGGTGGCGGATGCGGCGCAAATCCGCGCCCAGGAACTGGCCCCCTTGACGCCGGGCGCCCAACGCTGCCTGCTGGTGGAGGAATTCAACCGCATCCTGATCAGCCGGATTGCCCTGCCGGGGTTCCGCCGCGGCATTGAGGTGTTTGAGGAAAAGCCCGATCTCCTGCCGTTCGAAGAGGCCAAATTGTACGGCCATAACGCTACGCATGCCCTGCTGGGATACCTGGCGCGCTTGCGCGGCTTGCGATTCATGGCGGACGTCCGCGGCGAAAACGACCTGCTGCAATTGGCGCGCGCGGCCTTTGTGGAGGAATCCGGCGGCGCGCTTTGCCGGCGCCATGCCGGGGCGGATGCCTTGTTTACTCCCGCAGGCTATGCCGCCTACGCGGATGACTTGCTGGAGCGCATGCTGAATCCGCATTTGCGCGACGCGATTGATCGCGTAGTGCGCGATCCGCAGCGCAAACTGGGATGGGACGACCGCCTGGTGGGCGTAATGCGCGCGGCTTTGTCCGCCGGCATTATTCCCGGACGTTACGCGCTCGGCGCCGCTGCCGCCATGCGCATGTTGGCGGAACAGGCTCCCGCCGCGGCGGCGGATCTGCCGCGGTTGTGGCGGGATGCCTGCGCCGCGACCGCGGAGGCAGAAGAGATCATGCGCCTGATCCGCTCGGCGGATGCCTCGCTTCCGACTGTCAATCTGCCCCCGCCGGCGTTTTAATTTGCGGCATTTTTGATTTGTGGACAGGCTGGTTTTTTGCTAGCATTTCAACATCTGATTTTGGCGCAAGATTTAATTTAATTAACCGTTCGAATGAGCCAGCACATTGACTGCGACTGCGAGGTGAAAATGAAATATACTTTCTGCCGCATATCACCATGGTATGCCGTGCCGTTGATTTTTGCATGCGCGGCTTGCCTGGCGCCGCTTGCGCGGGCCTCGGGCGGGTTGGGCGTGGAGCCGGTGTCGTTGTCGCGGGAGGC
>CAYXEK010000016.1:0-39618 GCA_964463985.1 uncultured Verrucomicrobiota bacterium
CGGCGCAAAGCCAGATCACAAATATCGTCAAAACCGCCTGGCAATGGCACCAGGCCCATCCGCATGGATACGCAAAATAAAGGACACGCAACATGGCCGCCAAACAAGCATCCAAACCGCAGGAAAATACCGGCACCCGCGATAATTCCGCGGTCTTGAACAGTTTACTGAACCAGATTCAGAAGGAATTCGGCGAAGGCGCCATCATGCGCCTGGGCGACGCCTCGCCGATCGCCGCCGTGCCGGTGATTTCCACCGGCGCATTTTCGCTCGACATGGCACTGGGTGTCGGCGGCATCCCGCGCGGGCGCATCATTGAGATTTACGGCCCGGAATCGTCCGGCAAAACCACCCTGACGCTCCACATTATAGCCAACGCCCAGAAAAACGGCGGCGTAGCGGCATTCATTGACGCCGAACATGCCATGGACCCGGTTTACGCCAAGAAAATCGGCGTCAAACTTGACGATTTGCTGATTTCCCAGCCATCCTCGGGCGAAGAAGCGCTGACCATCGCCGAAACCCTGATCCGCAGCAATGCCATGGACGTCGTGGTGATAGATTCCGTCGCGGCCCTGACGCCGCGCGCGGAAATTGACGGCGAAATGGGCGACGCCCAGATGGGGTTGCAAGCCCGTCTGATGTCGCAAGCCATGCGCAAGCTGACCGCGGTGATTTCCACCTCCAAGACCTGCTGCATCTTCACCAACCAGCTGCGCGAGAAAATCGGCGTGATGTTCGGCAACCCGGAAACCACCACCGGCGGCAAGGCCTTGAAATTCTACGCTTCCGTCCGCCTGGATATCCGTAAGATCGGCGTGATCAAGGACAACACCGGGCATATCATCGGCAATCGCACCAAGGTGAAAGTCGTCAAGAACAAGGTCGCCCCGCCCTTCATGGAAGCTGAATTCGACATCCTGTACGCCGCCGGCATCTCCTGGTGCGGGTCCGTGCTCGATTCCGCCCTCCAGCACGACTTGATTGAAAAACGCGGTTCCTGGCTCTCGATGGAAGGCGAGCAAATCGGCCAGGGCCGGGAAGCGGCCGTGGAATTCCTCAAGACCCGGCCGGACCTGCAGGAAAAACTCATGGAAAAAATCAAAGCCCGCCTGAAGGAAATCGCCGGTTGATGAAAGCCCTGAACGCCAACGAATTGCGCAAGCTGTTCCTCGATTTTTTCCAGCGGCAGGGACATGCCCTGATTACCGGGCAGTCGCTCATCCCGCAAAATGATCCGACGGTTTTGTTCACCACCGCCGGCATGCATCCGCTGGTGCCCTACCTGCTGGGCGAACCGCATCCCGCCGGCCGGCGTCTGTGCAATGTCCAGAAGTGCATCCGCACCGGCGATATTGATGCCGTGGGCGATGCCTCGCACCTGACTTTTTTCGAGATGCTCGGGAACTGGTCCCTCGGCGATTATTTCAAGCAAGAGGCCATTGCCTGGTCTTTTCAATTCCTGACCTCGCCGGATTGCCTGGATTTCCGCCCCGAGCAGCTTTATGTCACGGTCTTCGAGGGTAATGCCAACGTTCCAGCCGATGCCGAATCCGCGGATATCTGGAAGAAACTCGGCGTATCCGAGCGGCACATTTTATTCCTGCCGATGGATGACAACTGGTGGGGCCCGGCCGGCAAAACCGGCCCTTGCGGCCCGGACACGGAGATGTTCGTGGATACCTGCCGGCCGGCCTGCGGCCCCAATTGCCGCCCCGGCTGCGGCTGCGGCAAGTTCTTTGAAATCTGGAATGACGTCTTCATGCAATACAACAAGACGGCGGAAGGCGTTTACGTTCCCCTCCAGCAGCATAACGTGGACACCGGCATGGGCATCGAGCGCACTGCCGCCATGCTCCAGGGCAAGCATTCGGTTTACGAAACCGAACTCTTCCATCCCATTATCTCCGCCATTGCCGACGCCAGCGGCAAGGCTTTCGACGCCGCGCCGGAAATCACGCGCGCCTTCCGGGTGATTGCCGACCATTTGCGCAGCGCCGTGTTCATCATCGGAGACGAACAGGGCATCGTCCCGGGCAACCTCGGCCAGGGCTATGTCCTGCGACGCCTGATCCGCCGCGCCATCCGCCATGCCAAGCAACTTGGGCTGTCGGTTGGCTTCTCCCGCGCGGTGGCGGGAACCATCATCGCCGGTTATCAATCCGCCTATCCCGAATTGCGGCAGAACCAGGAACGGATACTGCGGGAACTGACCGCGGAGGAGGAGAAATTCGAAAAAACCCTGGGCCAGGGCATGCAGGAACTGGACAAGGCACTGGAACAATTGAACGCCCACGCCCAGAAGATTTTAAGCGGCCGCGTGGCTTTCCGGCTTTACGACACTTACGGCTTCCCCCTGGAATTCACCGCCGAAATCTGCCGCGAACGCGGCCTGAATGTTGATCAGGAGGGATTTGACAAGGCCTTCGCCAGGCACCAGGAAATTTCCCGCCAGGGCGCCGACAAGGCTTTTAAGGGCGGCCTGGCGGATCATTCCGAAGCCACCACCCGGCTGCACACCGCCACGCACCTGCTGCACCGCGCGCTCCAGATCGTGCTGGGCGAGCATGTCCGCCAGAAGGGCTCCAACATCACCGCCGAACGACTCCGGTTCGATTTTTCCCACCCCGCCAAAATGACTCCGGCGGAACTGCAGCGCGTGGAGGAACTGGTGAACGAGATCATCCGCCAGGCGCTGCCGGTGACGATGGAAGTGACCGACCTGGAAACCGCGCGCCGCAAAAACGCCATGGCTTTATTCTCCGCCAAGTACGGCGAGCAAGTGAAACTGTTCGCCATCGGCGATTTTTCTGCCGAGGTTTGCGGCGGCCCGCATGTCGCCAACACCCGCGATTTGGGCCATTTCCGCATCCTCAAGGAAGAAGCCTCCAGCGCCGGGGTGCGCCGGATTCGCGCGGTGCTGGAGCCGGCCCCGGGCGCAGCTTGATGTCGCTTCCAAAAGAGCCAGTTTCAAAAGTCTCGAACGACGTGTAAGTCGTCCCTCCAAAATCAAAAAAACAAACCGTTTTTGGAGGGTCGGGTTCCACCCCGACCTTTCCGGTAGAACTTTTGAAATTGGCTCTGTTTTGGGAACAATAAGGTTTTCGGGAGGCAGTGTTCAGGGTTCGGTGTTCTGGGTTCGGGGTCCTGCGTAAAACCTTAAAACTTCCAAAACGTTAGTTTTGGAGTTGGTTGGTCATTTTTCCGTCATCTCCCACACGCCTTCCCAAACCGCCGGCGGATGGTCAATCAACGCCTGGCATTTGCGGACATATGCGGCGGCCGGCGGATCGCGCTCCTGCAATTTCTCGAATTGCGCCTGGGCCGCGGCAAACCGGCCGGCATAGAACTCCGCCAGGGCCGCGGCGAATTTTTCCCAGTCAGCCCTCCGCCCGGCCAGTTCCGCCTGCAACACCGGCTCATAAACCAGCACCGGCGCGCGGCGCCCCACTACGGCCACCCGGCCCAGTTCCCGGACCGCGATGCCGGCATCCGCCGCCACAGCCAGTTCGGCCTGCGTCGCTCCGGAAATGAGGGTGAAGGAACCGAATTGCTTGTTGATGCCCTCCAGCCGGGAGGCCAGGTTGGCGGCATCGCCCAAAATCGTATAGTTAAAGCGGTTGTGCGAACCCATGTTGCCCACCACCACCGGACCGGTATTCACGCCGATGCGCATGAACAACTCGCTGCCATACCGCGCTTGCAAATCCCGCCGCATGTCCGCCAGCCGCGCCTGGCACAACAGCGACGCCCGGACGGCGCGGACGGCATGGTCGGCCAGCGGCAGCGGCGCATTCCAGAAGGCGATGATGGCGTCGCCTTCGTACTTGTCCACCGTGCCGCCTTCATCCTGGATGATGTCGGTCATGGCGGTTAGATATTCGTTCAGCAGGCTGGTCAGTTCACGCGGATTGAGTTTTTCCGAAATGCCGGTGAACCCCTGGAGATCGGAAAAGAAGATTGACAGCGTGCGCTGCTCGCCGCCGAGCGCCAGCCGGCTGGGATCGGCCACCAATTGCGCGATCACCGCCTCGCTCAGATACTGCCGGAAAGCCGAGCGGATGTAACGTTTCTGCCGGCCTTCCACGGCGTAATTCAGCAGCACTCCGCCGATCAGCGCCAGCGCGGCGGCCACGGCCGGCGCCAGCAGCGGCAGCCAGAATCCGCGGCTGTAAGCCCAGAGGCTCAACAACGCCGAAGCCGGCAATGCCAGAACGAATGCCGCGAGATTATCGCGGGCGTTGCGCCCGCAGCGCACCGCCACGCCGCAGGCTGCGCCCAATAATACCAGCAAAATCCAGGTCCAGACCCGCGGCGCATCCCGCATCAAGTCGCCGGACATGAGATTGTCCAGCATCGTGGCATGGATTTCCACGCCCGGGTAAATGCCGCTGACGGGCACGGGCCGCAAATCGTACAAGCCCGGCGCGCTGAATCCGAAAAACACGCAGCAATCGCGGAAGGCGCCGTCGGGGATGCTGCCCGGCTGGCCTTCCCGCGCCAGCAGTTCGGACTCAATCACCGCCGCCGCGCTGTACGCGCGGTGCGTCCGGGATGGGCCGCGAAATCTCAGCAGCGCGTATCCGGTATCATCCAGCGGCGCCCGGTAAGCGCCGCATCGGAGCCAGCGGCCTTCGAAATCCAGGCGCAGTTCCGGTTCCGCCGCCAGCCAGGCGCCCAGGCCGAGAGCCGGCACCAGGCGACCGTCAAACACCTGGCCCAGCCGCACGCGCCGATACACGCCGTCGGCATCGGGATTGGCGTATACATTCGCCAGCACCGCGGCATTGGTCGCAATTTCCGGAATCGGAAATGTTGCCCGCGGCAAGACCATGCCCGGAGGCCAGGCGAAATTACGCTCCGCCGGAACGGCGCGGCGATACGGCGGCGGCATGCCCGGGGGCCAGTTGGTGGCGCTGCCGGAGCCGGCGCCCAGAAAAACCGCCGCCACAAAATTGCCGGCGGCAGCCGCCGCCGCGCCAAGGGCTTCGTCGTCCGCCACGAGATACTTGGACGGCTCGGTGAACAAAACGTCAAACGCCACGGCGCGCGCCCCCTGGCGCCGGCAGAAGTCAACGATCGGCGCGTACACCTCCCGCGGCCACGGCCACGAATAGCCCTGCCGTGCGCCCCAATCCAGGCTTGGCTGATCAAGCAGGATCAGGCGGATGCGATCGGTGGCCCGCCCGGGGCGCTGCAGCAACCGCGCCCGCCAGTCCCAGGTTTTAAATTCGAACCCATCCAACCAGCCGGCCGCCCACATCAAACCGGCCGCCGCCGCCGCGCCGGCGCCGACGCCCAAGCCCTGGAGGATTTTTTTGACGGCATTGCTCATACAACCATCGCGGCAATTTTCAGGCCGCGTTCGGGAACTTCACCTGGGAACCGGCACCATGGCGGCTTCCTCCACCGGCGCGATGGCCAGGATTTCGTGTTCATACGATCGGGCTTGTTTGGACTTGTTCCACATCGGCAGCACGTATTTACGCAGGCGTTCGCTTTCGATGCTGCAGCGCAACTCCAGGTCGGCCAGCGAATCGCGGGGAATATAAACTTCCACGCCATTACCGGCCAGGATGCCGGCCGTCCAGTAGTTCCGCGAGAACTCATCCCAATGCTTGCCGGCGGGCATGACCTCGCGATCGCGCGCCAGGCTCAGGACCTTGTATTGCGGGAAGTCCAGCCCGAGCGCCTTCAAATCCACCCGCAACCGGCCGCGCGCGGGAAAATTCGTGCTGAAAGTCGCGTAATCCGTGTCCAGCCCCACCAGCGATACCGCCACCCAATTGCCCTTGCGCACGGCATTGTAGATTTGCGCATTGCCTTCCAGGCGGATGGGCGACGGCGCCAGGTTGTCCAGCACGGCGGCGGCGCAATCCAGGGCGGCGGCGCGCGTCTCGGGCTGCGCCAGCCATTGCGTCATATCGCCGTGAAACGCCGCCACCTGTCCGCGGCCGATGCGCCGGAGCGTGACCAGCGGCGCGCCGTCATCGCGCCGCGCCAGAACTGCCGTATCCGCGCCCAGCGCGCCTACCGCCCGGACGACCAGCCCCGATCCGGACAAGGCAGGAGCGTTGGACAGCGGCGCCGCCCAGACAATCGCCCCGGCACATGGCGCTCCAACGCTGTCCGCCGGCGCCCGGCCCACGCCGGTCAGGGTTTCAAATTGATCCGCCACCGCGGTCAAATCCGCGCGCGCCGTGCTGATCTGATCGTCCAACACCAGCAGCGCGCCGCCGCCCTCGAGGTAGCGGCGCAATGCCGCAAAAGCCTCCCCGGACATGCATCGCAAGCCATGCCGGGCGCCGATCAGGGCCGCATACCGGCCAAAATACCGGTGATCCTGGATCATCAACTGGCCGACGGGATAGCGCTGCTGCAGCCAGGCCTGCACGCCATTGGCGGCGATCTTGTATTCCGCGACGGCATTGGACAAGGACAAATCCATACCCGCATGATTGACCACCAGCGCATAGGAACTCAACGATGCGGCGCCGTACCATTCCCGGTTGGCGCGCACCTGCCGCGCAAAGACTTCCATGACGCGCGGATTTTGTCCGCTGAAGACCGACCAGGTCTGCTCCAGCGCGAACTGCGACCCGTATTTGCCGCGCAGGTGGCAGATTTGCTGGATGCCGCTGTGGGTGCGGCTGTGGCTGGCCAGGATGATGCCGTCGGACGGGTACTGTTCGTAGCGGCTGTTGTTGCGGTTTTCGTATGTCCAGGGCAGGTTGCCCGCCGCCAGTAATCCCGCCGTATCGCCATGCCCGCTGAACCAGCGGAACCCGAATCCAACCTGCGGCATGGTTTGCAAGCCCCGGGAATTGGCATAGGCCGTGACTTCGCGGATGTATTTGACCGTGAAATGATTGCGGAACAGGACATACCGCCGCCACCAGACATCCGCCGGATCGCACCAATCCGGCCCCTGCGCGAACATGGCGCTTAAGTCCAGCGCGGCGGGAGGCGCCTCGCCGAATTGCTCGCGGCAGAACCCGGCGAAGGCGTTGGTCTGGCCTTCCATGTAATCCGCGGAAAAGGCATGCCATAGTTCATCCAGAAAGACGCCCTTGAAATTGCCGTAGGGGTTATAACGCTCAGCCAACTCATCCAGGCAAATTCTGGCCTGCTGCAAATAGGCGGGGTTTTTGATATCGCCGAACTCGGCATAGGGCCTGCCCAGCGCGTCGGCGATGGGAAACGATCCACCCTGCTGTTTCGAATGCCAGAACCCCCAGACATTCATCCCGGTTTCGTGCGCAGCCTTAACGATGATTTCCAGGTAATCCCCGCCGTAGCGCTTCGCGCGCGAGCCGTACACCGCATTGGTCATCCGGCTCAGGTAACGCAGATTGCATTGCGGGCCGCCGGTATGCGTGATGATATCCGTAACGCCCAGCCATTTCAACTGTTGAAGGATGGCCAGCGTCTCGCCGTACGGCCGCAATTGTTCATTGCGCGCGGCAATGGCCGTAACCATGCCGTCGAACATGAAAAACCGGCCCGGCAGAATCTCAATCGGCGGATGCACAAAGCCCTGATCGTTGTACATGGAATCCGTGAACCAGTCGGCGCCGCCCCTCCCCACGATGGTGGTTGCAAGCGGATTGTGCGATTCCGCCACCAGGGCGGCGTTGCGCAATTCGATGGCCAGTTCCACCCGGCGGCGGCGCGCGGCGCGTTCCGCATCATCCAACTGCGTCCACCGGCCGGCGCCCAGCCAGCGCACAGACTGGACCAGGAGCGCGCGTTCGGCCGCGCCCGGCGCGCGTTCCACGTGCTCGGCGCGTTCCACGAACACGCCGGGCAGCAGGCCGCTGCCGATGATCCGCCCCTGCTCAACCTCGCCGGCCACCACCGCCGCCGCCCCATCGGCATCGCGCACAAGTACGCGGCCGCTGGGGCCGGGCGCCAGGATGACATGGTCCTGGTAATCCTGCTGGAACCGCGACGGCAGGCCGGCAGCCGCGGGATCTCCGGGTTCCGCCGTTACCGTCATGGCGCGCTGGCGGCTGGATCCGCCGTCGGTAAATACATCCGGAAACAGCGCGCGATTCCAGCCGCGGTAGCCGGCGGCATTATGCTGGAGCAGGAGTCCGCCGCCGCAGCGCGCGTAGGCTTCAAGCGCATCTTCCCATCCGCGGTCGGTCATGCCGCGGAGCGCGGGCAGCGCCACCACGTCGTACTGGAACAGCGTCCCGGCATCCAAGCGCTCAATCTCAGCGCAAGCCATCCCCGGCTCGGCGCGCAGGGCCTCAAGCATGCCCGCACATCCCAGGGCCTGGTATACGCCCACCCGCAGCGGCCCGTCCGCCGCGGCCGGCGCCAGGTTGAGAATCAATGCGCCCGCCAGCGCGGCTGCGCCCGTCCTCCACACATTTCCCATGCTGCTCTCCAAAATCATTCCGCAAAACGGTAACTGAAAATCTTGGCGCTGCTGAGCCGGAACCGCAGTTCCAGGCGTTTGCCGCGCAAGGCCTTCATATCCTGTTGCCCTTTAAAACGGCAGGTTGCATGGCATTCATCCCCGCGGAAGGGAAGGTGATCTTCGAAGGCAAAGCCCGGGATGGGCCGGCTGTGGCGGCCGGCAACCTGCTCCCAGATTTCGCATTCCACGGCGCCGGCGCGCGATGTGCGGGCATTGATTTCGATGGCGCGGCCGTCAAACAACCGGGGCATGGTAAAAAACTCGCCCAGGTTTTCCGCCTCGATCCCCGCCAGGCGGCCGGGCTCCCACGAGGCCCAGCGCAAGCCGCTGGGCGGATACTGATAATCCCGGTAATAAGCGGCATGGGATTCGTTGTGCGCCTGGCCGGTGCAGCGCAAGGGCAAGCCCAGGCGGCCATCTGGCAGATACAACAGATTCGGTCCGGCATATATGCCGGCAACCGCCCATTGGCCGCCGCGCCGGCATTCAATAACCGGCTCGCGCGACACCCAGTTGAATGCCCGGCCATCGCGGCTGACCGCCAGCCGCACATCCACCAGGTCGCTGTTGCGGTGGTAGATGGAGGAAAAGAAAAAGCGCAACGATGGATCGTCGGGATGCGGCGTGAACCCGCTGGTGTAATAATCGTCGCACGGCCCGTCTTCCGGCCCGGGGGTCAGAATTACTTCCGGCATGGGCCAGCGGCGGAAATCATCCGTCTCCGCGCGGGCGATGGCGCGGCCGCCATATTCGCCGTCAGGGAAAAAATGCCCGCGGAAATACCCCGTCAATTTGCGGCGTGCGGGATCCCAATACCCGATGTTTTCCGTGTCGCAGAAATAGCGGATCAGCGGCTCGGGCAGGCGCCGCCAGGCGATGCCGTCGGGCGATACCGCGCCATACAAACCGCTCATTGCATAGGCATTCGATTCGCCCGGCGGCACATCCGGCAGTTTGTCGAAATCAAAACATTTGTAGCGTTCTTCCGGCGACGCGCCATCATCGCGGAAGACGGCCGATTCCTTACCGTACGGGGCGGCGATGTTGTTGTCGCGGGAGCCATTGAAGCAATACTGCCCCAGCGCCGGCTTATCCCAGTTCCGGCCGTCCCGGCTTTCCGCGTAACACAGCAGGTGCCGGTGGTCATCCTTGCCGAAATGCCGGTTGGCGGCGCGGTCGTTTTCCCGGCGCTCCGGCGCCGGCTCGCGTCCGAAACAGCCGTACCAGCAGCGATACTTGCCGGATTCATGAATGACGGTCGCCCAGCCCAGCCGGTCTTCCCACGGCCGGTCCATTGTCAGCCAGGGCTGATCGTCCACCCGGGCTTTTTCCACCGTGATGCGGATGCCGTACGGCACTTTGGAGCGGATCATCCAGCGGCCGGACAGGTCCGGGAAAACGCCGCCGGTCCGCTGCCGGTCCGCCGCGGCGATTTCGCGGCCGCGCTCCGACAGCAAGGCCGGATCAAACGAGCGGTCCATCCAGCCGTGGCAGACATGCATCCAATCCAGCAGGTAAACGGGCGTCCTGGTTTTGTCTTGCATGCTATACACCCGGCTCTGACGGTGTGATACAAATCTTACCGGCTGCCACAGGGCGCCGGCGGCGGGCGCCTTTATGCGCGCGGGGGCAATTTGACGCCCGTGGCATGGGTGTCGGCCGCCTGCTGCACCAGCAATGCGATCCGGCTGGCATACAGCACTTCGGCCGTGCTCACCGTCAACCCATCGACGGCGCCCTGCGCCTCGCGGGCAAAACTTCGCACGATCCCGATATCCTCGGACAGTGGCAATGCCGGGAGTTCTTCCACGGCCGACCGGCCGTTGCGGGCCAGGGTCGCATGGTTGGCGCCGGAACTGGTTTCCAGAACGCCCTCGGTTCCGAAGAGCGTCGTCCGCCAGTATTGCGGAAGACGGCTCTTGAATTGCGCCGGGCTGAAATACGACATGTCGGCCAGCATGCCGGCGTTGTTTTGCAGACGCAGCATGTACTGGGCGCCGGTCTGGAAATGCGGATACTGCGGCGCAAGCGCGTTCCAGGTGCGCGCGGCCACCACCTCGGCGAAATCCTGCCCGGTGATCCACGGAATAAAGTCGAAGGCATGAATGCCGATATCGTTGATCGTGCCGCCATGCTTGCCCGGCTCAAAATACCAGCCTGGCCGTACGCCGATATTGAGCGGATGCTGCCCGCCCACGGCGACGGAAAGCACCTCGCCGATCAGGCCGCCGCGCACCGCTTCCCGCATCCGCAGGAAGTTGCCGCTCGTGCGCACATCCAGCTGGCAGCCGACTTTCAAGTTCCCGGACCGCGCCAGGTCGGCGATCTGTTCCCACTCCCGGATATCCGTGCAGATGGGCTTGTCGGAAATCACGTGCTTGCCGCGCTGCAGCGCGGCGATGAGCAATTGCCCGCGCCGGGCATAATAATCACCCACCGCCACGATGTCGCACTCCACGGCGTCCAGCATGGCGGAGAAATCCCGGTGGGTGATCTCCACCTTGCCGTCCGCGGCCAACTGCTTGCGCGCCGCGGCATCCTCCTCGCAGGCGCCGGCAAGCTGCCATTCATCCGGATGCGACTTGACGTAGTTGTAGACGCCCATGATGTGCGAATGCCTGAATCCCGCAAATGCAATCTTTAACATTGTGCTTGCTCCTTATGCTTCTTAAAAATAGAGATCGCGCCGGCCGGCCTGCAATTCCGCCAAACGCTGCTCGGTTTCGTTCCGGCGCCCAGGATCATGGATTTCGCCCATCTGCGCTTGGATCACGCGTTGTCCCGCGGCCCTGGTTTCCGGGCCGGCGTAATCCATAAGGTATTCCGCGAAGGTCAGGATGGCATTCGGCAGGCAGAACTGGTTGATCAGCCCGGGCTTGGCCAGGTCCATGAAGTCCCGGCCGGTGCGCCCCCGCCGGTAACATCCCGTGCAGAACGACGGCAGGTAGCCGGCGGCGCAGACCGCCCGGATGACTTCCTCCAGCGAGCGGGTGTCGCCCAGTGAAAATTGCTGGGCGGTCGCCGGATCGTCGCCCTGCTCGCCATACCCGCCGGGATTGGTGCGGGACCCGGCGCTGATCTGCGACACGCCCAGGGCGAATAATTCGTTCCGCAGTTCCGCCTTCTCGCGGGTGGAAAGGATAATCCCCGTGTAGGGCACCGCCAGACGCAGGATGGCCACCAGCCGCTTGAAGTCATGGTCCGACACCGGGTGCGGGGGCTGCTGTGCGGCCGGGGCGTTCAGCGCCGGCTCCAGCCGTGGCACGCTGAGAGTGTGCGGCCCGACGCCGCAATCCCGTTCGAGACAGCGGGCATGCTCCAGCATGCCCAGGGCTTCAAACCGGTAATCCGCATGCAGCCCGAACAGGACGCCGATGCCGACGTCATCAATGCCGCCCGCCTGCGCGCGGTGCATGGCGTACAGCCGCCAGCGGTAGTCCGCCTTGGGCCCGTCGGGATGCATGCGGGCGTATGTTTCCGGATGGTAGGTCTCCTGGAACAGAACGTACGTGCCGATGTCGGCGGCCTTCAACCGGCGGAACCCGGCTTCATCCAGCGGCGCGATTTCCACGTTGATCCGCCGGATGGATCCCTTGCCGTCGGGCGTCCTGGCGGCATAGACCGTGCGGATCGCTTCCAGGAAATAGTCCAGGCCCGAGCGCGCCAGGTCTTCCCCGGTCAGCAGCAGCAGCCGCTTATGGCCCTGCTGTTCCAGCCGCAGGGTTTCCTCGGCAATTTCCGCCATGGTCAAGGCGCGCCGCCGCACCGCCTGATTATCGCGCCGGAAAGCGCAATACAGGCAGTTGTTGGCGCAATAGTTGGCGACATACAGCGGCGCGAACAGCACCAGCCGCCGGCCGTAAATTTCATGCTTAACCCGGCCGGCATCTTCCAGCAGGCGCTCGGTCACTTCCCGGTCGTCCGTGTTCAGCAATACCGCCGCGTCTTCCGGCGTCAATCCTTGCTTCTCCAGCGCGCGGTCCAAAACTTCAAATGCCCGGCGCCGGTCGGGTTGGGTGTCGGCCAGCAATTTTTCAATCGCGGCGGGATTGATGAATGTATCGTTACTTACCATAAATCTGCGGATTCTGCCGCTGGCACTCCTCGATCACGGCGATCTGGCGCCGCACCTGCGCGGGTGTAATCGTCAGCGGCGCCTTCTTCGTCAGGGCTTTGTGCAGCATGGTGTAGAAGCTGGCCGCCATCTCCGCGGGCGGCTGCGCGGCGGTATAACCGCCGGCGCCAGGCTTTTTGACGGGTTGGGCGCTGACCGGCCAGGCGTCCACATACCACTTCAAGTTATCCGGGCTGGCGCCGTCGCAATAAGCCGGCAAGCCGGCGGGAGTCGAAATCGGCGTTTTGACAAGTTTCAGCTTGCGCGCCTCGCGGGGCTTGAAATAGCGCCATTCCATGGCCGAGGTCGAGCCCTTCAACCCGCCGCAGGAACCGTACACATTGTAGGTGAAACACGGATACGCGCAGGCGGATGAAATCTCCAGGTCAATCGTGGGATGACCCGGCCCGCTCAAAAGCAGCTTGACGTGATCCTCGGCGTCGCCGGCGGTGTTGACCCGGTCCATGAAACACGTCACCTTCGGCATGCCCTCCCCGAAAAGCTGCAGGGCCTGGTCCAGCGGATGCGGGCCGGTGTTGAGCAGGTTGCCGCCATTGAACGCCTGCAGCGTCTGCCAATCCCAGCGCCGGGAGAAACCGTTGAAAGCGATGTTGATCTGGACAATCCGCCCCAGCACGCCGGACTTGATCACCTTCTGCACCTGCTGGAAGTAACCGGCAAGCCGGGATTGCTGGTAGACCGCGAACAGGCGGCGGGCCTTTTTGGCGGCGGCAAGCATTTTATCCACGTCCTTCACCCGCGACGCCAGCGGTTTTTCGCAAAGCACGTTAAATCCCGCCTTCAATATTTCCAGCGTAATCGGGGCGTGCATGTAACTGAAGGACGAGTTGACAATCAGGTCAAGGTCGTTGCGCTTGAAGAGATCGTGATAATCGGCATAGGCGTCGCACTTGTATTCCTCCATCGCGCGGCGGCGGCGCTCTTCCAGGAAGTCGGCTACCGCCACGATCTGGTAGCGCGGATCCTTGATCAAATACTGACCATGGATGTTGCGTCCGCTCCGGCCCTGCCCGATAATCGCCACACGTATCTTGCTCATGCTGGTTTCGCCTTTCTGATGTTGGTTTATAAGCTATCGCGCCGGCGGTGCTGTCCGTCGGCCGCATCGCCCCGCCAAATTCATGGAATTCATTGAATTAAACACAAATCCCGCCGCCGGTCAAGCGGATATGCGCTTCCATATAATTTGCGGGTGCAAGAAAAAATTATTGATCAAAACAGGATTTTTGTTATCGCATTGGTTTTTCATGCAAAAATGTATAAAACCAATCCATCCTTCTTGTTTCCGGTCAATTCCGGTGGGGGTGCTCAAAGCACTCCCGCCGGAATTGGTGCGCCGCGTGGTGAATTCCGCTCCCCGAGCCTGTCGAGGGGTTTGGAAAAGCAAGGCAAGTTTGGGGTGGATGCGGGCGCGCCGGCGGGCGGGGCTAATCTCAAGATTGCCCCGCTCCCGGCAAACCCGCCCGCAGGGGCGCGCCGCGCGCCAGACGCCCCAAAATCGCCGACGCCTTTTTCAAACGGAATTCACCACGCACCACAACGACATGATCGCGTCAACAAATTTGTCTTACACCCAAAATTTGCTTTGATACCGCCGCGCTTCGATTATACTGGCCCGGCATGAAACCGGCGCCCAACGAACTGCTGAAACTGTGTCCCGAACTACCGCCGGCGCTGCTGACGGAACATCTGGCGCGACTGGATGACAATTATTTCGACTTCTTCCAGCCGGTTCAGATTCAACGCCACCTGCGCGCGCTGGCCGGCCTGTCGCCCGCCGCACCTTCCGCCGTAATTTTCGATCCCGGCCCCGGCCGCCGCATGGCCTGCACGGTCATGGCTTTTGATTACCCGGCGCTGTTTTCCCTGATCACCGGCCTGATGGCCGCCGGCGGCTTCAACATCCTGGCCGGCGAAATTTTTACTTATGCCCGCCGCCCCGACGGCGCCGGCGGACGGCGGATGATCATTGATTACTTCACCGGCGAGTTGGACGCGGGAACCGACAACGCCGGCTGGCCGGCGGAATTTGAAAAATCCATTGGAACCGCCATCGCGCTGCTGGAGAATGGCAAGATCGAGGAAGCGCGCCGGCGCGTCAACGAAATGGTAGCCGCGCGGCTGGCTGGCCTGCGTTTGGCGGATTTGCCGGTGCTCTACCCGGTCACACTGGACCTGCGACCCGCGGGCGGCTATACGCGCCTGCGGGTCATGGCGCAGGACACCCCGGCATTCCTTTTCGCCATGAGCAGCGCGCTCGCCCTGCAGGACATCTCCATCGAACGTGTGCGCATCCGCACGGAAGCCGGCTGGATCACCGATGAAATTGACGTGCTGGACCGCGATGGGCGGCCGCTGTCCGATCCCGCGCGCCTGGATCGGCTGAAATTTTCCGCCCTGCTGACGAAGCAGTTCACCTACTTCCTCGGCCACGCTCCCGACCCCTACGCCGCCCTCTGCCGCTTCGAACACATGGTTGAGAGCATAATCAATACGCCTGCCAGCGGCGCCTGGGCGGATTTGCTCGCCCGGCCGGATGCGCTGCAGGAACTGGCGCGGCTGCTGGGCGCCAGCGATTTCATCTGGGAGGATTTCATCCGCCTGCAATATGAATCCCTGCTGCCGATCCTCCAGCCCCATGTCGCCGGCCGCCGGTTTGCCCATCCGCCCGCCGGCCTCCGGCGCGCCCTGCAGACGGAATTGGACGCCGCCGCCAGCTACGAAGAAAAATTTCAACGCCTGAACGCCTTCAAAGACCGCGAGATTTTCCGGATAGATCTAGACCACATTCTGCAACCGGATATTGATGTGCGCGCTTTCGCCGAATCCCTGACCCAGCTTGCGGAAGCCGTAATCCAATCCGCGGCGGAATTGATCTACCGTCTGCTGGTAGATCGCCACGGACGGCCCGGCACTGTGGCCGGCCTGGAAACCGTCTGGACAATCTGCGGCCTGGGCAAATTCGGCGGCGTCGCCATGGGATACGCCTCCGACATCGAATTGTTGATGGTCTACAACGACAACGGCAGAACCAGCGGTCCCGCGCCGCTGTCCAACGCCGAGTTTTTTGACAGTTTCGCCCGCATGCTGGCCGACAAAGTGCGCGCTAAACGCGAAGGCATTTTCCATATTGACCTGCGCCTGCGTCCTTACGGCAACAGCGGTCCGCTCGCCAGCAGCCTGGAAAGTTTCTGCCGCTACTACGCTCCCGACGGGCCGGCGCAGGCTTATGAGCGGCTGGCGCTGGTGCGCCTGCGCCATGTCGCCGGCGATCCCGCTCTGGGGGCGCGCGTGGAACGGCTGCGTGACGAATTGATTTACGCCGGACAGCAGCTTGATATAAAATCTCTCCGCCAGTTACGCGCAAAACAGTGGGCCGCCAAGTCCGATCAGGACGCTGCGCCCCGCCCGGCCGGCCGCCGGACGACTGCCGGCGGCGTCGCCGGCGACGGCCGGCCGGACAATGCCAAGTTCAGCCCGGGCGCGCTGGTGGACCTGGAATACGATGTCCAGATTCTGCAAGTCATGCATGCCCCACGCTTCCCCAAACTGCGCACTCCGCGCATTCATGAAGCCTTGGAAGCCCTGGCGGAAATGGGGGTTTTAACCCCCGACGAGTCCCGGGAACTGACCGGCGCGTATTATTTTCTGCGCCGTTTGATCAACGGTTTGCGCATGCTGCGCGGCTCCGCCCGCGACCTGTGCCTGCCGCCGGAAGGCGCGCCGGAATTCATTCACCTGGCCCGCCGCATGGGCTACCGGCAAACCCCGGATATGTCATCCGAGCAGCAATTGCGGGTGGATTTCGGCACCCACACCGCCACCGTCCGCGCTTTCGTGGAACGCCATTTCGGACGCGCAGCCCTGCCGGGCCCGCCGGGCGGCAACCTGGCCGACTTGGTGTTGTCTGAAGCCCTCCCGCCCGATGTCAGCCGGAAAATCCTGCGGGCGGCGGGCTTCCAGGATTGCCGCCGCGCCCTGACCAACCTGCAACGGCTGGCGGGCGATGCCGGGCGCCGGACGGCCTTCGCCCGCCTGGCCGTGCTGGCGGGCGACAGCCTGAAACACAGCGCCGACCCGGACATGGCGCTCAACAACTGGGAGCGCTTCACGCAGGCCCTGCCCGATGCCGCCGGCCATTATGCGCTGCTGCTGTCCCAGCCGCGGCGCCTGGAAATCCTGCTCGGCATTTTCGCCGCCAGCCAGTTTCTGGCCGACACCCTGATCCGCAATCCCGGTTTCTTCGACTGGGTGACCGCGCCGGATGTTTTTAATGCCCAACGTTCCATGCCGGCGATTGAAACCGATTTGCGCAACTTTCTCGACGACGCCGGCGGCGACTGGCGCGACGCGGTCCGCCAGTTCCGGCGCCGTGAAATCCTGCGCACCGGCGCCCGCGACATTTGCCTACGCGCGCCTCTCCCGGAAATCACCGCCGATATCACCGCCCTGGCGGAAACCATCATCCGCCTGGCGCTGGAGCGCTTCTGGGCGGAAGACGGCGGCGCCGTTCCTGGTTTTTGCGTTCTGGCCTTCGGCAAACTCGGCGGCCGGGAATTGAATTACAGTTCGGACATTGATTTGCTGGGCATCTGCGCCGGCGGCGACCCGCGCGAGCAGGAAACCTGCAGCCGCGCCCTGCGCCGCATCGCCGCCGACCTGGCCGGCCACACCGCCGAGGGCTATGCTTACCGCGTGGATTTCCGCCTGCGTCCTTACGGATCCGCCGGCCAGTTGGTTTACCCGCTGCCGGCGCTCCTGGAGTACTACCGCCGGCAAGCCGCGCTCTGGGAAGTGCAGGCGTTGCTGAAAGCCCGGCCGGTGGCGGGCGATCCGGCGCTCGGCAACGCCTTTTTGCAGGGCGCCGGTGAAATCCTCCGGCTGCCGCGGATGCCGGAGCGGGTCGCCGCCTCCATCCGGCGCCTGCGCGCCCTGGCCTGCGGCAAGATCGCCGCCGGCGGCGGCTGTCAGCCATGCGACTTGAAAAACGGGCCGGGCGGCATCCGGGATTTGGAATTCCTGGTCCAGGGCCTGCAGTTGATCCACGCCGGCCGCCGGCCGGAAGTGCTGAACGGCAACACGCTTGCCAGCCTGACCCTGCTGGCCGGCGCCGGAATTCTGCCGGCAGCGGAGGCCGAATCATTGCGGACGGATTATATCCTGCTGCGCCGGGTGGAACACTGCCTGCAGCTTTTTGAAGACCGCCAGGTGCATGACATCCCCCAGGATCCCCCCGCCCTGGCCGCCCTGGCCCGGCGCGCGATCGGCAGCGATTGCTCAGGCGCCGACTTCGCCGCCCTGCTCGACCAATGCCGGCAACGCGTCCGGCGCGCCGCCGCCGCGCTGCCGGCGTAAAGCTGGCCCAGTGTCTGCCGGACACTGGACACTTCGGAGGATTTTTATTTCCTGGCGGATGCCGCGTAACAGCGGCTCAATCGAGTTTCAGCACAATATAGCCGTAATCGCCGGCAACACTCAGGGAAACACCATCGGCAGGCACGATGCCCTTAGTGTGCAGGGTGACTGACGGGGTCCGTTCCAAAACCGCGATCTGTTTGCCCGCCATGTAATCCGGCAAGGCAATCCTTTTCTCATTCAACGATTTGTGGAAATCAAGATACACCACATCGGAATTCCGCTGGCGATGGAAATAAAACGCCGTAGCATCCGGCTCGCGCTGCGGATCGAAATACTGGCGATAAGCCAACACCTCGCGCTCATCGCCCTGCCGGCAATTTTTCATCTCCAGGCAAAATGGATACATTTTTTTAGTATGGTAAAGATAATAAATGCTTCCTCGATCTGCGGTTTTCCGGCTTTTAGCGGTCACGCCATCAAACAGGGAATACCCGAGCGCCACGCCGATCTCGCGTCCCTGGTCGCCTGCCAGACGGATGAACCGGTCCGGCGGGTCTTCCGGGTCCAGGCAATCGCTTTTGGCAATATGATACGAAACCGGCATTGCATCCGGCATCGTATAAATGGCCGAAAAGTCGCACGCCAGGTCCGGCGCCGTCTCTTTGCCGGCCGCTCGCAGCGGCTTGAGCTTGGGAATATAAAATTCGGTTTTCTTTTTTTGGGCAATCTCGCCCGACCAGCACAGCATGACGCCCAGGCAATTGTAGCCGGCCATATCATGCAGCACCGTGTTTTTAACGGCGACCACGCAGGCGCCGTTATCCTGATAGCGATACACACTGCGCACGTTCAGCAAGCCGGGCAGTTCCGGCGCAATGAAATCGTGCGCTATGCCGGGCTTGCTCTGGAACAGGTCAACCCTGGCATCCGGCATGATGATGTCATAATCAACCACATGGTCGAGGAAGTCGCACGGCACCTCGGTTTTGTCGGGCAAGGGATCGCCGCCGTTCACCAGATATGCGTTTTCCCGGTAACGATTGCCCGGATAGACCTGTTGCATGGCCAGGTCGGCATAGGCCAGTTCGACGCCGTCCCGCAGCAGCTTATCCCCCGGGCGCAGCGCGGTAAAGATCGGGAATCCCGGTTTGCCGCGATTCTCCGGGTGAATCAGAATCTGGTCCTGGTCTATGATCCGGATAATATAAAAATCTCCCTTCCCCTCCGCCGTCAACCGGGCCCCGAGGTCGGCCACCGTCAAGCCATGCCCGCGAATTTTCAATTTCCGGCCGTACGGCGATCCGTGATTGCCGCCCAGCGTGCCGTACATGGGCATCGGATAGGCCGGAATTTCGTCGCCGCCGCGATGCATGGCCTTGAATTGCGTGTAATCGAGCAATGGCGCGGATTTCGGAACCAGATAGGCCAGTTCGTTCGGCATGCCGGATGATTCCGAGTAAAATACTTTTATGACGACATCCTGCATTGCCGAAAAATGGCTCCGAACCAGCAAGTCCCGGCCGTCGCGGTAAGCGATAAGGCGGGCGGAAGATTCGCCGGCAAGACAGATGCCGGAAACCGCCATGGCCGATAAAACAAACTTTTTCATCTTCGTCCCCCTGGTTGGTGGCTAACCGGAACTCAAATCCGGATCTTATGATCGCCCCTGGCGGCAAATTGGTCTTCCCTGTAATCATTCCGCTATTTTGGCCGCGCAATGAAATTAAGTTTCGGGGTGTATAAAAACAAGCAAAAAACACCCAGTCCTTCCAGATGAGCCAAAAAATTCCGCGCCTGCTTGCCAGATGCGGTTGCAGTAAATTCGGGTAGCGCCGATCAGCATTCGGCGGTCAAAACTCCGCCGGCGGGTAAGCAAAATATTCCACAAAATAGCAAAACATTCCGCTTGCGCCGGGTATGGGCCGCGCCTAAACTCGCCCGCGTACGCTTCCATATGCGCCGATGCGCATACCCTGTAGCGGCCAAACTGCGTTCGGCGCCTGCGTGCACGCTTGCGTATGCGCTTATGCACATACAGTCATTGATCTCGAGATCGCAGCCGGTAAAGACGGGTAAAAAAGGATTCGCCATGGGAACAAACAAAACGCGCCCGCCCATCTGGGCCAACCTCGTCCATTTGAGCTACAACATGTGGTTTGATTGCTCCGAATCCCTTTTCAAAAACAAAACCAGCGAAGCCGTCGCCAAGCCCTATCTGCGGTTCGACGACCGGCTCTGGCGGGACATCCTGCGCGCCATGTCCGCGGCCGGCATGAACATGGTCGTGCTGGACCTGGGCGACGGGGTCGCCTACCGCAGCCACCCGGAAATCGCCGTGAAAAACGCCTGGACTCCGGCGCGCTTGAAAAAGGAAATCGCCGCCGCGCGGGATTTGGGGATTGAAATCATTCCCAAGCTGAATTTCGCCGCGGCGCACGATATCTGGCTGGGCATGTATTCGCGCATGCTCGCCACGGAAACTTATTACCGCGTCTGCCGCGACTTGATCGCCGAGGTTTGCGAGATTTTTGACGGCCCGCGCTTTTTCCACCTCGGCATGGATGAGGAAACCGCCGTCAACCAGATTTATAACCGCCTGGCGGTCATCCGCCAGTTCGATCTTTACTGGCATGACTTGAACCTGCTGTGCGACGCGGTCCGCGGACACGGCGCCCGCCCGTGGATTTGGTCCGATTACCAGTGGTACCATCCCCTGGATTTCGCCAGAAACATGCGGCGCGACGTGCTGCAAAGCAACTGGTGGTACTACAAGCGGGTGCATCCGGCAACCGTGCTGGTCCGGGCGAATCCGCAGGTCATGGACGATCCGGTCCGGCCGCGCGCGAACATGAGCAAGCCGCTGCGGCTGAAACCCGTGCAGGCTTACCTGGACCTGGAAAAACTGCGCTTCGACCAGATTCCCACCGGTGGGATATCGCCGAAACCCGCTAATTTCGCCGACACGGTGAAATTCTGCCGCAAAAACATCGCCGCCAGACGCCTTTACGGATTTATGCAAACCAGTTGGCGGGCGACACTGGAGAAACATCGGGAGCAGCACATGGCGGCCATTGCAGCCGTAGGGGCTGTCCTCGCCAGGGACCGTTGATTGCCCGCCGCCTTGACACGAACTAGCGCTTTGCTGTGCGCGCATGGCTGATTGCCCTGTGCAAGCGGCGGGTGTCGGCCAGTCGGCGCAGACGGGCAGCTTACGGCGTGACGTGACGTGTGTCAAATTCGGGACAAAACCACAGGAGGATTGGATCATGGAATGTTTCTGGGCGCGGGTCAGTGCGGGCGATTTCCCGAAGTTATGCAAGGCGAGCAAGGGCGTGGCGGTGCTGCCTCTGGGGTGCCTGGAAACCCACGGACCGCATCTGCCGCTGGGGACGGACGGCCTGGCGGTGGATGAAGCCATGCGCCGCCTCGCTCAAAGGGAGACGGTCGCCATCCTGCCGACGCTTTACTACAACGTCGTCACGGGCGCCCCGGCCGGCACGGGCGGCGTGCATATCAAGCAGGACGTGATGTTCATGCTGCTGGAAAACATCTGCGATGAAGCGGCTCGGAACGGCTTCACCAAAATCTGCCTGGCCAACGGACACGGCTGTTATATCGGCTCGATTTTCCCGGTCCGCATCCTGGAAGCGGGCAAGGATTACACTATTTACAACATCCCCGCCTATGCCGGCAAATTCAAGGAAATGGCGCAGATGGATCAATCCGCGCATTACGGCCATGCCTGTTCGGTGGAGACCAGCATGGTGATGGCGTCCGCCGAGGGACTGGTGCACCTTGAAAAAATGAAGAAAAAATCCTTCCCCATCAACCGGGTGCCCGATATCGGCGTGGCCACGGTGCCGGTCAGGTGGGCCATGCAGTATCCGGAACTGTGCGTGGGCGAGCCGCACTCGGCGTCCAGGAAAAAAGGGGAAACCTACATGAACATGTGGGTGGATGAGCTGGTCGCGACCTTGCGCAAAATCAAGCGCGACCAGACGGTGCCCGCCGCGTTTCAACGCGTCATCCGCAACCATCGAGCGCTGCCGCAGATTAATCGGAATCCAGCCAGGCGCGGAACAGATTGACCAGGTAGCGCCGGGCGGCGCCATCCTGAAATTCCAGCGCCTTCACGGCTTCAATCTGAGATATCAGGCAGCGGCCGGCGACGATTTTGCGGTCCAGCACCAGGGCGCCGAACACCGGCACATCCTCCAGACGCCCGAGATCGGCGCCAATCACCCGCGCCTCAGCCGTCAAAGGCCCCAGCAGGTAACGGTACATTTCCCCGTCAGGATTGTTGAAACTTTCCCAGTACTTGCGGGCCGCCAACCCGTCGAACAGCGGATCGGCATAGCGCACGGGCAGCGCATCAATGCCGACTGCCGGCAGGGCGAAATCCCGGCGGTGCCGCAGGCGAATGGAAACAATCTCCGGCGCCCAGGGCAGCTTGCCGGCGTAATCCTGCTCCAGGCACAGCAACTGCCCGCCCTGCTCCAGCCAGGGCCGCAACGCCGCCAGTTCACCGGCGGAAGCGCCATCCAACGCGCGCGGCGCCACGATTACATAGCGCGGCTTGGCCGCCAGTCGGCCGGCCAACTGCGCCCGTGGAATTTCCTCCGCCGGCAACCGCAATCCCTCCAGCAATTGCCGGAAAGCGGCGCGCGCCGCCGCATCGGCCGCGGGATAGACCTGGATGGGGCCGGGCGCGGCAATGGCCGGCTCCGCGGCGGCGTTATGCATATACAATTCGTAATAATTTGACGCAATGGCCCGGCCATCAGCAGTCAAAACGAGATTGATCCGGCAATCGCCGGCGGGGCAGTCCGCCGGGAATGCCAGCGACACCGGCAGGGAAATCCGGCCGCCGGCCGGCAGCGCGGCGCAGGCCGTTTCCGCGAGCGCCAGTTCCCCGGCCACGCCGCTCAGCGTGATGGAGGTTTCCAGATCGGCCAAGTCCGCGCGGGAATTATTGAACAGATGTAAATCCGTTTGCCAGACTGCCCCGGCCTGCATGCTGGAACGCTGTCCGTAAAAATCCAGGGCGGCGTACACCGGTGCATAAACATGTTGGAACATCCGGCCGATGGCCGCGGCGCCCCGGATGCCGGCGGCGTCCAGCCGGGCCAGCCGCTCCAGGTCGTATTCCAGCCAGGGGCCGGCAACGCCTCCCACGCCCTGCATGTACTCCCCATGAATGCGGATCGGCTCCACCATTTTTTTCACACGCCCGGCAACGGCGGCGATCAAGGCCCCGCGGTCGCCCAAGTCGGGCGTCAGGCCCATCAACTGGAGATGCGGCCGCACCATGAGCCAGGCCAGGCCGGCATCGCCGGCCTTGATTTGCTCGGACGTCAGGTATTTGACGCGTTCGCGTATGTTTTCAATGGCGTAAGCGACTTCGATCTTCGGCTCGCCCAGCGCGGCGGCCATGCGCGCCGCATCGAGTGTTCCGCCCGGGAAAATATTCCCGGCCAATTCCGGGAAGAAGCGCCAGAATTTCGCGCGGGCTACCTGGCGCAGGACCCCGTAATACAGGGTTTCGTCAGCAAACACCGGCAATTCGCGCCCGACCCGGCGGTACACCAGGTCTTCGGTGAAATTCCGCAGGGATTTGGCGAACATCGCCCAATGGCAGAACCGCATGTACGACCCGCCAATGCCGCCCGCCGCCGGATTGGCGAAATCCAGGCAGTCGAGCATCCGGGAGCAATTCACGCTTTTGCCCGCCAGGTCCAAACTGGTTTCGCCGTAAGAATGCCCGGCACTGAACAGCATGCCCGGACAGGCGGCCTGGAGCGCGGCTTTCTGCGCCGGCATGTCGAAGGCCTGGTTGATATCGCCGAAATTTTCATCGCCGGCGACAATGGCCACAACGGAGGGATGGTTGCATAGGCTGCGGCCTAGTTTATCGAAAGCCTCGCGCAGAAATCCGTCGCGGCCGGCTGGATCGAAAATTTCCGGCGGGCAGCGCCGCAACACCCCCGCCGCGGCCAGTTCATCCGGCGTTCGGCCGGCGGGGATGTCCCCCGCGCCGCGCCCGGGCGCGCGTTCGTAAAAAAAACCCTTGCTGAAATATTCCGGCACGGCCCGCCGCTGGTCCGCCAGCCGGCGTTGGGCGGAAAGGGGAAAATCTTCGTTGTACATTTTCCAGGGCAGAAACATGTGGAACTGCAGCAAGCCGATTTCATCGGCCAGGTCGTTGAGCGCCTGGGTGAAGACCGGCCAGCGCATGATGCTGTTGCAATTATGTTCCTTCAGCAAGGCCAGGTACCGGCGCAGGCAATCGCCGCCGTTGTTCATAAACTGCGGGTTGGTGTTTTCAACGTACATCAGCCGCGCCAGGTTGCCTTCCTCGGCCGCGATCCCCAGACAATTGAATTTCCGGCCGTTCAGCAGAAAATCGCGGCCCGCAACCTTGAATTCCCGCAAGCCGAACCGCTCCCAGCCAACCGTCATGTCGCCAGCCAGCAATTGCAGCGAGTACAGGTGCGGATTGTCCACGTCCCAGAGCACGGGATCGGGAATCCGGACTTCAAACTCAACCGCGTTCGTGCCCGGCTGCCATGTTGCATCATCCAGGTTCAGCGTTGCCGCCGGCCCGCCGCCGCGCCAATGGGTTACCACGGCGCGCAGGTTGCCGGACAGCGCGCGGCCGGTGGTGTTCACCACGGAGGCCCGGACACGGATGGTATCCGGCAGGCGCGGGATAATCCGCATTTCGGAGGCATATACCGGTTCCGCCAGGTCAATGTAAACCGGGGCGTATATGCCGGAAGAAAACAGGCGCAGGGTTTTGCGGAACTTGAAGAGCGCCACGGTAATGCGATTCGCGCCCGGACGCGTCATATCCGTGATGTCCGTCTGGAAATACTCGGTCGGCCAGCCCGGCATCAAGGACTCGTATTCCGCCGCCTTGCGCCCGTTAACATACACCGCCGGCGACCAGCCAATCCCCGTGAAATGCAAAATCAAACGCCGGCCGGCGGCGCCGGCCGGCACGGTGAATTGCCTGGTCAGGAAGACGGCGCCGATATTGTCGCTGCCATACGGCGCATCCATGAAACCGGGAACCTGTATCGAGTTCCAGTCGCCGGCGGCGTCGGCCGGCGGATCCTGGAAACAAGCGGCATTTTCGGCCAGCGCCCCCTTGTAATCCCGCTGTTCGCAGCGGAACAGCCGGGCCTGCCATTCGCCGTCCAGGTAAATCCTTGGTTTTTTGCCGTAAAACACATCCGTGTATTCCGGCAGGAATTCGGGGACATGGTTCGTCGCCATGAATTGCATCCCGGCCGGCTCCGCCGCCTGGCACAAAGCGCCGACAATGGCGGCGAAAGTGCCCAGCGAAATTTTTGCGGCTAAGCCAAAATGCGTTTTAAATGAAATAATCATACTCATCTACCGCCTTGCAAAACTGTTTGAGATGACTGGATACTACCGCGAAGCTAACAAACGCCGGAGTCTGACGCAAATGAAAACGGCGCTTGTGCCTATCGGCTGTTTGGCATATATTTCCCCGGATGGCATCGCTTACGGAAATCCCCCAAAACCATTATGCCCGGCCCGGCGCGCGCCGCCTGGCCGGCAATGCCGTCTGGAATCTGGCCGGCATGTGCCTGCCGATGGTGCTGGCGCTTTTCGCCTATCCCATCCTGATTGACCGACTTGGCAATGAACGCTACGGCTTGCTCCTGTTGATCTGGATGCTGGTCGGCTATTTCAGCATTTTTGACCTCGGCCTGGGCCGCGCTTTGACCAAAATGGCGTCCGCGAAACTGGGCCTGGGCAGTTCCGAACACACCGCCGATATTCCGCGGCTTTTCTGGACCGCCATGCTCTTGATGCTGGGGATCGGCTGCCTGCTGATGCTGATCATCGGCGCGCTGGCGCCGCTGCTGGCCGGCCATTGGCTGAAACTGCCGGAGCACCTGCGGGCCGAGACCTTGACGGCGTTTTACATTGTCGCGCTCGGCATGCCGGTGGTGATCGCCACCACCGGCCTGATCGGCATGCTGGAAGCCCACCAGTTTTTCCGGCAAATCAACTGCGTCCGCATCCCCGCCGGCAGTTTTACCTTCCTGGGGCCGCTGTGCGTGGTGCTGTTCACCAACTCTCTGCCGGTGGTGGTGGCGGTGCTGATCGCCGGCCGGCTGGCGGAGACGCTTGCCTACCTGGCGCTCTGCCTGTTAAAAATTCCCGCCTTGCGCACGCATCCGCGGCTGGCATGGGACCTGGTCGGACCCATGGCCAGGTTCGGCGGCTGGCTGACGGTTTCCTCGCTGGTCATGCCCTTCATGGCGCACATTGACCGCTTCATCATCGGCGCCCGGGTATCCGCCGCCTCTGTGGCCTATTACGGGACGGCCTCGGAAATCGTGATCCGGCTCCTGGTCTTCCCGCGCGCCTGGGTGTCGGTGCTGTTCCCTTCGTTCTCGGCCAGCGCGGCCCGCGGCGCCGCCGCATCCCTGGACGGCGGCACCCAAGACACCGCCTCGTTATTCAGCCGCGGATTGCGCTATTTACCGGGCATCCTGTTCCCGGCCGCGTTGCTGGTGGTCGCGCTGGCGCCGGAGGGATTATACATCTGGCTGGGCGAAGAATATGCCGCCCACAGTTCCGCGGTCATGCGCTGGCTGGCGGCGGGCGTTTTTTTAAACGGATTGTCTTACGTGCCGTTTGCTTTTTTGCAGGGCCTGGGACGCCCGGATTTACCGGCCTGTCTGCATTTGGCGGAGTTGGTGGTTTTTGTGCTGGCCCTGCCGGTATGCATCGCCTGGCAGGGGATTGTCGGCGCGGCCATGGCCTGGGTTCTGCGGGCCGGGGTTGACCTGCTGGCCCTGTTATGGCTGGCCGCGCGCCAGGCGCCGGCGACGCGGACGACGTCGCGCCGGCTGCTGGAATGCGTGGTTTTGTGCCTGGCGCTCCTGGCCGGCGCCGCGGCGCCGGACGCCTGCGGCTGGCGCTGCGCGGCCGCGGCGGCCGCGCTGTTGTTATTCGCGGCATATTACCTGCTCCGAGTCCTGACCGCCGCCGAACGCCAGGCCGGCCAGAGCATGGCCAGGCGTCTGCTGCGTCAGCGCTGAATCCGCCGCCATATGACATAGCCCTGTTAGAAAAACGGAACGGAATTCGGCATGGACAATGGCCGGAGATTAGTTTAGCCTTTTGCTCAAAAATTTAAACCAATAGAGCCAATTTCAAAAGTCTCGGACGACGTGGAAGTCGTCCCTCCAAAATGGAAAAACAACCCGTTTTTGGAGGGTCGGGTTCCACCCCGACCTTTTTGATAGGACTTTTGAAATTGGCTCTACTGAAAGAGATTATTATGCAATACTTCGAATTATCCGATGAAGCCGCGCGCAATGGGCTGCAACTGGGCCGGCTGGCGGCCGCGGTGTTGCGCAAGCGGATTGCCGGACACCGGCGTCAGATGGAGCAGGAACGCCGGCCGGCGCGCGTCCGCCGGGCGTATCTGCGGGAATTCAAGAAAATCCTGCGGCGGGCGGCGCCGCATTGGCTGGCGGAAGCCGGGGGCATGGCGCGCGGCGCCGGCGTGACGGCCGACGATATTCTCTGGCTGAACTGCCACCTCCCGCCGGCCCCGCCGCCGGATGCCGGCATGCATTGCACTACCTGGCTGTCAGTCGGCGGCACATCCGTGCAATTGCTGAAAATCCGCGACGAGCGCAACCGCGTCCAAACCTTCTACACCGCCCGCCTGCCGGACGGCGCGCCCCTGCAGATCGCCAGAGACATCGGCAACCTGGGAGCGGCGCATGTCTTTTCCGGCCGGCCGCTCGCCGGCGCGAATAATACCGGCAGCCACGTGAATCTGCCGGATGAGCCGCGCCTGAACGATTGCCATGTCCTGCGCCTGCTGGCCGAGCGCGCGCGCAATGTCCGTGAAATCCCGCAACTGATGGATTGGCTGATGACCGCCAAACTGGCCGGCGGCGCCAGCCCGACGCGCGGCGCGATTTACACCTTCGCAGATGCCGAACAGGGTCTGTTGGCGGAAACCGGCGCCGACGATTACACCTGCAAATTCGTCTCCCGCGGCAGCCTGGTTGTATCCAACCATTTTCTGCTGCCGCGCTCCCGGCGCTGGCAGACTGTTGCCCCCAACCGCAACACCCTGACCCGGCGCGCGCGGATGGCCGAACTGCTGGCGCGGCGTCGCGGGACGCCCGCACCGCGCGACCTGTTCGCCATTACCCGCGACCGCCGGCACGCGTCGGATGCGCTGTGCAACGACGACCGCGAACATTTCTGGATGACCATCTCCGCGCAGTTGCAGGTGATTGACCGCCGCCGGCCGGATCAATCCGTGAATTATGTCTGCTGCGGCAACACCCGCCATGCGGTTTATTTTCCCGTACCGCTGGCTTTCACCGCCAGTTTTCAGCCGCTGGTCAGCGGCCGTTTTTACATGCAAGCCGACCGGCTCTACCGGCGGTATCAATGCCGTCCCCACCTGGCCGCCGCTCAACGTCAATTCGAAGCGCAATACTGCGCCGGCGGCGCAGCCGACACGGCGGCAGCCATGCGCGCCGCCTACCGCCTGCTGCAAACCGCATGAAGCGAAGCGCCGTAGCCGCGGGGGTGGAGAAAAAATGCGGTAAGCCGGGCGGGAACGGGTTTTTTAAACAGAACCAGCCGGCGCAGCACATGCCGTTGGGCGGCAGCGCTGACGTCCGGCCATCAAAGGAATTAAAACCATGGACACAAGGAAGTTCTTTGACATCACTCACCGTGAACACGCGGTATGCAATCCCACAAGCGAGGAAAAACTGGCGCAACTCGTTGGGATGCTGCGCCTCCCTGCCCAAGCGCAGGTGGTTGATATTGCGTGCGGCAAAGGCGAGTTCCTGGTTCGCCTGGCGGAAGCCTATGGAATTCATGGCAAAGGCATAGATATTTCAGATTTCTTCCTGTCCGCCGCAGAGAGCCGGCTCAAGGCGCGGGCATTGGGCGCGGGCATCACCTTTACCCGGATGAACGGCGCGGATTTCAAGCCGGACCAGCCTCACAGTTTGGATCTGGCGTCATGCATCGGCGCCAGTTGGATTTTCGGAGGCCACGTCAATACGCTCTCAGCGCTGGCCGGCATGGTGCGGCCCGGCGGCTGGGTGATCGTGGGCGAGCCATACTGGCGTCAGGAGCCGCCAGCGGATTACCTCCAGGCTTCCGGGTGCGCGCGCGAGGACTTCGGGAGCCATGCCTCGAATGCGGAAGCCGGCAAGCAGCAAGGATTGGACCTCGTTTACACCCTCGTGAGCAGCAAGGACGACTGGGACAGGTATGAAGGCCTCCAATGGTTCGCGACCGCCGAGTACGCTCGCGCCTATCCAGATGATCCGGACTTGGCGGAGGTGGTGGAGCGCGTGAAAAAGGGCAGAGATGCATACCTGCACTGGGGACGCGACACGCTTGGCTGGGCAATCTACATGTTCAGGAAATAAGAATCAGCAGGGGGTGTAAGACAAATTTGTTGATGTCGTGCCGTGCCTGGGAATTTACATGTTTGCACCTATCGTGGATACGTAAATTACACTGACATCCCCCGTGAAATTAAAGATTATACAAATCACCAACAAATTTGTCTTACACCCATCAGCAGGCCAGGGCTGCGTTCAGGCTTGCTTTTGAATGTGGCTCCATGCTATGTTTTTTATTGAAGTGCGATGGGCGCTTCGGTTTTTTCAACCCGGCCTGCCGCGGCGCATTTGCAACGCCCTACCCTGGGATATGCGCCGCAGGCTTGCCGCATGATGGATTTAACCTTGTTGTCGCGAAAGGATGCATCCGGGGGGTATAAGAATATTTCCTAAGCGGTTTGATTCGAGATCAGTCTGGTTAAAACTCTGCAAGCAATCAGGAATCATGAGATGAAGGCTAAAATTATTATCAGCGCGGCGGCGGGTTTGATGATGGCGGCGGGAGCGGTTCTGGCGGAACAGGCCAAAGGCGACGCCATTTGCCTGCAAGGCAAACTGTGTAAGGAAGGCACGAAGTGCGTATTGAAGACCGCCGACGGCTGCAAGGTGGCCATCCCGGCCGATGCCTGCGCCAAATGCGTTTGCGCAGGCGAAGAAGTAAAGGTTACCGGGAAGGGCAAAATCAGCCAGACCGGCGACCAGAAAAAAATTCAATTGGACAGCGTGACCGCAATTGAACCGGTAGCCCCGGCTAATACCGCGCCGGTTGTCCCGCCGGCAGCCGAAGAAGGCGGCCCGGAAGCTTCTGGACCTCTGAGCGGCCCGGGCGATTCCGAAGAATAAACCACCCCTTGACACCCGGAGCGCCGCCCGCCGGGCGGCGCTCCTTTATTATCATGCTGATCGCCACCTTCAACGTTAATTCCCTGCGCACGCGCCTGCCGGTCGTGCTGGATTGGCTGAAACAACGCCGGCCGGAAATTTTATGCCTCCAGGAAACCAAAGTAACAGACCCGGAATTCCCCGCGGGCGATTTCCTGGCGCAGGGGTACCAGGCGGTTTTCCAGGGCGAAAAGTCCTACAATGGCGTGGCGATCGTTTCCCGGCGCAAGCCCGATGAATTCAGCGGCGGATTCGACGACGGCGGGCCGGCAGACACCACGCGGCTGTTGTACGCCCGGTTCGGCCGGCTGCATGTGGTCAACACCTATGTCCCGCAGGGGCGCGAAATTGACCATCCCATGTTTCAATACAAGCTGGAATGGTTTGGCAGACTACGGCGTTATTTCGACCGGCATTTCAAGACGACCGACCCGTTGGTCTGGGTGGGCGATCTGAACGTGGCGCCTGAGGCCATTGACATCCATAACGCCGAACGGCAGGAGAATCATGTCTGCTTCCACCTGTCCGTGCGCCAGGCGTTCGAGCAGACATTAGCCTGGGGATTCGTGGATGTATTCCGCAAGCATCATCCTGAGCCGGGCCAATACAGTTACTTCGACTACCGCACGCGCAACGCGGTGCAGCGCAATACGGGCTGGCGGGTGGACCACATTCTCGCCTCGCCGGCGCTGGCGCAGAAGTCCACCGGGAGCGAAATTGACCTCGCTCCCCGCCGGTCGGAAAGGCCGTCCGATCATACGGTCGTCGCGGCGGAATTCGCGTTCAAATTCAATTGAACCGGCAGGGCGGTCAGTCCCTTGACCGACGTCATCCCGCCGCCAGCGCCCGGAAACGCGCGTAGGCCTTTTCCCAGCCGGCAGCTTCCTCGGATTGCGGCTGGAAAGCTTCCACGGGGAAAGCCCGCCGGACGGCCGGCACGATGGCCGCAAGCGATTCCGCCGCCCCGACGCCCACGGCCTGCACCATCAAGTTGCCGATGGCCGTGGCTTCAAACGGTCCGGCCTCCACGGGAATATGCAAGGCATTCGCGGCGAACTGGTTCAGCATCCTGTTGCGCGCGCCGCCGCCTACAATATGCACTACCCGGGCGGCGCTGCCGCACACCTCGGCCAGGTTTTCCTGGATGGCGCGGTATTTCAAGGCCAGGCTTTCGTAAACCATGCGCAGCAGGCCGCCGCGACTGTCCGGCGGTTGCTGGCTGGTTTTGCGGCAGTAAGCTTGCAGCGCCTCTTCCATGTTCGCGGGATTGTAAAATCCCGGATCGTCCGGATCAATCATGGCCGCAAACGCCGGGGCGGCGGCCGCCCGTTGATACATCTCATCCCACGGCATTTCATGGCCGTCCTGATCGCGCCAGACCCGGCGCAATTCATGCGCCAGCCAGCCGCCCATGCAGTTTTTCAGCAGGCGGATATTACCGATGCCGCCCTCGTTGCTGAGATTGGCGGCCATGGCGGCCGGCGTGGTAATCGGGCGCGGCACGAGCCGGCCCACCAGCGACCAGGTGCCGGAACTGATGATCAGCGCGCGGTCCGGGTCGGCCGCGGGCGCGGCGGCAAAGGCGCTGGCGGTGTCATGTCCGGGCGCGGCAATTAATGCCGGCTGATTCTTCAACCCAACCTTGTCGGCCAAAATGCGATGCAGACGCCCGATATTGGCGCCGGGGGGCACAATCTCCGGCATGATGGCCCGCGGAATTCCCAGCGCCTGCAGCACTTCCCCGCTCCATTCGCGCCGGCCGGCGTCCATCAACTGGGTCACGCTAGCCCAGGTGGAATCCACCACCCGGGCGCCGCCCAGGTAATAATAAAACAAAGTCGGAGCCGGCAGGTAACGGCAGCCCTCCAGCAGCAATTCCCGGCGATGCTGCATCAGCCACAGCAGTTGATTGCTGACGTTAAACGGCTGGAAATGGATGCCGGTGATGGCATACAGTCGTTCGGCGGGGATGCGCGCCCGCACTTGCTCGATCATATGATCCAGCCGATGATCGCGGTAAGCGTAGATTTTGCCGAGCAAATCTCCGTCCGCATTGATCAAATTGCCGTCCGCGCCCCAGGCATCCACGCCGATACCGTCCAATGCGGGACCGCATTCGCGGATCAGGTTCTGCAAACCCGCCAGGATATTGGCGTAAATCAGCGTGTCATCCCAAAACATTCGTTCCGACACCTGTCCGGCGCGGTCCGGTATGGCAAAGGAAACGCATTCGTGGGCAAACCGGTGCACTTCGCGCATGGCGAACTCGCCATCCGCCAATTCCCCGCAAAAACATTTGCCTCCGGAAGCGCCCAGATCAACCGCCATTAATCGCCAGATTTTTGCCATAAACCGCTCCTCCTTGATTTCCTGTGAATTCCTTCAAAGGATTGCGCAGCGGCAATCAGCGCATTTCCTGGCCGCCGGTGACGTTGATCGCCTGGCCGGTCATGTAGGTGGACTGGTCCGACGCCAGAAAGACCATCAGGTTGCACACGTCGTCATAACTGCAGCCGCGCTTCATCGGCACCTGGTTGATGTAGCGTTGCCGGATTTCCGCCTCGCTGACGCCCTGGTTTTTGGCATATTGCTTGAACAGGCTGTTCACCCATAGCGGCGAATCAAGCATGTTGCCCGGGCAGATCGCGTTTACCCGGACGCCGCTTTCGGCCATCTCCAGCGCCGCGCTCTGCACCAGGCCGATCCCGCCGAACTTGGAGGCCGCGTAGGCCGAATTTTTGAACGACCCCTTTTTGCCGGACTTGGAATTGATCTGGATGAACGAGCCGGCCCCCGACGCCTGCATCGCCGGCAGGGCGTGTTTCATGCAGAGCATCTGCCCCACCAGGTTGACTTCAATTACCTTGCGCCATTTTTCCGCGGGGAATCCGGCGATCGGCCCGGAAATCAGGATGCCGGCATTAGCCACAAAAACATCCAGCCCGCCGAATTTCGCCGCCGCCGACTCAACCATCGCCCGCACCTCGTCTTCGTTCGTAACATCGCAGCGTTGGATATTAATTTCGCCGGGATACCGCCCGGATAAATCGGCTTGCAGTTTTTCCAGCGCTTCGACCTGGATATCCGCGGCCATGACCCGGCAACCTTCCCGCAGCAGCCGTTCCACCAGGGCGGCGCCCAGTCCCTGGCTGCCGCCGGTGACGATCGCGCGCTTGCCTTTTAAAACCGGCGCGATCATGGAATCACCACGATTTTCAGCGATCCGCTCGCCGGATTGGCCTGCATGCGCACGGCATCGTTGAATCGGGCCAGGGGAACCCGGTGCGTGACCAGCGGCCGGCCGTCTATCCGTCCGGAAACCAGCATGTCGCGGGCTTCGAGGTATGAACGCTGGGCCGAACTGTTGGCGCCATGCACATTGATTTCGTAATAATGAATGCGATTCAAGTCCAGCGGCAGCACCGGATCGGACTTCGGCATGCCGGCGAAAATGGAAAGATGCCCGGCGCGGCGCAGCAGCCCCAGGCCCAACCCCACCAGGCTTTTAACGGAGGCCGCCACGACCACGGCATCCACTCCGCGGCCGCCGGTGGCCTGCGCCACCCATTCCTCCGGCTTGACCTTGGACGTATCCACCAGGTTGTCGAAAGGCAGTTTCAATTTACGCAACAGCTCCAGCCGTTCGGCGGAAACATCCATAATCGTCACCGTCCGCGCGCCGCGCGCGCGTGCCACGAGGGCGTTCAGCACGCCGATGATGCCGCCGCCGAAAACCACGATGTGTTCAATCTGCTCCATCGGGATGTAAGACATGCCGTTGACGCAGCAACTCAGGGGCTCGATCAGCGTGGCCACGGCGGCGTCCATTTCCTCGGGCACGGGAATCAGGCAGCCTTGCTCCACCGCCACGCGCGGCATCAGGGTGTACTCCGCGAAGCCGCCGTTGAACTGGTAGCCCATGGCGATGAACCCTTTTTCGCAGAGATTTTCCCGGTGCTCTTTGCACATGGGGCACTTCCCGCAGCCGATCACCGTCTGCACCACGTACCGTCCGCCCGGCTTAACCTCACGGACGCCCGGCCCGATTTCCACTGCCCGCCCGGTGATTTCATGCCCCACGATCGGCACATCCACGTGTTTTTCACCAGCCAGCACGCGTTGATCGGTGCCGCAGAGGGCGCATGCTTCAACTTTCAATAAAACTTCCCCTTCGCCCGCGCGCGGCTGGGGCACTTCCTGCACCCGGATCACGCCGGGTTTCTCGATGACTGCTGCTTGCATAGCGCTCCTTTGCTTTAAACCGCGGCCCGGCCGGGACGGCCAGCGGATTTTCATCAATAGCCTGCGCCGGCCGGAGCCGGCGCAGGTCCGAGTAATGATCATTGTATGGCAAACCGCGTCCGGGTCAAACCCGAAATTGGCGCCATGCGCATCCGGATTGCGCCGCATCCCGCTTCTTCAGACTACGGCGGGACAAGCGGTGGCGCTACTAAAATTTGTATCCGGATATTCTGCGTTTCAATCTTCCGCTTTGATCAGGCTTTTGGAGTGCGGCGGCTCGACTCTGCTTTCATCCGGCAGCCTCGGAGGGGAAAAGCGGCGTCGAGCCGCCGCACTCCAAATGAGGAGCCGGATGCGCCGCGGCCCGGGATCATTCCGGCAATGAGCGCAGAAAATCGCGCAATTCGTCGCGCATGTCCGGCCGTTTCAGGGCGAAGATGATGTTCGTCTTGATGAAATCGAGCTTATTGCCGATGTCATAACGCGCGCCCTGAAACCGCCAGCCGAACATGGCGCGGGTCTTCACCATCAGGCGCATGGCATCCGTAAGTTGAATTTCGTTGTTTTTGCCCGCGGCAATCCGGGAGAGAGCGTCGAAAATACCCGGGGTAAAAATATAACGGCCGGCGATCGCCAGGTTTGATGGCGCTTCTTCCACCGTCGGTTTTTCGATGAAATCTTCGATCATGTAGAGGTTTTCGCCCATCGGCCGGCCGGCCATGATGCCGTAGCGGCTGACGCGCGCACGCTCCACCTCTTCCAGCGCCACAACCGACTCCTGGTAACGGTCGAACACCTTGACCAGCTGCGCCGTCACCGGGGTATCGGACTCCACGATCGTATCGCCCAGCAGCAAGGCGAACGGCTCATTGCCGATATGGCATTGGGCATAGGCCACCGCGTCGCCCAACCCGTTCAATTCCTTCTGCCAGACGAAATGCACATTCGCCAGGTCCGAAATACGGCGGATGGCCTCCAGTTCCGCGGTCTTGCCCTTAGATTCCAATTCCTGCTCCAGGTCAAAATGGCGGTCGAAATGCTCCTCGATGGCGCGCTTGCCCTTGCCGATAATCATCAGGATGTCGGTAATGCCGGCTTCCACAGCTTCCTCCACCACGTATTGGATGGTTGGCGTGTCCACGATCGGCAGCATTTCCTTGGGCTGCGATTTCGAGGCGGGCAGAAAACGCGTGCCGAAACCGGCCGCGGGAATAACAGCTTTGCGGATCATGGTATATCCTCCGAATCCGGCAGTTTGAGAACAGGCTTGAAGATTTTCACATTCATCGGCGCCAGCACCGCGCGCAGCCGCGCGTACATGCCTTCGTCGGTATAAGTTCCGACAATCGCGCCGCCGGATCCGGAAAACTTGGCGCTCGCGCCCACGGTCCGCGCAACTTCAACCATCTTGAGATTGCCGGGGCTGATCTTGTAAATTTTACAGCGCTGATCGAAATTGGCGTCAAGCAGCGGCCCGATGCCGGCGCCTCGGCCGTCAAGCAGAAATCGCTTGGTCCGGTCGGTCAAGTCCGCCCAGAAACGCATCGCGTCGAGGACTTCCGGTTCCCCGCGTTCAAACCGGCCCCGGATATCGTTGTGAAAAACTTCCGAGCCTTCGGATAAATCGTCGCGATAGGCAATGAACAAAAGCGGCAAACGGGCCGGATCCAGCCGCTCGTAGCGCCCGTACCCCTGCTGTTCCATGTGTTCGCGGTTAAAATCCATGTAAACCAGGCCTTCATAGGCCTGCACCACTCGATCCTGCAATCCGGCGGAGATGCCCAACTCGCGGTTTTCCACGGAAAGCGCCAGGTTGGGCTGGATGGGCAGGGGAATCTTGACCTCGTAAAACCGCATCAAGGCCCGCAGGCAGGCGGTGATGATGGCGCTGGAACCGGCCAGACCCACCTGCGAGGGGATATTGGTGTGGTAACTGACGGTAAAATTACGGTTGGGCAACTTGATCCCGGCTTCCATGCAGTAGTCATGGAACCGCTTCATGGTGGCCTTGAGCAGACGGATGCCGCCGTAGTAGCCGAACTGGCGCACATCGGCGGCCAGATGGCCGATGTTTTTGAACCGGGAATGATCGCGGGCATTGGCCAGGATTTCAAGTTCCGGCGACTCGTACAACGTCGCTTCCGCCCGGAAGTTGCTGAAGACGAAGGAGATCGTCTTGCCGAAATACCCGTCGGAAGGATTGCCGACCAATCCCGCCCGCGGATACGCATAAGTCCTGATAATCATGCCACACCAATTGACGGGCGCATATGACCACACCCAGCCTTTGAAAAACACAATTATTGCCGCGAGCCACGCGGATTGCAAGCCGTAAATCGTGCCTGTACGACCGCGCGCGGCGCGGGGATGTCACACCCGGAAAAACGATTCCGTCATAAAGACGTTCCGAGGAATAGCACTACCGGATCGCGTCGGATTAATCATCAGAGACCGAGGGGCACGGTCATCAGGGTATAGCTGTTGCCCGAGAGTTTGAAGCGCCATTCGCTGCCGTCACCCTTGCGGACGGCGGGATCAGCCAGGCCATCGCCATCGTAATCGCCGGGAACCGCTTGCCATCCGGAGCCGCCCAGATAGCTCGAATAGATCAAGGCGCCCGAGGCATCCAGCTTGCAGATGAACATGTCCGTCCAGTACCCGTTCCGCGCCGGTTGAAACGCATTGAGCGTCGGAAAATTATCGGCATCCGTGTAGCCGCAAACGTACGCGTCACCTTCGCCATCCACGGCAATCCCCATGGCGAGGGAAGCGCCGCTGCTGCCTCCAAGGTACGTCGAGAACAACAAAGTGTCCCCATCCGGACTGAACTTGCTGATGAACGCATCCTGGTTGGCCTGCCTTTGCGCCTGGATCGGATTGACCACCGGGAAATTCGTGGACTCCGTGTACCCGCACACCCAAATGCACACGTCGGGCGCAACCGCAACGGCCTGGGCGCTGTCGGTCCCCGTTCCTCCCGGGAACTTGGAGAAATCCTGCACAAGCTGGGCCCTGAGGCCGGCCGCTCCGCAGCCGAGGGTTAACAAAAGAACACACACCCGCGTCAAGGTTCTGGTTTTCATCCTGGGTCCCTCACGCATAAGGCTGATTTTTCCGCCAAGCAGCAAATGTTTTGCCCGTCTTCGGAAAAGTCTCACCGGATATCTGACAAACGGCCCACATGCAGTCGGTCAGCATATCCTTGCTGCAGGGAACGCTGATTTCCTCGACGGGCAAACCCGCTTCCGTGTCACCCGCTGTGGCACGGTCTGGATGACTGACGGGGAGCATGTTCATGCCCATGATTTCCGCCTGCTCCCGAGCCCCGGCAGCCGCCAACACCGACGCGGCCTTTTTCTTCATCATCCTCCCCGCCATTTACTGCGCCGCATCGTAATGATCAGCGATGGCGTGTTGGCGACATCCGCCAGAAAACATCGTCGGGTATTTTGTTAATTTGGCGATTAGTCCGTCTTGTCGTGCTTAATCTGGAGAATTGGCTGTTTGCACTCAAAACGCAATCTTTTAAATTGTTGGGCATTGCGGTTTTGAGCGTATTTTGGGCATCACAAGAAAACCTGGCTGCCCCATTTTGTTGCCCACCTGAACAACGGCAAATCCTTGCAAAAGCATAACCGCCAAGAAGCCAAGACCGCCAAGATGATCGAATTTGAGCGCGGGGCCGGAGGAGCGGCGACCAGGGCACAGCCCGGCATGGCCAGGGAAAATTTTGCCGGATTGCCGGCGGGATGCCGCCGGCGTGGTGCACGCAGCATACATCCCGGGCGCAAGGGTGGTGGGCGATACAGGACTCGAACCTGTGACCCCTACCATGTCAAGGTAGTGCTCTAACCAACTGAGCTAATCGCCCCTGAAAAACCCCAACATGCTACAAGTTCGCCGTGTCAAAGTCAATTTTTTATCTGATTTTGACGCGCGCCCTGCCTGACGCCCTCCGATTTTTGCATGCGATGTTTATATTGAATTGACCGGTCTTTGGGGCTATATTGATTCGGCATGAAAATGCTTCTAAAGGTTTGCCGCGCCCGCGGTTTCCCGTTACGCGGGGGCGATGCCGGACGCGCCGGGAGCCGCGGCCGGATGCAGCGCCCTGCCCCGGCCGTAGCGGACGCCCGCCCGGCACAACGGGCATTTACCCTGCTGGAACTGCTGATAGCCCTGGCGATCATGGCCACCGCCATGGCCATCACCCTCAGCACGTTTCACAGCATCACGCGCGCCTGGCAGCGCGGCACGGCAATGGCGGATAATCTCAACCGCGGCGAATTCATGATGGAACAGATTGCCGCCGGATTGCGCTCTGCCTTTTATCCCTACGCCACCAATGCCGGCGCGCCGCCCACAGGGTTCGGCTTCTGGCTGGAGGACGACGGCGAAGGCGCGGCGGCACGCGATATCGTAAGCTGGGTGAAAAACGGCTCCGAACTGCTCCCGCCGGAGTCTCCGCTGCAACACGGGCTGCACCGGCTGCAGCTTTCCGTGGAAGAGGACGAGGACGGGCAATCTGCCATGGCCGCGCGCGCCTGGCCGCCTTATACCGGCCTGCTGGATGATTTTGACCCGGAAGACGAGGAGCCTTTCTTCATCGCCGCCAAAATCGTTGGCCTGGATTGCCGCGTCTCCACGAATATCGGCGATGACGGCTGGGAATGGGAAGAGAAATGGGAAGACGCTTTAACCAATACTTTGCCGCTGGCGGTGGAAATGTCGCTATACCTGACGGCGCTGGAACCGGGTGATGACCCGGTGGAATTGCGGCGGACGATCGTGATACCCGTGGCGCCCCTGTCCCATCCGTAACGGGGCGGACCGCCATGAAAAGCCAATTTTAAAAGTCGTCCCCGGCCACCTTGCGTGGCAGGAACGGAAGACTATGCAAAAACACAAAGTGGTCTATTTCAACAGCATGCGAAGTTTTGCACAACCTTGGTCTCCGGCGGGACACGCTCGCCGGAGGGCTTTTGGAATTGGCTCATCCATCAACCATGCAACAGCGAAGCGGCGTCAAGCCGCCGCACTCCAAACGCGGACGCCGATTGCGCCATAGTGTGATAAAACTATGAACGTCAATAACGAGATGAAAATTTCAGCCGGATTGCCGCACACCGTGCGGC
>CAYXEK010000016.1:39718-56099 GCA_964463985.1 uncultured Verrucomicrobiota bacterium
ATGAACGTCAATAACGAGATGAAAATTTCAGCCGGATTGCCGCACACCGTGCGGCTACTACAGGCGGAACACGGGGAGGATTGCACGAATCAATCCAACCGCGGCGGTTCGGCCCTGGTTGTGGTTTTGTGGGTGGTCGGCCTGCTTTCAATGTTTGTGCTGGCGTTCGCCTTTGACATGCATATCGAGGCGCGCATAACCTCCACCTGGCGGCGCAAACTGCAGGCGGAATACCTGGCGCGCTCCGGGATGGAACTGGCGCGCATGGCCATGTTCGCCACCGACGATCCGGCCCTGCGCAACCAGGATTCGGAATCGTACATATCCATGGGCGAGGATGAAGACATTCGCACGGCCACCCTGGCAATTTACAACGGCGGCGCCGCCGAATTGCAGCGCGAACTGGGCAGCGGCGTCATTGACGTCTCCATCCGACCGGAAAACGGCAAAATTGACCTGGTCAAACTCCTCCAGGAACTGCTCAACCCTCCCGTATCGGATGAATACAAACTGGCGGCGATGCGGATGGCCTCCATTCTGGAACAGGCCGGCGTGCCTTGGGATATCGGCATCGTGCTGGTGGACACGCTGGTGGACTGGGTGGATCCAGATGAAATGACTCAACTCAACGGGGCGGAATCTGAATATTATGAAAGCCTTGATCCGCCCTACAAGGCCAAGAACCGCATGCTCGACACCGTGGACGAACTGATTCTAATCAAGGGTTTTGACGAAATCATTCCCGACCGGGAGATCACGGTCTTTGACGCCCTGGCCGGCTATTTCACCGTGTACCCCTCCGACGGCAAACTCAACATCAACGCCGCCGACCTGGACACACTGATGGGTTATTATAATATTGATTCGCTGCTCGCCCAGCAGATCATTGATTCGCGGGCCGGCCCCGACGGCATCATCGGCACGGAGGACGATGTGCCGTATACTGAAAATGATTTAAACGAACTGCGTCAGAATATGGGTCTGACAGAGGGGGATAATCCCGCCTTTAAGCACAACGGTTATTTCAACATGCAATCTCGCGGGCAGGTGAAAGACGTAGTTTTTCAGATCAATTGCATCGTCAAGCTCGAAGGGAAAAAGCTGCAAATCCTGAAATGGACGGAAGGGGACACCGAATGAGTCTGCGGCAATAGGAATTGACAGAATCCTGGCAATCATGGACAATATCTGTTTATGCGCATCGGCAAGAAAATAATCACCGGCATGTACCGGCGCGGCAACACTTTCCACTGGACCGCCGTGACGGCGGGGCCGGACGGCCCGGTTTACGCCCTGCCGGAATCCGGCACGCTGGAAATTGATGAAGCGGCGGCCGCGGATCCCAAGGCACTGGCCGCGCAACTCCGCCGGCAATGCCCCGCCCTGGCCGGCCCGGTCGCCTGTGCCCTGCCCTCGGAACGCATGTTGATCCGCGTCATGACGCTGCCGGCCTGCGACGCCGCGGAAATGGACAGCATGATCCAACTGCAGATGGACAAGATTTCTCCATTCCCCGATGACCACATCGCCATAGCTTACGAAGTCCTGGAAAGCGACGATACCCGCCGGCGGGTTTTGATGGCAGGCGTGCAGAAGGAATCCGTGGAGTCCATTGGCGCGCTCTGCGCCGGCGCCGGTCTGGATTTGCGGAGACTGGACGCCGAGCCGGCCGTCTGGTGGCGCGTAATCCGCGATTACATGGCCGGACGGGGTTTCGGCCCCAACCGGGATTCCGGCGGCGACCGGCGCATCTTCGGCATTATTGAGGCGGGCCAGATTCTGCTTATCACCGTGCAGCATGGGCAGCCATTGTCATTCAACCTGATGCACTTCCCGGAAGAACTTCCGCCGGACGAATTTGCCGCCGAACTTTTGCAGGAAATTCAGAATTTGAACCTGGCATTGGATATCGAACAAGGGCCCGGCGCAATAGCCGGTATGTGCTTCTGGTCCAACAGCAGACAAGACGGGGCCAGCGCGGATAACCAGAGCGGCTCCGCCGGAGGCGCCGCCTTACCGGGGGCCGGCGGCAGAGTCGGAACACCGGCATGGCGGGACATTCTGGCCAAGGCGTTGAATTGCCCGGTTGAATTCGCCCCCCTGGCCGATCTGCCGCCATTGAGTTCCGCCATCGCCCGGCGCATGCTCGCTCCGCCATTCCAACCGCACTCCGCACCCCAGGGCGAAAAAACCGTCATGGACTTCATTCCCGCCGACTGGCGGGTGGCGGAGGCGGCGCGGCAATTAAAACGTCAATTAATGCTGGTTTCCGCCGTGATTCTGGCGGCATGGCTGGCCGGCATGGCGGCATTTTTCAGCGGCTACCGCCTCGAGCGGATTCGCGCCGAACGGCTGGACGCTCGCATGCAAACGCTGAAGGAGCCGGCGGAAGAAGTGCGCATGCTGCAGCGCAAATTGCGGTCGTTTGAACTATCGCTGGCGCGCAACCGCCTGGCGCTCGAAGCGCTGCGGGAAGTCAGCCGGCTTTTGCCGGCCGGCGCCAACATCACCTCTTTCCACTTCAAGCGCGGGCGGAGCATCATTCTGCGCGGCGAGGCCGAAACCGTCGAACCCATATATGACTTCAAGCAAGCGCTCGACGGTTGCCCGCTGTTTGACCAGGTTGAAATGGGTAGTGTCCAACCCGGCAAACGCCGCAATGTTACGGTGCAAACCTTCCAGATGAACGCCCGCTTCCCGGAGGAGTCCAAGTGAAAATCTCCCAACGCGAATTGATCCTGGGCTGGTGCACCGGGCTGGTCTTGCTGGCGGGGCTGACCTACTGGCTGGTGCAGCCCCGCCTGGCCGCCTGGAAGGAACTGCGCCATTACCGCCAGGCCGTCGCCGAGCAAATCAAACTAGCCCAACGCCTGGTTGACCAGCGCCCCCAATGGCTGGAACGCATGGATAAGCTGCGCACCGGCGTGGATCGCCATCCCGCCGACCGCGACGTCACCGCCGACTACCTGCGCCTGCTCGAACGGCTGGCGAGTGAAAGCAAGCTGACTTTGATCAAACGCAATGCCCAGAAGGAAAAGGAATTCGGCGATTTGCTGGAGTTGCTGATTGATTGCACATGGGAAGGAGACTTGGAATCCTTGATCCGTTTTATTTACGCCCTGGAGCAGCAGCCTGCCGTCATGGATATGGAAGAATTGAGCGTCTCCGTCGTGTCCGGGAAGGAATTGAAGTTAAAGGGCAATTTTGTCATCGTGTGCGTTTACAGCCGGCTGCCGCCCGATGCCGCCGCCACCAACCAGCCGCCGCAGCCCGATGCCCAGACCGTTGCCTTGCCCCAGGTTCCAACCAATCCGCCGGCCAAACCAGCGGCAACGCCGGCAGCCGAGCCGGCCGAATAGGCAACCCCACAATTATGGGGCAAGCTTGACATTTATCCTGCTCAGCGGGACCGCTTTCATCCATCAACCTTGCAACGGAAAAGCGGCGTCGAGCCGCCGCACTCCAAACGCGGTCCCGGATTGCGCCACGCAGTGGCGCACTACAGTCCGGAATCCTTTTTCGGTAGCGCCGAACTGCTTGCCCTGCGCAGCTTCAGCGAAGCATGGGCGTTCGGCTTTCGGATTGCGCCGCCGCCGAATGACGCAGCCGCAGGAAAAAGATACCTGCCCGAGTAAATTTATTGCCCTGGGCCCGATTTTTTGGAATACTATGACCCAGCAATCGGCTGGCCTGATTTTCAGGTTGGCTGAATTACTAAGTTAATATTTCAGATAAACCGAACTTGAACATGCATCGTTATATTTCAAAATGCCTGCCGGCAGCCGCAGCGGCCATAGGTTTGTTTTGCGCAGCGGGCTTGCACGGCGCTGACGAACCCGCCGTTGCCGGCGGCCAGACTGCTGCTCAGGCGCGTCTAACGAACATGGCTGCCGGCACCAATCAACCGGCTAAACCGCCGGTTTTCGGCTTTGCGCCGGGAACCACCAATCCGCCGAATTTTTTCCAGACTGTGCCGTTGACCAATGCTCCGCGTCCTTTCTTCCCGTTTAACGCCGGCACAGGGCAAACCGCGCCGGAAGCTTCTGCCGCCATGCCAACCAAAGCCGCCGATCCGGAACTGCCGGCCGGCCCGGCGGCCGACAAGCCGGCAAAAAGCTTGCGGGACGGCCGCAACGAAACCGCCGGCCGGCCCTCCGACGCTCCGACCACCGCGATGCCTTTCCCTGGATTCGTCCCTGTCCCGTCCCCCTCCGCCCCGGATACGCCGGCCGCCGCCGCATCAGACGAAGAGGAGGACGATTGGGAAGCGGACATGGTTACCACCAATTCGGATGAAACGCTGGTGCGTTTGAAATATGAAAACTGGGATGTGGACGAAGTATTAAAGCAATACAGCGAATGGACGGGAAGGGCGTTGATGAAGGCGCCGGACGTACCGGCGGCGAAGATAACTTTAAAATGCCCGCGCCGCATTCCCCGGCGCGAAGCCCTGCTGGCGATTGAAGGCATCCTGGGCATGCATGGCATTGCCCTGGTGCCGCTGGGCGACAAATTTTTGAAAGTCGTCACCATCGGCGTCGCCCGCCAGTCCGGCATGTCCACCACGACCGGGCCGCTGGATGAAAAGGTCAGCGACACCGGGCACCTGGTCAGCCGCATCATGGAACTGAAGCACCTGGAAATCGCCGAAGCGCAGGGAACACTGCAGAATCTCGTCAGCCCCAACGGCAAAATCATTCCCCTCGAGCGCATTAATTGCCTGCTGATCACCGATGCCGCCGTAAACCTGAAACGGATTGCGGAAGTGCTGGAATTGATTGATCTCCCCATGGGTTCGCGCGAGGAATTCAGGATTTTTCAAATCAATTACGCCAAGGCTTCTGAAATCCAGTCGAAAATCGAGGCCATCATCGCCGATACCCAGACCACGGACAACCGCGCCTCGCTGCTGCGGCAGCAGTTGCTTGCCGCCCGCATGCCGCTCCGCCGGCCCGGCCAGCCCCCTACCCCGGCGGCCGCGGCAACCACATCGTCCGCCGGCTCCATGGACCGCAGCCTGATCCAGGGCAAGGTGAAAATCGTCGCCGATGACCGCACGAATATCCTGATCATCATCACCCGCCCGGACCAGTTCGCGTTTTTCGACAACATCATTTCCGCCCTCGACAAACAGGTTGAGCCGGATGTCTCCATCAAGGTAATCCGACTGGAATATGCCGATTCCGAGAAGGTGGTGGATGTTTTAAACAGCCTGGTGGGCGCCTCCAAGTCGTCCTCGACTGCCAAAACCCCCGCCGACAAGAAACAGGACGACAGCAAAACCCGTCCGTTGCCGCCGTCTTTTCCGCAACCCGGCCAAGCCCAACCCGCCGCCGCCCGCGAATCCAGCGGTGAAATCACCATTGAAGGCCGGCTCTCCGATGACGTAAAAATCATCGCCGATCCCCGGATCAATGCGCTGCTGATCATGGCCAGCAAAACCGACATGGCGGTGATTGAGGATGTCCTGACCAAGGTGGACATCATGCTCTCCCAGGTGCTGATCGAGGTGGTAATCATCGAGGTTAACCTGGACGACAACACGCGCATGGGCGTGGATTGGCTGCAACGCTCCATGATCGCCTACAATGAAAAACAATCCGGAGAACGCCGGGCCTTCCTGGGATTTTCCGGCGCCAGCCGCGTCGGCACCCAGGGCGCCTTGCGCAATGCCGCCAATATCACCACCATTGCCGACAGCCCCGCCGGAGATCTTTCCGGCCTGACCTATTATTTCACGCTGTTCGATTTCAACATTGACGCCGTGCTGAACATGCTGGCCACTTCATCCGATGCCCGCATCCTCTCCACGCCCATCATCCTCACCACCGACAATACCGAAGCCAAAATCCTCGTGGGCGAGAAACGGCCGATCGTCACATCCACCAGTTTATCCTCCGGAGGGGTGCAGCAGTCGGCATATCAATACACCGACATCGGCATTGAATTGAATGTGACGCCGCGCATCAATAAAAAAGGCTTCGTAGTGATGGAAATCGAACAGACCATAGACAACACCGGCGGCGATGTGACGATTGACCAGAACAAGGTGCCGATCATCACCACCCGCGAATTGAACGCTTCCGTCGCCATCAACGACGGCCGCACCATCGTGCTGGGCGGACTGGTCAGCACCGAAGAATCCACCGGCAATTCCGGCATTCCGTTTTTGCGCCGCATTCCGCTGCTGGGCCTTTTGTTCCGCTCCGACACCGAGGAAAAAGCCCGGCGTGAATTGCTGGTCATGATCACCCCCTACGTGCTGGACACCCCGGAGCGCGCCCTGGAGGAAACCGCCCGGCGCCATGCCGCCATGGGCGATGCCACCAACATGTGGCTCAAGGGCTGGACCGCCAGCGACCTGGCCAAGCCCGACCCCGACCGGGACGAAAATGCCGCGCCGCGGCGCCGGCCGGAACTGGAACTTCCCGCGCCCGCCGCCATGACTACTAATGCCGGCGCGCCGGACGCCGGGACGCAACCGCAATGAAGCGAATCCGCCCAAAGCAGGAAAGCATGCCATGATTTCGATCCGCCAGATTCAACCATCAGACAACGAGCAAGTCCGCCAGTTGATTGACGAAATCATGCGCGACGAATTCGGGGCCGTGCAGGGCGCTTACGCCCGGCACGACCTGGAAAATCCCTCGGCCTACTACAGCGGCGCCAAGGATATCTTTCTCGTGGCGGAAAAAGACGGCCGCATTATCGGCACCGTCGCCATCAAGGAGGATTCGCCCGATACCGCCTTGCTGCGCCGGGTATTCGTCCGCAAAGATTGCCGCGGGAAAGGCTACGGCGAAATGCTGATGCGCAAGGCCATGGAATTCTGCTTTGACCGGCATTACCAGAATGTTAATTTCCGTGGCACGGACCAGATGCAACAGGCGTTGAAACTTTGCCTGAAACAGGGATTCCACGAAGAAGACGTCATCGCCACCGACGCTTTCAAGATGTTTGTCCTGACCAAGCGCATGGACCGGCAACCCGGGCCGCCATCCGCCTGACATACAGGCAAGGCGGACAAGCCGAAACCGCAACAGGCCCCGCAGCGGTCATCCGATCAGGCGCGCGGCGCCGGCGCTGCCGGCGATTACGCCGCCATTGGTGAGAATATAACTTGTTGCGTTCTCCGCCATGCCGGCCACTTTTTTATATGTCAATATCGGCCGCGGCCATCCGTTTTACCTGGACGGCATCCGCGCCTGCCTGCCGGCGGAGTCCGCGGAGACATGGGACATCGCCGACCTGCCCGGCTTGACCGCCCACGCCGCCTGGCGGTTGGCGGCCTGGCTTTACGAACGCGGGTCCTCGCTTGGCGGTGGCACAACTTGGTATGACCGGATACGCCGCCGCGCCGATTGCCGGCATAATCCGCTGGCGCTGCGGCTGCTGGGGCGGCCGGCGCGCCGGGCGGCCGCCCGCCGGTCCGGGCCGCTGGTGGTATCGCATCCCCTGCTGGCTGCAATCCTGCGCAATTATCCGGATCTGGTTTACCAGCACGGCGAGCTGGTGCTGCCCGCCGAATCCATCATCAACTGCCAGGGACATTTCATCGTCCCGCTGGCAGCCCAGGCGGATGAATTGAAGCGGCATGGCCTGGCGGACGCACGCATCCTGGTTTCCGGCCTGTGCATCGAACCCGCCCTGGCCGCAAAGGCCGAGACACTGGCCGATGCCCGCCTGCGGCGTTACCGGACGGACGCGCCGCTGACGGGCGCCTTGTTTTCATCCGGAGCGGAACCAGCCCCGCACGCGGCATTGCTCGCGCGCGCGGCCGCTTCCGCCGCGCGCGCCGGCGGACGAACCATCGTTTTCGCGCGCACCGGCGGACGCCTCGCGCGGCACATGGCCGCGGCCGGCAATAGCGCCGCCCAGGACCAGTCCCAAACGGCCATCCTGACATATCAAACGCACGCCGAACTGGATAATATCACCGCCGGCCGGTTTCATGAGTTCGATTATTTTATCGCGCCGGCGCATGAACGCGCCAATTGGGCGCTGGGACTGGGCCTGCCGATGTTCATCCTGGAGCCGTGCATCGGCTCCTTTGCCCCGCTGAACCGCGACCTGCTGCTGCGCCGCGGCGCGGCCGGCGTGATTGCCGGTCCGGCGCAAGCTGAAACTTTCGGGCAGACTCTGTCGCAAATGCGGCGCGGCGGCGCATTGGAAGCGATGGCATTGCGCAACCGCGGAAGTTTTGATATCAACGGTTTTCAAACCATAGCCGACTGGCTGACGCAGGCTGTATCTTTTTCGTAAAAAACGACCATTCGACAGGGATCCGGGCGGGCTCGGCGCGCCTCGACGCCGCTTGCGCCTGGCGAGCACCAGGCGATACGGAGAGACAACAGGAATGATGCCATCACCCGGACTTATGAGTCATTTGCACAAGTCCTGCCAAAAAGGTCGGGGTGGAACCCGCCCCTCCAAAAACGGGATGATTTTGCATCTTGGAGGGACGACTTCCACGTCGTCCGAGAGTTTTGAAACTGGCTCATTACCGTCCCACAGGGACGGGAATGCTGGAATAGTGGAATAATGGAATGTTGAAAATCAAAGAGTTGCAAAATATGGTCGCGCTTTTTTTATTAAACGTGGTTCCGGTATTTTGCTCGCTTGATTGTGCGCCGCAACCCCGTCCCCATTATTCCATCGTTCCATCATTCCAATTTTCCATGGGATGCCACTGAAACTGGCTCATGATATAAACAGGATGGATCCATGGCGAACGGCCTTTCCAGGGCAGTCCAGCGCGGCGGGATAAACTTCAAGCTTGCGCCATCCGCGCGGGGCCGCCGTAGCCCGGGAAAATTCATCACAACCAACCCCGGCGGAAGTGAAATGCGCCCAGATCGGCGCAGGCGCAAAAAAATATTGTTTTTTGGCGGCCAAAACCCGATAATGCGGGGTTTTTGATGGGAGAAGCGAAATGCGTTTCATGCCGACTGCCTTGCCGGATGTGATTTTGATCGAGCCGACGGTCTTCAGCGACAGCCGCGGCTTTTTCATGGAAACCTACAGCCGGAAACTGTTCGCCAAGCATGGCATAGATATGGAATTCGTCCAGCACAACCATTCCCATTCCATCCAAAACACCCTGCGCGGACTGCATTACCAGGTCGGCCAGCCTCAGGCCAAACTGGTGCGCGTATTGCAGGGCGCGGTCTTCGATGTAGCAGTGGATATTCGCCGCGGTTCTCCCACCTTCGGCCAGTGGATCGGCGTGAAACTGTCCGCGGAAAACCGCAAGCAATTGTTCGTCCCCGTGGGCTTCGCGCATGGTTTCTGCGTAACCAGTCCGCAGGCGGACGTCATTTACGCCTGCGGCGATTATTATTACCCGCAAGGCGAACGCGGGCTGATCTGGAATGATCCGGACTTGCGCATCGCCTGGCCCACCAAGGCGCCGTTGCTCTCGCCGAAAGACCAGCAAAACCTGCCGTTCCGCGATTTGCCCGCGGATTTCACCTATACCAAGGCTGCACCATGAATCTGAAAGGCATCGTTCTGGCAGGCGGCACCGGCTCGCGTTTAATGCCCCTGACCAAGGTTACTAACAAGCACCTGCTGCCCGTCGGCCGCAAGCCGATGATCTACTACCCGATCGAAAAACTCACCGGCGCGGGGATTGCAGAAGTCCTGGTGGTGACGGGCACCGAACACATGGGCGACATGGTCAGCCTGCTCGGCTCCGGCCGCGAATTCGGGTGCCATTTCACCTATAAGGTGCAGGATGAGGCCGGCGGCATCGCCCAGGCGCTTAGTCTGGCCGAGAATTTCTGCCATGGCGACCCGATGTCCGTCATACTGGGCGATAATATTTTCGAGGATGCGCTGGCCCCTTTCGCTGCGGCTTTCCGCAAACAGGGGCGCGGCGCGCGCATCCTGGGAAAGGCTGTAACCGACCCGGAGCGGTTCGGCGTGGCGGAAGTGAGGGACGGACGCGTGGAGGGCATCGAGGAAAAGCCCGCCCGCCCCAGATCAAATATCGCCGTTACCGGGATATACTTCTACGATGCGGAAGTTTTCGACATCATCCGCACCTGCCGGCCCAGCCGGCGCGGCGAATTGGAAATTACCGATGTCAACAACGCTTACGTCCGGCAGGGCTTGATGCAATTGGATATGCTGCCGGGCTGGTGGAGCGACGCAGGCACTTTCGATTCGCTGGCGCATGTCAATGATCTGGTTGCCCGGCAGCCGCCGAAACAGGCATGAATAAAAAGCTCCTCGCCGCCTGCATCATCCTGCCGGTTCTTGCTGCCCTGGCGCTGCGGCTGGTTTTTTTCTGCATCAGTGTCCGGCAGGTTCCCGTTACTTCGGATGAAGCGGTGGAATTCCTGATGGCCGGGGAGATTGCCGCCGGCCAGCACCATCTGTTGTTCCTGGCGCAGCCGTACCAATTCCCGATCATGTCGTATCTGGCCGCGCCCTTCGTCCGCTGGCTGCCCCGGACAGAATTCGGCGCGCGGCTGATTCCCTTTCTGTTCGGGTTGCTGGATGTGGCGCTGCTGCTGTTGATCCTGCGGCAGGCGCTGCGGACGGCGGACGGCGGCGGCGGAAGCCGTATGCGCTGGGCGGGGTGGAGCGCCGCGCTGTGGATGCTGTTCCCATCCGCCTATCTCCTGATGCAGCAAAGCGCCTACCGTATCACCGGCTACACCGCCCTGACCGCCTGCAGCCTGCTGGCCATCCTGGCAGCCTTGCATGCCCGGCGCCGGCGCTGGGCCTTCGGCTGCGGCCTGGCCGGCGGCCTGGCCTTCAGTTCCACCATGCTGGCCCTGCCGGTGACGCTGGGGGCCGGCATCTATGCCGTGCTGGCGGGAACCGGGCGGCGGCTGGCAGGCCGCCTGGCGGCATGGCTGGCGGGACTGGGACTGGGGCTGCTGCCGTTCCTGCTGGCCAAATGGCTGATCCCCGGGGCGCACCGGGCCGTGTCAGACACCGCCGGTTGGGACGCGATCCGCCAGCGCCTGACCGGCGGCGCATTCCGCCAGGCCATGCTCTCGGCCCTCGGCATCGAACCGAATGTTTTCCCGGACGAAACGCCGCTGCATTTCATCCCGCAACTGGACCCGGCGGCGTTTTACTTATGGCTGGCGGTCTGCGCCGCGCTGCTGCTGTTGCGCGCCGGCCGGCTGCTGGCCGGACTGCTGCGCCGGCGCCGGCTGGAGTTGGCGCCCTGGGACCTGTTTCTGGCCATCGCGCTGGCGGCAACGGCGGCCGCCGTCGCGAGCGCCCGGTTCGACTCCCGCAGCACGCGCTACCTCCTGCCGGCCGTCTGGTGTTTCCCGCTGATCTGGGCCGGCCTGGCCGCGGCGGCGGATGCCGGCCGGACCCGGCCGGCGCGCCTGGCGCGGTGCGGCCTGGCCATCATCATGGCGGCGCTGGCGGGATACAACCTGTACGCCGGCCTGCGCCTGATGCGCGCCTGGCGGGAGCCGGACTTCGCCGTCCGCCATGTCTCCGCACCCGACCTGCGCCCCGCCATCGCCTTCCTCCAGAACCGGGGCATCCGGCATTGCGTCGCGGCTTACTGGGTGGCATACCGGATAAATTTTGTCGCCGGCAGCCAAATTCTATGCAGCCAACCAGTCAACGAACGCTTCCCGGACTGGCCCCTGCCTTACAAGGAAACCGTGGATGCCTCCAGCAATGTCGCCTATGTTCTGACCGGCCACACGCGGTTTCTCACCCCGCAGAAATTCGAAGAGCATCTGCGGATCATGGATGTCGCGTGCCAAAAAACCAACCTTGGCGATTTCATGATTTACCATGATTTTCAGGATGGCGCCGTGTACGGAAAATCGCGCCGTTTGCCGGCGGAACTGATCAAAGCCGGCGCCAGCCACGGCCAGGCCGACCTGCGCAAACTTACCGACGGCAACTATCAATCACGCTGGACAACCCGCGCGGGCCAGCAAACCGGCATGTGGGTGCAGGTGGAACTGCCGGGGTTTTACGAAATCAACCGTTTGACGCTGCATTACGGACGTTATTATTTGGACCATGCCGCCGGATTGAAAGTGATGGCGCGCACACCTGCAGGCTGGCAAGTCGCCGCCACCAACCTGCCGGCGGCTTACGATAAATTCGCCATGCGCAAAAGCCACCCGGTGTACGGGATTGAACCGCGCCAAACCATCAAAGGCCCGGCAGTCAAGGCTGACGCCTTGCGCCTGGAGATCAGCGAGGCGCGTCCGTACCGCAACTGGACGATCACCCAACTGGAAATCGGCGTCATGGATTCAAATTAACTTGGGTGTTTCTTTCAAAAATGGTCAGTGTTCAGGGTTGTCAGAGGTTGAAGCGGGTTCAACGGTTGGTTGAGGTTGGAATTGGCTTACCGCTGACCCTGACCCTCCCTCAACCGTTGCACCTTGAATCTCTATTAACCGTTACAGGCTTAAAACTTCCAAAACGATAGTTTTGAAATTTGCTCCAGGGAGCGAGATATCTCCTTATAAATCTTTTGAAGGAGGTTAAAAATCATGATGCCAACAAAAACACAAACGATCCGCCCCGCCGGCCATACCGCTGCAAACAGCGCGGCCTCCGGCAAGCCCGGCAAATCCATCGCCATCCTCGGCGGCCGCGGCATGCTGGGCTCCGACCTGGCGCCCGCGCTGGCCGCCGCCGGCCATGAGGTTCATGTCTGGGATTTGCCCGAGTGCGATGTCACCCGAACCGCACAGATGGAAAAGGCTTTGGACGGCGCCGAAATAGTTGTCAATTGCGCCGCCTTCACGAATGTGGACGGCGCCGAGGACCAACCGGAACGCGCGGACGCGGTCAACGCCCGCGCCGTGGCCGGCATGGCGGCGATTGCCCACAGGCGAAATATTTTTGTTGTTCATATTTCCACGGACTTTGTTTTCGACGGCCAGGGGACGCGCCCCTGGCGCGAAGACGATCCGCCCCGCCCGCTCAGCGTTTACGGACGGACGAAACTCGCCGGAGAACAAGCCTTGCTGCAAAGCGGCTGTCCCTGCTTGATCATGCGCGTTCAGTGGAGTTACGGGCGGCATGGAACCAATTTTATCGCCAAAATCCTGGAACGGGCGCGGACCGGCGCGCCCTTGAAGATCGTTGCCGACCAGATCGGCGCGCCGACTTGGACACGCGATATGAGCCGGGCCATTGCCCGACTGCTGGACCGGCAATGCACGGGACTGTATCATTTTGCCAATACCGGATGCTCCTCGCGATTTGAAGTGGCGCAATTCACGCTTGATCGTTGCGGATTGGCTAACCAGCTTACGCCATGCCGCACCGGCGAATTCCCGGCGCGGGCGGCGCGGCCATTGAATTCGCGGTTTGACCTGAACCGCATCCAGGCGGCGCTGGACTACCCCATCCGTTCCTGGCAGGAAGCCCTGGGAGAATACCTGGATGAGCAAATTTCAAAATAATGCCAGTAACATCCCACAGGTAAGAAAGCAAAAATACAACGTCGGGTTGGAATCGCTATCGGGATCGATTTCGATAGCGATCTCACATAACCACGGATGATGCGGATGGCACGGATGGCCTCCCACCTCAAACAACCGTTGAACCCGGCAACCCTGAACACCGCCCCGGGACACTGAACACCGAACACCAGGTCATGAGATATACTATCCAACACAAAGCGCTGATCGGCGCTTGCATCCTGCTCGCCCTGGGCGCTCTGGCGCTGCGGCTGGTTTTTTTCTGCATCAGTGTCCGGCATGCTCCGGTTACTTCCGACGAAGCCATTGAATTTCTCATGGCCAAGCACATTGCCGCTGGCCGGCCGCACTTGCTGGTAATGTCCCAGCCTTACCGGTTCCCGCTGGAATCCTATCTGGCCGCGCCCTTCGTCCGCTGGCTGCCCCGGACAGAATTCGGCGCGCGGCTGATTCCCTTTCTGTTCGGGTTGCTGGATGTGGCGCTGCTGCTGTTGATCCTGCGGCAGGCGCTGCGGACGGCGGACGGCGGCGGCGGAAGCCGTATGCGCTGGGCGGGGTGGAGCGCCGCGCTGTGGATGCTGTTCCCATCCGCCTATCTCCTGATGCAGCAAAGCGCCTACCGTATCACCGGCTACACCGCCCTGACCGCCTGCAGCCTGCTGGCCATCCTGGCAGCCTTGCATGCCCGGCGCCGGCGCTGGGCCTTCGGCTGCGGCCTGGCCGGCGGCCTGGCCTTCAGTTCCACCATGCTGGCCCTGCCGGTGACGCTGGGGGCCGGCATCTATGCCGTGCTGGCGGGAACCGGGCGGCGGCTGGCAGGCCGCCTGGCGGCATGGCTGGCGGGACTGGGACTGGGGCTGCTGCCGTTCCTGCTGGCCAAATGGCTGATCCCCGGGGCGCACCGGGCCGTGTCAGACACCGCCGGTTGGGACGCGATCCGCCAGCGCCTGACCGGCGGCGCATTCCGCCAGGCCATGCTCTCGGCCCTCGGCATCGAACCGAATGTTTTCCCGGACGAAACGCCGCTGCATTTCATCCCGCAACTGGACCCGGCGGCGTTTTACTTATGGCTGGCGGTCTGCGCCGCGCTGCTGCTGTTGCGCGCCGGCCGGCTGCTGGCCGGACTGCTGCGCCGGCGCCGGCTGGAGTTGGCGCCCTGGGACCTGTTTCTGGCCATCGCGCTGGCGGCAACGGCGGCCGCCGTCGCGAGCGCCCGGTTCGACTCCCGCAGCACGCGCTACCTCCTGCCGGCCGTCTGGTGTTTCCCGCTGATCTGGGCCGGCCTGGCCGCGGCGGCGGATGCCGGCCGGACCCGGCCGGCGCGCCTGGCGCGGTGCGGCCTGGCCATCATCATGGCGGCGCTGGCGGGATACAACCTGTACGCCGGCCTGCGCCTGATGCGCGCCTGGCGGGAGCCGGACTTCGCCGTCCGCCATGTCTCCGCACCCGACCTGCGCCCCGCCATCGCCTTCCTCCAGAACCGGGGCATCCGGCATTGTTTCGCCCCGCATTGGACGGCCTACCGCATTGATTTTATGACCGATGAAAACATCCTTTGCAGCCAGCCGGTCAACGAACGTTTCCCGCACTGGCCCTTGCCCTACAAATCCGAGGTCGCCCAGGCTGGCAACATTGCCTACGTGCTGACCGGCCGTACCCGGTTTCTCAATCCCCGCAAATTCGAAGAACATATGCGGATCATGGGAGTCGTCAGCCGGCGCGCCGTCCTGGACGACCTCAAGGTTTATTACGATTTTTCCGCCCCAGCCAGGCCAAACCCGTCGCGATCGTTGCCGGGCCAAATGCTCAAAAAAAGCGCCAGCCACAATCAGGCCGGCTTGCATAAACTCACCGACGGCGATTGCCAATCGCGCTGGACCACCCACGCGCCGCAGCAAACCGGCATGTGGGTGCAAATTGATCTGCCCCGCGTTTACACCGTCAATCGTTTGACGTTCCGCTACGGCCGGTTCGACCAGGATCGGCCTTCCGAGTTCAACTTGCTGGCGCGGACTGAAGCCGGCTGGCAGACAATAGCCGCCGGCATTCCTGCAACACTGGACAAGTTTGCCATCCGGAATGGACTGCCCATTTACGAAGAAACGCCGCGGCAAACCATCGCCGGCGGCACCGTCCGGACCGACGCGCTGCGGTTGGAAATCAGCCGGCCGCGGTCGGGCCGAAGCTGGACGATGACCCAACTGGAAGTCGGCGTAGCTGACCCGGAAAATGGACTGGCCGCCGAAGTTACACCGGCGCAGTAAAAAGTTCCAGCGGACGGAACCCGCCCAGATAGGCGGGCAGTTTGAGGGACATGGTCGCCAGGCGCGTATTGTAAATCAAGGCCTGCGTGTTGTAAAACTCCGCCGCCAGCCGGATACGGTTATTGCAGGCAGCAATGCGCGCGCGCTCAGCCGGCGGCAGCCGGCCGGACCCGTTCGAAGCCTCCGGCGCCATCATCGTCTGCAACGCCGCGTTCAAATCGCCTTCCGCCTGACACAGCAACCGGATGTCCCCCTCCAGCGGCCCTTCGCGCAAAGCCTGGCGAACATCATCCAATCGCGCCACGCTGCGTCCGGCATAATCCTCGGCGCGCGGCTGCTCGAACCAGGCGGCAACCGCCTTGCGCCGCGCCAGCAATTGCGCCGCCAGTTGCTCCCAGGCGCCCACAGCCTGCTTGCGGAGTCGCACCAGCCCGCGCCGGACGCACATAGCCCACCAAGCCCCAGCCGCCAATCCCAGCAAAATTATACCGTAAATTATCATTATACTTTTCGTCCCCCGTGCGGATGCAGTGGAAAATATATTCCAAATTTCCGCGCTTGTAAAGCGCCATACGCCGGGCGTGTCAACACTCGTTTAAAATGTCCCCTTTTGTAATTGGTTAACATCCCCAAGGGTCACATCCCCCCATCCCCCAGGGTCACACCTCCATCCCCCCTCCCCCA
>CAYXEK010000017.1:0-142 GCA_964463985.1 uncultured Verrucomicrobiota bacterium
GTTGTGAAAAAAAACGATTGTAGCACAGATTGAGCATCACTCATAGCATCTACCAAGACAGTTGAAATTATCGAGACAATTATGCGAATATTAATATATCAATGGGATGACAGTGATCCGCATTTGAAATGCAGTCACCCGA